>JAVEQP010000008.1:17459-56900 GCA_034007585.1 Lentimicrobium sp. | reverse complement strand
AATGGAACGAAAATAGATTTTAATAATGATACGCTTGAGTTTATTACGGGAGCGTCACTATCCATGACAAACGGATATTTTTACCGGGGAGTTTTGTACAAATCCACTGCTCCTGCGCTCCTGATAATCTCCAATGGAAGTTATTTTAGTAGTGTTACCATCGACGCTCCACAGTCTCAGCTTAATGGAAACCTCTTTCTAAATAGTGGAAACATCTTTAAAAACAATGTTACAAATAACGGTACATTGCAAAATTATGGTAATAATTATTATACCCTTACAGTAGATGGCAATTTTACCAATAGTGGATCGATCAAAAACAGCAATTATGGTTTTACAATTGCCATTTCGGGAGATATTGCCAATAGTGGTATTTGGCAGAATACCACTACCACACTTACGGGTACGAATAACCGAACAATCGCATTTTCCAAATATTTCGAAGGGGTGAATTTTGTTAAAGCTGTGGCAGCGGGTAATCTTACCGCTACTACTGATCTTACGTTTAATGGAACAGCAGTTGACCTTAACGGAACTTTGTTTACACTGCCCGATGATGGCTATCTTTCTATTCTTAATGGTAGTTTTGGCGATGCTGTAATTGCCGGGAATGACATTCATTTTAATACCCTCGCGGGCTATTGTTTTAGCACACAGTTTACCACGGATGTTTCATTACATGGGGTATTTCAGGCTGGCAGTGGAATAAATTTTGATGGAAGTATTATAAATCAGGGCACCCTTAGAAATTATACTAACAATTATTATGGTTTTACAGTTGCAGGCGATCTTGAAAACAATGGTTCCATCGTGAACAGTAACTATGGTCTCACTTTAACGATTTTAGGTGATATTACGAACAATGGGACCTGGAACAATTATCGAACAATTTTAGACGGAGTTGCTGATCAGTATATTTACCTCAATGGTACCATTGCCGGAGAACTCAGGCTGGATGCCAACAATACCGGTGCCGGTAACTGGTTTGGACCTTTGGGAACGCTGGTGGGAAATCCAAACTTTTCGGGGGCAACCGGTCAGGTGTTAACCTTCCTTAATCCGGTAACCAATGCATTTCAAGGCCAATACTACCGCACCGGTAGCGGTGGAAATTCTCGCAACATTTATATAAATACGCCAGCTAATCCGGCAAGGTTGGTTACCATGAACTTCCTGCTGGAAGGTTTGTATCTTTCTGATGGAATCATGCGCGCATCACTGGATGGCAATGCAAACCCGGTATTTGGTGCAACTATCGCCGATCAGGTTACTATAGAACTGCACGATAATAGTAATTTTTCCAATATTGTCTTCACCCGTGAAGGCGCTTTGCTGAGTACAGACGGTAATGTATCATTTATTGTTCCCGGTAATTTTAGTGGCAGTTATTACCTGTCCATACAGCACCGCAGTGGAATTGTTACCGTTAGTGCGGCACCGGTTTCATTTAGCACACAAAATGTTAATTACAGCTTCGACCAGCCGGCCAGGGCCTATGGAAACAATCTGGCACAAACCATTGATGGATATTATGCGCTCTATGGTGGTGATGTGAACCAGGATGGGACAGTAGATGTAAGTGATATGACGCCGGTGGACAACGAGGCAAGTGAATTCGCTGTTGGTTACCGCAATCCGGATACCAATGGGGACGGTGCCATTGACACCAATGATATGACCATTGTTGACAACAATGCCCAAAATTTCATTACTAAAATTACACCCTAACTAAATGTATTTTTTAAATGCCGGATTGGGTCAAATCAATCCGGCATTTTTTTAATCCTTAAAATTTGGAACCGGTATAATGATAAAAGGGTCAGAAATGTCTTAATTAAATCTTACCTTTGCTGATATAAATCAAATCCGGGATATTTAGGCATTTATCTGTATATGGATACCGTAGTTGGCGGTATGCCTGTCGGGCTAAGCTAAGTTACATACATAGTTTAGCCTATGAATATTCCTGTTAAAGTTGGTGCAAAATTGTGAGGTTACGAAAATGGAAGACAAATCGGTGCTTGTTGGTATTCTTAAAAGTTCGGTGGCAACCGGCTATTCCATCTTTCCCTATCATTGTAAAGAGAAGAAAAACTTTAACGAAGTAGTTGAGCGACTTACGCTGTTAAACCTGTCTGTAGCTGAACAGTTCGGAGAAGCCGGAACAGGCATTACTGATCTGGCAGCTAAAATTGAACCTGCCGCTCTGATGCAACGGTTTTCAAAGGGCGAAGTAAATCCAACAGCCTTCTTTGCCAAAGTGGACAAAAAATATTTTAGTGACATTATTGAGCCATACTTTGAAAAGAAGCTTCAGGGGATCCTTTCGTTGATGAAACAATATAAAATTCCCCTATACACCGACCTGGAAATGCCGCACCTTTATCCTGTAAATCAGATTCATTTTCAGGAAGAAACGGTAGATATCAGGTTAAAATTTGTTAAACAGCAAGGTTATACCTCCTATTTCTTAAAAGCCATACATAATGGTCAACCCATAGACTTGCAACACGAGTCAAACATCATTCTCACCCATGAGCCCTGTGCGCTTATCAGTGAGAATAAGTTGTTTGATTTTGCTGAGGACTTTAATGGTAAATTACTTAAGCCTTTTCTGTCAAAGGATGAATTGCAGATTCCCGAAAGGATAGAGAAAAAATATTTCACTACCTTTCTAAAGCAACTGGTCAATCGTTATGAGGTGGAGGCCGAGGGTTTTGAAATTAAAAAGGCCACCATCGATCCAATTGCTCAGCTATTACTGGAAAGAGATTGGCGTGGTCAGCTTTCACTTACGCTTCAGTTTAATTATGGTGGCAAATTTATTCTGGCCAACAACCCCAATAAAAGCATTACCGAAGTGGAAAGCACGGAAAAAGGGTTTAATTTTAAAAGTCTGAAGCGGAAAATGGCCTGGGAAAAGAGTCGGGGGCAAATGTTGGAAAAGTTGGGACTTAAGCCTTTTGGCGCTTCTTATCGAATAGTCAATAAATCCGGTATTTCAAATCAATATGATTTAATATATTTCTTGCGAAACCACCTTTCACACTTAAGACAGGAGGGTTTTGAACTGGACCAGCGGCTTACAGACAACTATGTACTGAACCCAATAAATGTCCGCACCGGTTTGACTACCCGGGGTTACTGGTTTGATCTGAATATAGTAATACAGGTAGGCGATTATAGTATTAAGTTCTATAAATTCAGGCAGCATATTCTGCAGGAAAATCCGGTATATACCTTGCCTGACGGAACTGTTTTTCTAATTCCGCAGGAATGGTTTGCACGATACCGGAACCTATTTTATTTTGGACGGGATCATAAAGAGGGCATAATGCTTAATAAGTCACAATATCGTGCCCTTCGTGGCATCGGTCTTGAGGCGATTGAAGTACTGATAGCGGGGGAAGAACAACATGATCCACTCACATTGCCTGATATTCAAAATGTTGAATTGAGGCCTTATCAGGTATATGGCATTGGCTGGATGCGTCGTCATGCAATGAATGGTTTTGGTTGTTTACTTGCCGATGATATGGGATTGGGTAAAACCCTTCAGGTAATTGCATTGCTGGCACTTTTTTATGAGAAGGATAAGCAACATGCCCTGGAACGGACCGCCTCTGTGCAGGCTGCACTTAATGGAAATCAGATGAACTTATTCGATGATTCCGTTCAGCCAATAATTCCTGAATCTCCAAAAAGTAGTTCTGTTTCCCAGACAAGATTGCCGGTTAGTCTTATTGTGATGCCGGCTTCCATTGTTTTTAACTGGGTGAACGAAATACAGCGGTTTGTCCCCTGGCTCAGAATTTATGTGCATACCGGCCCCGGCAGGAAAACCTCCGCCATAGGTTTTGAGCATTATCAAATAGTTCTTACCACTTACGGAACGCTTCGTGTGGACATTGAGTTGCTCGAAACATTAGATTTTGGCTATGTAGTGTTGGATGAAAGTCAGGCCATCAAAAATCCGGCTTCCAAATCAGCACAATCTGCTTTCAGATTAAATGCCCTGCACCGGATTGCCCTTACGGGGACGCCGGTAGAAAATAGTTTGCTCGATTTATGGTCTCAGCTTAATTTTTTAAACCCTCTGATGGCAGGAAGTCAGGCTGAATTTCATGAAAGGTTCATTAAACCTTCAAAAACGGATGAGCGGCAGAGAGGTTTGCTTGAAATGGTGGAACCCTTCATACTGCGTCGCACCCGTGAACAGGTGAATGCTGAGCTTCCCCCGCTTACCGAAATAGTTACCTACTGTACCATGACTGAGGCTCAGCAAAACTGGTACGAGAGCGAGAAGTCAAAAATGCGCAATCACCTGATGAGCGCCATGGGTAAGGGGCAGCCCGGCAGCACAGCCATGATGGTGTTGCGTGCGCTGATGCGCCTCAGGCAACTGGCCATTCATCCGCGTATGATCGATCCCGGCAGTGAGATAGAAAGTGGGAAGTTTGAAGAAGTTACCTCCATGCTTGAAACTATCCTGGCGGGGGAGGGTAAAGTGCTGCTCTTTTCTTCCTTTGTTAAGCATCTAAACCTTATAGAGGAGTGGCTCATTCAACAAAATATCGATTATGCCATGCTTACCGGTTCCACGGTGAAACGGGAACAAGAGATTAATAAATTCAGAAAAAACAATAAAAAACGGATATTTTTAATTTCGCTCAAGGCGGGTGGGGTTGGACTTAATCTGACCGAAGCTTCCTATGTTTTTCTGCTCGATCCCTGGTGGAATCCAGCCGCGGAGATGCAGGCCGTAGCCCGGGTACACCGCATGGGACAAAATGAAAAAGTATTTGTTTACCGGTTTGTGAGTAAGGATAGTGTGGAAGAAAAAATAATTGCACTGCAACAGCGAAAACTAACTCTTGCTTCAGGTGTTATTGCTACTGATTTTACATTGAGCGATATGAATACCGAAGAAGTGTTGCAACTGTTCTCATAAGACATTTTCTGAAAACGGTATCTATTCAGGAATAAGAAGAACCGAAACTGATTAGAATTTTTGTGAGGCAATTTTTTTTTGACCTATATTTGTACTCAGGGTGCCTTTTGTATCCCATAAAAAGCAGAAATATTTATGCCAGACTCCCCCAATAACCTGCTTACCCGAAAATTTTATTTTGATGATACTGCTTTCAGCAATCTGATGAAGAAGCGGATTTATAATGTGCTTTTGATTGCGAGCAATTATGATTCTTTTGTGCTTGAAGGGGATGGTCGCATTGATGAGCAGATATTTGTGGAATATGTTTCATTGAATTTGCGGTATCCTCCTCAGTTTATACAGGTTGCCTCAGAAGAGGAGGCTATGGAGGTCTTAAAATCCCAGAATGTTAACCTCATCATTACCATGCTTAGCATGGGAAAAGTCGAGAATTTTGACTCAGCGCGACGAATAAAAGCACAATATCCTGATAAACCCATAGTGGTGCTTACTTCCTTCTCGAAAGAAGTTTCACTTGCCCTGGCCACTGAAGACACTTCAGCCATTGATTACGTGTTTAGCTGGTTGGGAAATGCCGATATTCTTCTCGCCATTATCAAACTGATTGAAGACAGGATGAATGCCGACAATGATGTGAAAGTTGTCGGGGTACAGGTGATATTGCTCATTGAGGATTCTATCCGGTTTTACTCCAGTTATCTGCCCAACATATATAAGATCATCTTCAAGCAATCAAAGTCATTTATGACCGAAGGATTGAATGAGCACCAGATGATGCTAAGAATGCGGGGAAGGCCTAAGATTTTACTTGCAACCACTTATGAGGAGGCAATAACGCTGTATGAGCGCTATAAAAATAACCTGCTTGGCATTATTACAGACACTTCTTATCCGCGGCAGGGAAAAGAGGATGAGCATGCTGGGGTATTGTTCGTTCAAAAAGTGAAACAGGACGATGAGTTTATTCCTATACTGATGCAATCGTCTGATATTTCCAATGCTGAAATTGCCAAAAACCTGAGGGTGGGTTTTCTGCATAAGCACTCGAAAACACTATCAATTGAATTGCGCAATTTTATCATACAATATTTTGCTTTCGGTGATTTTGTTTTTGTTGACCCTGTAACCAAAGAAGAAGTATCGAGAGCGGCCGACCTGAAGGCGTTGCAGCAAAAAATATTTGAGATACCTGATGATTCCCTTTCATATCATGTTTACCGCAATCATGTGTCAAAGTGGTTATATGCTCGTGCCTTATTTCCTTTGGCGGAGTTATTCAGGGATATTCGCCCGGACGATTTTGCTGATCTGGACGAAATCAGACGATTTGTTTTTGATGCCATCGCCAGTTTCAGACTCAATAAGGCAAGAGGCATCATTGCAGAGTTCAACCGCGAAAGTTTTGACGAGTACCTGAGTTTTACCCGCGTTGGGCAGGGATCCATTGGCGGTAAAGCCAGGGGCCTGGCTTTCCTCGACTCTATGATTAAACGTAATCAGTTGCTTGACCGATGGCCTGGAGTGATGGTAACCATACCGCGTACCGTGGTTTTGGGTGCCGACATCTTTGATGACTTTATGGAAGAAAATAATCTATACAAAATTGCCCTTTCTGATCGAAGTGATGAAGAAATCCTGGATTATTTTGTAGCTGCCCGCCTTCCATTTCGGTTGCACGAAGACTTGTTTACCTTTATTAGTGTGGTGAGCAAACCCATTGCCATACGCTCATCGAGTATGCTCGAGGATAGCTATTACCAGCCATTTGCTGGGATATACTCTACTTATATGGTGCCCAATTTTATTGATGATGAACGGCTTACCATCGAAAACCTGAGTAACGCCATCAAAAGTGTATATGCTTCTGCGTTTTTTCACGATTCAAAATCATACATGACGGCCACTTCCAATATTATAGACGAGGAAAAAATGGCCATTGTTTTGCAGGAAGTAAGTGGAACGCGGTTTAACGACCGTTACTATCCTTCCATTTCAGGGGTGGGCCGTTCAATCAATTTTTATCCCATAGCTCCCGAAAAGGCTGAGGATGGTATCGTAAACATTGCCATGGGGCTGGGGAAATATATTGTGGATGGCGGGCTTACTTTAAGATTTTCACCCAAATATCCCAAAAAGGTTTTACAGCTATCCACACCTGAATTCGCATTGCGTGAAACGCAAAAGCATTTTTATGCGCTCGATCTGAGACCAGGTAGTTTCATTCCTTCGACTGATGACAGCTCAAATCTGCTGCGGCTGAACATTGCTGATGCTGAAGCCGACGGTTCCTTACGTAACATAGTTTCCACTTTTGACTATGAAAATAATATGCTGCGCGAAGGTACGCTTACCCCGGGTAAACGTATTGTAACTTTTTCAAACATACTTTTACATGATGTTTTTCCACTTGCTGATATTCTTTCTACCCTGCTTGAAACCGGACAGCGTGAAATGAGTAAACCGGTGGAGATAGAGTTTGCCATTGACCTGAACCGGCCAAAAGGCAGCCCATCGCTTTTTAATGTATTGCAAATTAGGCCTATTGTTGATAACCGCGAGGCCATAGCCGCTCATCTGGATGAAATAAAGATGGAGGATTCCATTATTTTTGCGCACAAGGCCCTGGGAAATGGCATTACAAATAGTATTTCGGATTTCATTTACATTAAACCTGAGGCTTTTAATCCTGCGCATAATTCACATACAGCCATGCGCATCGGTAAGTTGAATGACCAGATGCTTGCCGGGCACAGAGGGTATATTCTGGTTGGGCCCGGTCGTTGGGGCAGTGCCGATCCCTGGCTGGGTATCCCGGTAAAATGGCCGCAGATTTCCGCTGCCCGGGTTATTGTAGAGTCCGGCCTCCGCCATTATCGTATTGATCCCAGTCAGGGTACCCATTTCTTTCAGAACCTCACTTCTTTCGGAGTGGGATACTTTACCATAAACCCCTTTTTAAAGGATGGCCATTATGATCTTGATTTTTTAAATCAACAGCCGGCCATATACGAAGATGAGGTAATCAGACATGTACGGTTCAGTGAGGCAGCAGTAATTCTTATTGATGGGAAAAAGAATCTGGGTGTAATTATGAAGCCCGGGAAGGCAACGGCCATTATCGATGCGGCGGAATAATCCCGTATCAATTGCCTTCTTTAAGGTAGTCCCTTAACTGCGGTGTTTCAGGTTCTCTGAATAGCTTGTCGGGCGTTCCCTGTTCAACGATAATTCCCTCGTTCATAAATACAACATTGTCAGCCATGCGCATGGCCTGGCGTAATGAATGGGTTACCAGGATGATGGTATAGTGCTTTTTTAATTCCCTGAAGAGTTGTTCGATAATATTGCTTGAAATAGGATCCAGTGCCGAGGTTGGCTCATCGGCAAGTATTAAGGTGGGTTTTACAGCCAGGCCCCGGGCCAGACAAAGCCTCTGCTGCTGACCTATAGACAGGCAGGTG
The DNA here is from genome assembly GCA_034007585.1 of Lentimicrobium sp. GTDB lineage: Bacteria > Bacteroidota > Bacteroidia > Bacteroidales > Lentimicrobiaceae > Lentimicrobium. Next base: position 48,485 of record JAVEQP010000008.1, on the reverse strand, counting down.
GCAGGCGCATTCAGCCGGTTTTTAACCTCTTCCCACAAGCCTACTCCCCTTAAGTGTTTCTCTACATTAAAGGCTATGAGTTTTTTATCACGCACCCCTTTTAACTTAATGCCATAGGCTACATTTTTGTATATGGATAACGGTAGCGGATAAGGACGTTGTGAAAGCAGACCCATCTTTTGACGGATATCGGGAACATTTTTTGAAGTGTTCAGTATATCGTCGTTTTCAATAAAAATCCGACCACTTACTTTCAATTCCTTATAGAGATCAGTGAGTTTGTTGATGCATTTGAGCAGCGTGGTTTTTCCACATCCCGAGGGGCCAAGCAGCACGGTAATCTGATTTCGCGGTATAAGCAGATGGATATTTTTAAGAATATGATGCTTGTCAGCATAAACATTCAGGTTTTCCAGGCGAAGAACCGGAGGCAGATTTTTTGTATCCGGGCTTGTGGTTGGCGTAATATTCTGCTTTTTTATAGCTGGCGTAACGGTAGTCATAATACTAACGGATTATAGTTCGTGAATATCGCATGGAGAAAAATCGGGCACTCAGGCTGATGATGAGTATGATGGCCGTGAGGATGAGTGCGGAGGCAAAGGCGCGCTCTCTGACTTCTGGTATGGGTGAACCGAGTTGAAAAAAGATGGCAAGGGGCAGGGTAGCGGCAGGTTCGTCGAGGTTGATGGGTATATGGTCGCTGTAACCGGCGGTAAACAATACTGAAGCCGCATCGCCAATGGCACGGCCAAAGGAGAGCAATACCGCGGTGATAAATCCGGGGAAACCCTGCTTCAGCATGATTTTGTAGGCGGTCTCGCAACGGGTTGACCCCAGGGCGAGGCCGGCTTCCATTAATCCTTCCGGAATGGTGCTGAGAACCTCGTCGAAAGTGCGTACCATTATCGGTAATACGAGCAGAGATACCGTAATGATGCCAGCCAGCAGGGAAGCATTCATTCCCAGAAACAACATCATGGTAAATCCAAAAGCACCATAAACAATAGAAGGTATTCCCCATAATGTGTCAAGAAGAAATCTGATTGTATTTTGGGTGCGTTTGTAGCGCATCAGATAAACGTTGAGGTAAAGTGCTGCCGGTGCACCGATTATAGTGGCTATAAGCGTGGCACCAAAAGCAATATATAAAGATCCGATTATGGCATTCAGTACTCCGCCCTCTCCCCCGTAATAGTAGCCTCCCTGTGGTGTTTTCAGCAGCATATCCCACGAAAGTGCGCCTATTCCCTTGTAAAAGATAACCCCTATGATAAAAACGAGAACTGCAATTAAAGCATAGGTCATAAAAGCGGAAATAATCTTAAAAAACAACTCTTCCAGGCGTTTAAGGTGTTTCATCTTTTGCGGGTTTTGTGAATGAGATATCTGAAAACCAGATTAATAAGCAGGATGATGGCAAACAAAAGCAGCGCGGCAAACATCAGGGCTGAATCATAAAGAGGTATGGAGAGCATTTCACCATAATTATTGGCAATGAGGGCCGGTAATGGATAGGCGGGACCCAGCGGATTGAAGGTGCTACTCACCACATTGCCCACCACCATCATAACGGCAATGGTCTCACCAAAAGCCTTTGCTATCCCTAAACCAAAAGCAGAAATAATGCCCGGATAATTCCCTCGCAGTACCACATGCTTAACGGCTTCCCAGGGGGTGGCTCCAAGCGCCAGCGATGCCTCCCTTAACCCTGAAGGTACGGTACGAAAGACTTCAATCAGCATATTCAGGGTATATGGAATACACATCACGGCAAGTACACTCCCTCCGGCAAGTATAGAATAGCCGGTGGAGGTTGCCCCGAGCGCCGGGGCAAGATAATCACCAATGAAAGGGACTACAATCAGTATTCCCCATACCCCGTAAATTACTGAAGGCAAACCAGAGAGTACATCAATTACCGGATGCATTATTTTGAGTAAAAGCCGCGACGAAAACTGAGTTAGATAAATGGCAGCGAAAAGACACACGGGAAGCGAAAGTAAAAAAGAGATCAGGGTAACGTATAAAGACCCGCTGATAAAAGGCCAAAATCCAAAGCTGCCCCGGGAGGGTGCCCAGTTTGTAGAAAAAACCAAATGCCGAAGTGTTTGCTGTTCTAACAAGGGCATAGATTTCAGATATAGCCCTGCACCTATTACCAAAGGGAGTATAAAGATTAAGGCCAGTGAAATAAGCATCCACCATCCGTTAAAGCTATCCAGAATGCGACGCTTTAGTTCCATGGTTTATTTGAATTTTGTCAGGTTTGCCTTCAGTTCTTCTTCAGCAAGAGGCACGTAACCTGCTTCTTTTACATATTGTTGGCCGTCGGTGATGATCCAGCGTAAAAAATCAATAACTTTCTGCTTACGCGGCTGTCCTTTGGAAACAAAGTACAATTCCCGGGCTGGGGGTGAAGGATATACTCCTTTAGAGATGGCCTGCAATAGTTCATCAAGATTTTCATAAAAATTCTCGTCCTGGTCAATGATGTCATTACCATTCAGGTCAAGTGGGATTACCTCGATACCAGGTCGCTTTTTATTGGTTTTTATATCATAGGCGTAAGCGGTATTGTTAAATCCCAGTCCGAACTTGTCTTTCATTACTGCTTCAGCCAGGCCTGGATCGCCATAGATGCCCACTCCGAGCAGGTTTTCCTGTTTCCTTCCCAGATAATGGGCCCAGGTTTCAGCAGCACCGCAAGCATCGGATCGGGTATATAAGGCAATATTGGCATTTTCCCGAAGGGAAATAAGCTGATTCCAACTTGAAATGGAACCGGTTATAAAGGTCTGCCTTAGTTTTTCCCGGGTAATTCCATGCAGCTTAATGGAATCAATAAATGGATTCTGTCTGCTGATGGTGGGTATAACGGCATCTACACATACGCCAACCCACCATACCCCCTGTTTGATTTCTTCGGAAGAGATTTCTCTGGAAAACATACCCAGGTCAACCGTTTGGGCCAGGGCATCGGCCATACCTTTGCCGGCTCCGCCACCGGAAACATTAAAGCGGATTTCCGGATGCAGTTTCTGATATTCTTCGGTCCATTTTACTGCCATTGGATAGAGGGCAAAGGCTCCGGAAAGGCTAATGGTGTTGCTTTTTCGTTGCTCCGAAGCACAGGAAGTTAATAGCAGCGTTACAATTATTGTCAGTAATATGTTCCTTTTCATGGTATTGTTTTTATTAATAAAAGCAATGCCTGTCAGATGTTTGCCGTGCTTTACAGCTAAAATACAGGCAAAAGCAATAATAGGGAAAGAAGTTCGGACCAGACTTCGACTTTAGACGTAAAATGAGTGGTAAGTGTTTTGACGAAAAAATACGTCTTTAAGCGTATTCTTCAGATATTAAGTGGGGATGCTATTTTGGTACACCGCTTGTTATACAGGAAAGCGTATTTTTGTATTTTTTAAAACTGGTGGATGTCAAATAGATACAAATGGTTATTGGGTAGTAGTTTGCTCCTGATATTGTTGGTGGTTTCATTCTTTGCCATACGCAATCCATTATTGCGTTATGTGATAAACAATCGCATTAAGCTTTTGGAAGAACGCATTGGCGCGAATATAGCCTACCAAACCATGGCTTTCGATGGTTTGACCGGGGTCCAAATTAATCGCTTGTGTGTATTGCCTTCCCAGGGCGACACCTTGTTGAGTATAAATGAGATAAAGGTGAATGCCAAAACATTGGCCTTGCTCGGCTTAAAGCTGAGAATAAATCAGATAATCCTTGAGCAGCCGCACCTGAGGCTGTGGCGCAAGGATAATGAAAGTAATTATCTGTTCCTTTTCCAGTCATCGGGAGATACCCTGCAAAAACTGGATACCACATTGAAAGTCAGGGACTATAACCAACTGACTAAAAGTATTTTCGAACCTTTATTTCGGTATATTCCTCATAAAGTTGAAATCAGGCAGGCACGAATTGATGCTGATTTAGATCAATATTGCTTTGATGTTGCCATGGATGATTTGACCATGCAGGATGGCCAGTTTTCTACGCTGCTTAACCTTACGGACAATGGTCGAAAGAAGCAATGGAAGATTGACGGAGGCATGCATTCCCGCGGGCAGAGCCTACATTTTAAACTGGCATCAAACGATACAACACGGGTTGAAATGCCTTACCTGGAGCATCGTTGGGGTTTGCTTCTGGCTTTCGATTCACTTCAGGTGGAATGCAGTTATGCCTCTCCCTCGAAAGACCAGACAACACTCACCGGCAACGCTATGGCCTGGCAACAGGTGTTACATCACCCTGACATTTCACCCTATGATGTTAATTTGAGCAGAGGTCTCACCAATTTCACCCTCAGATTCGGCGAAAGCTGGGCAGAAGTGGACAGTGCTACGAGCATTACCTATAACAACCAGCGGTTTCATCTCTTTGCACGATATGATCAGTTGCCTGAAAAACGAATTCGATTTTCTGTTAATGAGACGAACATGGATGCTCAGGTCTTTTTTAGCAGTTTGCCTGCGGGACTCTTTACGAATCTGGCAGGGATTAAAGTATCCGGGGCGCTCGATTTCAATTTGGTTTTTGACTATTATCCTGTCCGCCCTGACTCATTGGTGTTTTATTCGGCCCTTAAGTCAGATAATTTTAAGTTGCAGCATTATGGCGCCACCAACTTCGCCGGCATCAATGCGCCTTTTTTATATACTGCCTGGGAGAAAGGGGTACCTGTACGCACCTGGATGGTAGGGCCTGAAAATCCAAATTTCAGATCGCTTGATCAGATTCCCGATTACCTCAAATATGCCATTATGACTTCCGAAGATGGTGCTTTTTATTATCACCATGGCTTTATACCCGATGCCATCCGCGAAAGCATCATCACCAATCTGAAGCAAAAACGCTTTGCACGTGGTGGAAGTACCATAAGTATGCAACTGGTGAAAAATGTGTTTCTTAACCGAAACAAAACCATTACCCGTAAGCTCGAAGAAATGCTGATTACCTGGCTTATTGAGTATGAGCGTCTGGTGAGTAAGGATCGCATGCTTGAGGTGTATCTTAATGTAATTGAGACCGGCCCCGGTGTATATGGAATGACTGAAGCTGCCCGTTATTATTTTAACAAAGAGGTGAAAAACCTTACCCTTGCAGAAAGCATATTTTTGGCGAGCATAGTGCCCAGACCCAAAGCCTTTAAATATTCTTTTACTGAAGAAGGAAAGCTTCAACCTTATCTTGAAAATTATTATTCGCTTGTATCTTCAAAAATGTTGGCCAAGGGCTGGATTACTCCCGAAGATTATGATGCCCTTGAGCCCCTGGTCATACTCAGTGGTCCTGCGGGAGCTCAGATAGCTTCCCCGTTGGAAATAGTTCCTGAGTCTGAAAAAGAAAAAAGAGGATTCTTTAATTTTGACTGGCTAAAAAAGCACTGATTCCGGTCTTAAAGAATGTTAAAACACTACCGGCCAAAAACACCCGAATGGTTAAGCGGGTGCTTTATTAACTAAATTTGTACCTTCTGTTAAACGTATATAAGATGAAAAACCGCTTAAATAAACTTCGGATAACTTCAAAAAGTCTGATTCTTGTAATATTGATTACGCTCACAGGGTTGATACCATTGATGAGCCATGCCCAGCTTTTGCGTGAAAACCCCCGTGCAACTGTTCAGAAATTTGCAGCCATGCTCGAAATCATAAATTATTATTATGTAGATACCGCTAATAGTGCTGAGCTTACGGAGGACGCGATAGTGGCCATGCTCAAAGAGCTTGACCCGCATTCCATGTATCTGTCGAAGGAAGATGTGATTAAAGCCAATGAGCCATTACAGGGTAATTTTGAAGGTGTAGGCATACAGTTTCAGTTGTTTCACGATACCATTCTGGTGGTTGCTGCCGTGCCGGGCGGGCCTTCCGACAAGCTGGGAATACTGGCAGGAGATAAAATCATTACCATTAATGGTGAGGAGGCCACCGGAAAGAAAATATCCAATAATTACGTGATGGAACGCCTGCGGGGCCCGAAAAATTCAAAGGTTACCGTGGGTATCAAACGCAAAGGGCGCAAAGACTTAATTGATTATACTATTGTGCGCGATAAAATTCCGCTCAATAGCGTGGATGCTTCCTTTATGGTTAGCGATACCATCGGCTACATAAAGCTTACCCGCTTTGCGCGTAATTCGCTTACCGAAGTAAAACAGGCACTTCAGGCACTTCGGAAAAGTGGGATGAAAGATCTCATACTCGACCTGCGTAACAATTCAGGCGGATATCTGGATGTTGCCATCGATCTTTCAGACGAATTTCTTGACAACGATAAGCTTATCGTATATACGGAGGGCATGAGAAGCCCGCGTACCAACTACAAATCTACTTCGAGAGGTTCATTTAAGCAAGGGCGCATTGTTGTAATGGTAAACGAAGGCAGTGCTTCAGCCAGCGAAATTGTAGCCGGTGCCGTTCAGGACTGGGATCGCGGCCTTATCCTTGGGCGGCGATCGTTTGGTAAAGGGTTGGTTCAGCGTCCCTTTAACTTGCCCGACAGTAGTGTGGTGCGCTTAACCACCGCACGTTATTATACCCCAAGCGGACGCTGCATCCAAAAACCGTACGATGATGGTACCGAAGATTATTACGCCGATCTGACCAAACGATTCAAACATGGTGAATTCGTTTCAGCCGACAGCATTAAATTTCCCGATTCCATTAAGTATTACACCCCCTCAAAACGCATAGTATATGGAGGTGGAGGCATTATGCCCGATGTGTTTATTCCCATTGACACTGCTTCTAACTCAAAATATTATACCGATTTATTCCGAAAAGGGCTGCTCAATGAATATACCATTGATTATCTGGATAAACACCGGGCTGAACTTAACCGCAAATTTCCATCTCTTGCGCTGTATAAAGCGGATTTTGAAATTACCGATGAAATGTTCGATGGTTTTATAGCCTTTGCTGAGAAAAAGGAAGTTCCCCGCGATGAGGAAGGCCTTGAACGGTCTGGTTATGAAATAAAAACCATTATTAAGGGTCTTATTGCGCGTAATATGTTCGACGTAAGTGCTTATTTTGAGGTGATTAGTCCCATTGACCGCGAACTGATGCAGGCCATTAAAAGTATACAAGACGATGCCTTGTTTCGCAAGCTGAGCATTGCCATGTAGATAACCAGGGATTTCCGTATGGTAATTTATGGTATTAAAACCAATACCAGATCAACGTAAAGCGTTTTTTTTATTTAAAATGTCTGCGTTGGTGTTAAATTAAAAATCTATCGCTAAATTTGTATAAATTTATTTTTTTGAACATATATTTTTAACCAAACAACTGAAGCCCGATGGTGAATATTGAAACAAAGTATATGGGTCTTACGCTGAGAAGTCCGTTAATTGTCGGTAGTTCGGGATTAACCAACTCACTGAAAAATATTGAGGAATTTGCGCGGCTTGGTGCCGGAGCGGTGGTGCTCAAATCTTTATTTGAAGAACAGATTCAACTTGAAATTTCCCATACAGCTTCACATGATGTTCCGGGTAATTATTACCCTGAAGCCGAGGACTACATTAGCAATTATAGCCGACAGCATCATCTGGGAGAGTACCTTGATTTGATCCGCAAAGCGAAACAATTGGTAGATATTCCCATTATCGCCAGTATCAACTGCATTAGTGCAGATGAGTGGACGGTTTTTGCGCGTAAAATCGAAGAGGCCGGCGCCGATGCCCTTGAGCTTAACGTTTTTGTACTTCCCAGCGACCCTTCGCATGGTGCGGATGAAAATGAGAAGCTGTACTTCAGTATTTTGGATGAAGTTAAAAAACAGGTGAAAATTCCACTCGCCCTTAAGGTGAGCTATTACTTTTCAGGCCTGGCAAAAATGATGTTGAAGCTTTCCTGGGCAGGGGCCAACGGCATAGTGCTTTTTAACCGCTTTTATTCCCCTGACATCAATATAGATACCATGAAGGTGGTTTCTTCACACGTGTTCAGCACCCCCGATGAAATTGCTTTATCATTGCGGTGGGTTGCCATGCTGAGCGACCGCCTCTATTGCGATATCTGCGCCTCTACTGGGGTCCACGACAGCAGTGGACTCATAAAGCAATTGCTTGTAGGAGCCAAAGCAGTGCAGGTAGCTTCCACACTCTATAAAGATGGTTTCGGGCAGATTGAGGCTATGAATGCGGGCTTAAAGCAATGGATGGAAAAGCAGGGCTTTGAGAATATAGCAGATTTTAATGGCCGAATGAGTTTTAAAAAATCAGATAATCCGGCGGTATATGAACGGGTGCAATTTATGAAACACTTTGCAGGGATTGAATAAATCCGAAATGGCCTGATTATAATTATGCTTCGGGAGATGCGTTGATGCTTTGCGCTGCAAGCCAGCCGGTTGAAAACGCTGCCTGAATATTATATCCCCCCGTATCTCCGTCTATATCCATCACTTCACCGGCAAAATAAAGGTTCTTTATAAGCTTAGATTCCATGGTTGATGGATTGATTTCATTCAGGGCTACTCCTCCGGTGGTAGCCATAGCCTTTTTATATCCTGCCAGTTTTTGTACCTCAAAGGGATAAGCACAGCAATCATTTATCAGCTTTTTTCGTTGCATTTTAGATACTTCGGCCAGCGGTTTTTCCGGCGAAAGCTGGTTCAATTCAAGTAAGGTAAGGGCAAGATTTCTGGCCACGGATTGGTGTCGCAGAAATGAAATGAGCGTGGTACTTCCGACCTGGCTTTGCTGCATAAAACGCGCTTCCAGTTCTTCCGGAAGTATTCCTGCCAGATTCACCTTCAATACATCACCGGGAAGGATATAACGTGAAAAATCTATAATACCCGGTCCCGAAAGTCCGGTATGGGTAAAACTCACATCACCCCGGTGCTCATTTATCAGTTTACCCGCTCTATACAGGGAAATTTTGGCCGAGCTTAATGAAATGCCGGACAGTGAGGAAAATGGATATGCTTGTGGAACCACCGGACATAAGGCAGGTTGTGTGGGAGTAATGGTATGTCCCAGTGCCTTAGCAAATGTAAACCCATCTCCGTCAGAACCGGTTGAGGGATAGGATAATCCGCCGGTGGCTATAATCAGACGATTGCAGGTGTATTCTTGGCAGTTCAATGAAACAATGAATTTCTCACTGACTTTCTGTACCTTCAATACCGCTTCCCCGTTTAACAGCTCTACACCTCTTTCCCTTATTTCTGTCACAAGTGTATCCAATATAGCTGCTGCCCTTAGGGAACGTGGGAAAACTTTGCCGTTTTTATCAATAAGGATTTTTATGCCCCGGTCTTCAAAAAAATCAATAACGTTTTTATTGGTATATCCATTCAGGGCAGGCACCAGGAAGGGATAATTTTTTCCGTAGTGCTTTTGAAAGTCACTTATTTTACCGCTGTGGGTAAAGTTACACTGACCGCTGCCCGATATCATCAGCTTTCGGCCCGGGAGCTTGTTTTTCTCAATCAACAGTACCTGTTTCCGGTTGAGGTGTGCTGCCGCGAACAGCCCGGCAGGACCGCCTCCTATAATGATGGTATAAAAATGACCGGAAGGTTTCATCCTGCGAAAGTAAGGATTTGTTTGAGGCTTTTTTTAGCTTTTGGGTTAAATTTCCCAGCCCGGGAAGGCATGCAAATAAAATTTACCTTTGTCGCAAAGCAAAATTATGATTGATCAGATACTTGAACGTTTCAGTATAGCGCAGTTAAATCCTATGCAGGAAGCAGCGTTAAAAGCCATACAACCGGGAAAGGATGTCGTACTGCTTTCACCCACCGGGTCTGGTAAAACGCTGGGATTTTTACTTCCTTTACTCAAGATGCTGGACGACAAGCAATCGGGGGTGCAGGCCATGGTGGTTGCACCTTCACGTGAATTGGCCGTGCAGATAGGGGAGGTGTTTAAGAAAATGCAGACGGGTTTTAAAGTGATTACTACTTATGGAGGGCATGCCATGCGTATAGAACGCAACAATCTTACTGAGCCTCCTGCACTAATTGTTGGCACGTCGGGTCGCATTGCCGATCACCTGAAGCGGAATACCTTTGACCCTACGGGAATCGGTGTGCTTGTCCTCGATGAATTTGATAAGTCGCTGGAACTGGGATTTGCAACGGAGATGAAGTATATCGTTGCTCAATTAAATAATTTGAAAACCAGGGTACTCACCTCAGCCACTACCCTGGATGAAATCCCCGGGTTTATCGGTGTGCATCAGCCCGATCGGCTTGATTTTACTGTATCTGCGCCCCCTTTAAGGCTTAATTTTTCAGCCCTGCGTGCTTTGGATCAGGATAAAATTCAACTACTTTTCCACCTGTTGTGTACGCTCGGCAATGAGCCGAGCCTGATTTTCTGTAATCATCGCGATGCTGTGGAGCGCATCAGTGAGCTTCTGAGTAGTATGGGTATTGTTCATGGGATGTATCATGGCGGGCTGGATCAGGACCAACGTGAACTGGCACTCATCCGTTTCCGCAATGGAACACATCATATTTTAATTACCACCGATCTGGCTTCCCGTGGGCTTGATGTGCCGGAAATAATGCATATAATTCATTATCAGCTACCTGCCACAGCATCGGTCTTCACCCATCGCAACGGACGCACTGCCCGTATGCATGCTTCAGGCGCGGCCTGGCTACTGCTGGCCGCCAACGATTTTGTGCCTGAATTTATCGAAACGCCCCCAGTTTTTGTTGAGTTGGCCGAAGCAGGTGAATTGCCTCAGCCCACACCCTGGGAAACAGTTTATCTGAGCCTTGGTAAAAAGGATAAGGTAAGTAAAGGGGATGTGGCCGGATTCCTGATGCAAAAGGGGCAGTTGCCAACAGACGCATTGGGTAAGATAGAAGTACTGGATCATAGGACATTTGCAGCAATAAAAAGACCGCTTTGCGAAAAAATGCTCCGTAAAATAAAAGGACAACCTCTTAAGAAGAAGTCAGTGCGCGTAGAACTGGCCGGCTAATCTGGTTTTAGCTGTTGATTTCCGGCATTTTGTAAACCGCTGCATTCACATTCATTCCGGCGCCAACCGAAGCAAATACAAAGTGGTCGCCCGGGTTAAGGATATGATTTGTTACCTGATCCTTAATGACCATATCATAAAGAATAGGCAAGGTAGCCACCGAATTGTTGCCAAGCCATGATATAATCATCGGCATGGAGAACTCCGGCCTCTCTTTTCGTCCATACAGTTCATACAAACGGTTAACAATAGCATCGTCCATCTTTTCGTTGGCCTGATGAATGAGTACCCGCTGAATGGCATCAATACCCACTCCACTTTTATCAATGGCTGCTTTTATTGCCATAGGGACCGTTTTCAGGGCGTATTCGTAAAGTTTCCGTCCGTTCATCTTCAGATACAGGTTGGTGCCTTCAGCTGTTTTGTAGGATTTGTCCATTTTTAGGTAATACGCCTGATCCACAGCATCGGTGCGGGCAACATGAGATAGCAGGCCCACGGGGGTTTCACTTTCAACGGCAGTGAGGATGACAGCGCCTGCCCCGTCCGAATAAATCATGCTGTCGCGATCATGGGGATCGCTGATGCGCGAAAGGGTTTCGGAACCAATAACAAGTATATTTTTTACATCGCCTGAGCGAATAAAATAATTGGCATGTATCACTGCCTGAAGCCATCCCGGACATCCAAAGGGCAAATCATAAGCAACGGTTTCCGGATTACGGATACCAAGTTTATGTTTAACCCTTGATGCAATAGTGGGTACGGTATCAATGTGCGTGTCACCGGCTTTTACATCCCCAAAATTGTGCGCCACAATAATGTAATCCAGTGTTTCTTTATCCAGTCTGGCATCAGCAATGGCTTTTTCGGCCGCCATAAAGGCAATGTCGGAGCATACCAGATTGTCCTCCACATAACGCCGTTCATGAATACCGGTAATATTCTTGAATTTCTCAATAATTTCTGCGTTGGGAAGATTAATGGGTACACCTGAAGATTCGAAAAAGGTGCTTTCTGAAAATCCGGTGTTTGTAACCAGTCGGGTAGGTACGTAACTTCCGGAACCGGTAATTATCGTGTAAATTTGCTTTGGCATTGTTTGAAAAAGAGGGTTTATTTTGATAAAAATGGATTATTCTACATTAACAACTGTTTTAGCAATTGGTTTGTATCTGCTAAAGTATAAAAAATATTGCTTTATGCATATTTCCGGGTCGCAATATCAATTATTTGCTTAAAACTTGCTGAAGAAAGATGATTGGTGCTGAAATACAATTGCCTGGCGAAAGGGATGCATCGGTGACTTACGTCAAATCTCAGGAAGGAGGTATCCAGGTCATCTTCGCCAAGACGAATGCGGTCAAGGGCATCGGCATCTTTAAGCAGGTAGAGGACTCTTTGCGATACATCTTCAGGCGAAGGTGCATCTGGCAGTGAATGTAACTTTACCGCAAAAGCTATCTGAAGCATATTAGCTTCAGAAGCACCGTTACGCTCAAACAATCCACGGTATTCATCGAGGTGATTTTCTGCAGCATCAGCACCATGACGGGTGCAGTAGCCATCGTGTTTGCGCGCCATATCGTGAATATAGGCTGCAAAAAATGCTGTCCTGGCTTCGCTTTCAAATCCCGAAAGTACGCCCAGATTTAAAACATGTATCATTACCCGGTAAGTATGCATAATGCCATGTAACCTGCTTGCCCGGTAAAATTGATGCTGCTGCAGATTGAATTCATCAAAATGTATCGGATATCTTGTAACAACATCACCGAAATTGATATTACTTTCTATCTTCATGGTAACAACATATTTTGAACGATGGGTTTCAGTCCGGCAAAGAAAAACTCAACAGCTATTACCATCATAATCAGGCCCATAAGTTTGGTCATAATTTTGTTCCCGGTTTCACCCAGTACTTTTACCAGTTTGCCAGAACCCAGCAGTATCAATAAGGTAGCTATAAGGATGAGTATGATGGAAACCAATAAGATTATTTTTAGTGCCAGGGTATGACTGTCTTCCATCAGCACAATTGAGTTGGTTATGGCGCCAGGTCCGGCAATCATCGGAATGGCGAGAGGCGTTATAGAAATATCGTCAACATAATTTTTAATCATGTCGTCGTCCATTTTCATCTTACTTACCCGCGCCTGAAGCATATCATAACCCATAATAAAGAAAATGATACCGCCCACCATTCTGAAACTGTTTACGGAAATGCCGAAAACCTTAAAGAGCAATTGTCCGCCCAACGCAAAGGTGAGCAGAATGAAAAATGCGGTGATAACGGCTTTGATGGCAGTGCGTTTTCGTTCTCTTTCATTCAGACTGCTGGTCATGGTCATAAATACCGGCATAACCCCAAGCGGGTTTATGATGGCAAAGTATGAAGTAATATACAGCAGAGCCGTCGTTAAAAGTTCGTGTTGTGTCATGGTCAGCAGGCAGACTCCCACGGGGTGAGCTTATGCACTCACCCTGTGAAAAGCGCTGTTATTGGTTGATTTTCTGATTTACCAGTCTTATAATGTTTTCCTCAGCAGCTATGGCCTGTTGTTCAATTTGTCGTCCTTCGGCAATAACCGATTCAACGAAGGCTTTGTCGTTTAAGCCGGCACCATTAATCCTTACGTTAAGATAGGCACCCAACACTGCTGAACGGGCAGCCAACGCTCCTACGCCAGCATCCGTTACGGAGTTGGGATTTCCGTTTTCTACCATTGCCTGAAGCAGCTCAAAGGTTTTAACACTCGCCTTCATTATTTTAAAGGGAATTTCAATGGCATAGCGGGTAGCAAGCTGAATAGCTTCTGTACGCGCCTGTTTCTCTTCGTCACTGGATTTGGGCATGCCAAAGGCATCCATAATTCTGTTAAAGGCATTGGTATCTTCGTCCACCAGATTGAGGAGATCGGTTTTAAGCTGCTGCCCTTTTTCAGCCCAGTCAGAAAACTCTTCCCAACGCTCATCCCAACCGGGTTTATGCGATGAAAGATTGGCTACCATGGTGCCCAGCGAAGCTGCAAGGGCGCCCATATAGGCTGAGATAGAACCACCACCGGGTGCAGGAGATTCTGAAGCGGTTTCATCGGCGAAGCCTTTGCAACTCAGGTCAACAAGTTTGGGTGCCTGATTTTTGTTCAGCACGTATTCAATGATCTTTTCTTCCGGGTGGAAGGGCTTAAGATCATCAAGTCCCAGCGATTTAACGGCAATTTTTATCAGTTCGGCCTCCGAAACACCGGTTGAACGATGCTGTTTACGTAAAAAGTATTTGCCGGCATCGGTGAAAACCTTTAGAGGAGCAAGTCCGACGAGTTCAGAGCCACTCACCCGCATGCCCCGCTCAGCAGCCTTGTTCATGGCTTCTTCAAAGGCGATATGAACCGGGGTGATGCTGATGTTGGTGAGGTTGATGGAAACCTGGGCAATGCCATACTCTTCAATAAACCAGCCTATGGCCTTGCATGCCTTAAGAGAGCCGGGAATATTTTTGGGTTTTCCGTGCTCATCTTTAATGATCTTTCCGGTAATGGGGTTCCCCTCACGCATGGGCCGTCCTTTCTCCCTTATGTCAAAGGCCAATGCATTGGCTCGTCGGGTGGAAGTGGTATTGAGGTTAATGTTATAGGCAACCAGAAAGTCGCGTGCGCCCACGGCAATGGCGCCCGTACGCGAAACAAAACGGGATGGGCCGAAATCAGGTTTCCAGTTCGGATCATTGAGCTTTTTGGGTAATCCTTCGTATTCACCAGAGCGGCAATTGGCCAGGTTTCTGCGTTCGGGGATGAAAGCAGCATCTTCGTAACAATATACTGGAATTTCCAGCTCGTTTCCAATACGTTCGGCCAGTTGACGGGCATATTTCACCGTTTCTTCCATGCTGATGTTGGCCACAGGAACTAAAGGACACACATCGGTTGCACCAAAGCGGGGATGCGCTCCGGAATGCTTACTCATGTCGATGATCTGGCTGGCTTTTTTTACGGCCCTGAAAGCGGCTTCTATCACCTGGGCTGGTTCTCCGGCTATGGTCACTACCGTGCGGTTGGTGGCAGCTCCGGGATCAACATCAAGCAATTGAACGCCATTTACCGTTTTTATTTCATCTGTTATCTGTTTGATGATGCTCATGTCGCGCCCTTCGCTGAAATTGGGTACACATTCAATAATCTGCTTCATATTATTTCGTGGGTTTATTAATTTACAAGGAATGGTTTCCTCAAATCAGGTGTTCAGTGACTGCCATATTGTTGTCCGTTAAGAAAAACAGACTCTATTTTATTGCTGCCAAAGGCATATGGCATATATTCTATGCTGGGTATAGGTTTGGTAATAAAAAAGTTGGCTTTTTTACCAGGAGCAATACTGCCATACTGATCACTGAGGCCCATGGCATAGGCTCCGTTGAGGGTGCAGGCATTGATGGCTTCCTCGGGCGTAAGCCTGAACATAATGCTTCCCATGGAAAGGATAAGCTGCATGTTCCCTGAAGGAGAACTTCCCGGATTAAAATCACTGGCCAATGCCAGCGGCAATCCGGCATCAATCATTTTGCGGGCAGGCGCCAGCACCATATTCAAAAAGAAGGCAGCACCGGGCAATAGGGTAGGCATGGTTTCTGAACCCAGCAGGGCTTCAATTTCTTCGTCGCCGGTAAACTCCAGGTGGTCCACAGACAGGGCGTCGTACTTAACGCCTACCTGAATGCCGCCTGAATAATCGAGTTCATTGGCATGGATTTTAGGTTTGAGCCCATACTTGATGCCAGCCATTAAAATGCGTTCAGTTTCATCGGTGGTGAAAAAGCCACGGTCACAGAACACATCTATAAAATCGGCAAGGTTGTCCGCCGCCACCTGGGGTATCATTTCATTGATGATAAGGTCAACATAAGCACCCTGATTGTTTTTATATTCAAGTGGCACCGCATGGGCGCCCAGGAAAGTGGATTTTATGGTTAGCGGGCTAAGCTGACGTAGTCTCTGAATGACCCTGAGCATTTTAAGCTCATTTTCTGTATCCAGGCCATAGCCACTTTTTATTTCTACTGCGCCGGTTCCCAGAGATGCGATTTCATTCAGGCGTTCAAGTGCGCTTTCTACCAGCGTTTCCTCGGAAGTTTCTGCCAAAAGTCTGACCGAGTTCAATATGCCTCCGCCCCGACGGGCAATCTCTTCATAGGAAAGGCCTTTAATCTTATCTACATATTCAATTTCGCGGCTGCCGGCATACACCAGGTGCGTATGTGAATCACAAAATGAGGGGAAAACCATGCGCCCTCGGGCATCAATTACTTTCAACCCGGGGATGTCAAAAAGGGTTTTATCCAGGTTGCTCATTTCTCCAATGGCTTCTATGCTGCTCCCGGAAGTCAATAAAAAAGCATTGTCAATCCTGCCCAGTATATTTTGCTGTTTACCTGTCCTGAGTAAAAGGGTGCCATCATCCACTCCTGCAAGAGTTTTAATATTGATTACCAGAAGTTTGGCTGAATTTTGCATGGGCTGAATATTTTTGGGAGTTCAGGGATTAATCCGTTGCAAAGGTAGGCATTTCCCCGCAGACAGGCTGGTTTTTAAAAGAGAAAAATAGCACATCGCCCAAAGTATTTCCAGTGGTCTGCAGTTGGATTATTTTGGAATTTAAAACTACCGCTTCATTATTTTTATTAATTTTGGCCTTTCTAACTCCGCAGACACAATTAATATTGTTAACCGTTTGTAATTCAATGATGGACGCAAAACAAGCACGCTCGTCCGGGGTTGGTATTGTGGGATTTTTTTTGATTCCTTGTTTGAATCTGCTGAATTTTCCATGAAATATTTTGAAACACAAACGAATAATATGAAAACAAAACTCTACTCTTTACGTAAACTGGCGCTTCTCTCGTTTACTTTCCTTTTGATCTCTGCCAGTGCCTGGGCACAAACTTTTCAGCGTGATTATCAGGACGGCAGGCTTTATTTTAAGTTTAAAGACAATGCGTCACTTAACTTTTCAGTTCGGGGCGATAATTCAGTAGCACTGGATGCCATTCCTTTTATTCAACAACTGGGTGAACAATATCGGCTTAAATCATTGGTACGTCCTTTTGATCTGAACAATGATGATAAGCTGATGCGCACCTTCATGCTTGAGATTGAAGATTTTACCAGGATTCAGGAAGTGCTTCAAAAGCTTTCACTGGAGCAGGAACTGGAATATGTGGAGCAGGTTCCCATGGATTACATTGGTTATGTTCCCAATGATTCATTGTATAACATGTATAATGGTCCCAAGAACTGGAAATGGCATCTCGACCGCATTATGGCAGCGGAGGCCTGGGATATCCACAAAGGTTCTGCCGATATAAGGGTAGCCATTGTTGACAATGCCGTTTGGGTGGATCATCCCGATTTGGCTGATAAAGTTGTATTGCAACGTGATACCTATTACAATACGAACAATGCAAATCCGCCCTCAAGCGGTGATCCTTATAGTTGGTCACATGGCACCCATTGTGCCGGTCTCTCGGCAGGAATGAGCGACAATGGTATAGGCATTGCTTCCATTGGTTATAATGTTAGTATTATTGCAGTTAAAGCTGCCAATAATGCGAATCCTGACGGAGTGTATGGTTATGCAGGTATTCAGTGGGCAGCCAACAACGGAGCCAACGTAATAAATATGTCATGGGGTGGCCCTGGCTACTCTGCAACCAATCAGAATATTATCAACTCTATTCACAATATGGGTATTGTGCTGGTAGCTGCCGCCGGGAATGAAAATATTAGTTCGGCTCATTATCCTTCAGCATATGCTAATGTGATTTCAGTTGCTTCCATTAATTCAGACGATAGTAAAACCGATTTCTCCAACTATGGTAGTACAGTGGATGTATCTTCACCAGGGGGCTATAATGTTTCTGGTCCTGACGGGTTGCTCAGTACTACCTTTAACCGGGGAACTTATGGCTATTACGATATAATGGCCGGTACTTCCATGGCATCCCCGGTAGCTGCAGGCCTGGCTGCGCTAATCTTATCCGTTAATCCTGCCCTCACACCTGCTCAGGTAGAAGAAGTGATGAAGTCCACCGCCGATAATATAGACGAAGTGAATCCGGATTATATAGGTAAACTTGGTGCCGGTCGCATCAACGCCTACCACGCGGTGTTAAATACCCCTTTTGAACCTACCGCAGATTTTTCAACTCCCGTAACCACTTTACTGCCAGGTACAACCATCGATTTTACTGACCTCAGCACAGGTGCTCCTGCTTCATGGCAATGGACTTTTCAGGGGGGGAACCCTGCAACCTCTACCGAGAAAAACCCAATAGTAACCTACCCAACGGTGGGTACTTTTGATGTTTCGCTGAGTATTACCAATGCCTTTGGTACCAGCTTACTTGAGCTCAATGATTATATCCGGGTAACTGCCATTCCTGAGCCGGTAATATTTATTGCCGCCACCGATTCCAATCCTTGTATTGGAAGTCACGTAGTTATCAACGACTCCTCACTGTATGGACCAAGCATTTGGGAATGGGCCATTGCACCAGATACTTATGAATATGTAGATGGAACCTCAGCCAGTAGTCAGAATCCGGTAGTTATGTTTAACAATACCGGTTTTTATACCATTAGTTTGACAGCCACCAACAATAACGGCACAAGTTCAGAAACCTTTACCGATTTTATCGAAGTTCAGGGTGCAGTGCCTACTTATTCCGTTGACATGGAAGATGGGACTGCCGGATATTTTATAGTTTGGGACACCATCAAATCACAGTCAAAAATTGATGCTTATTCAGCCAACGACAGTGAGTTTGGCATTCATTTCCATGGAGATCCGCTACCCGTTGGTTGGAAAGGTAGTCCTACTGCTGGAAGTGCTTCTCAGGCCTGGATTGATAATCGTAAGTTTCATGGTGAAGTCCAGATGTGTGGCGTGGATGCCCGGGGAATGGATAATGTAGCCTTATCCCTCGATTTGCGCCAGACCTACAGCATTGGCCCACGTTACTCATGGTTCAGGGTGGTGGCCAATGGTGAGCAGATGCCTGATGTGAACGGAGTTATGGACTTTAATCCTGTAACAGCAGGTGAAGATTCCTGGCAACGACTTACTTTTGACCTCTCAGCCTATGCAGGTACCATTTTTGATCTGACGCTTCAATCGGCCACCCGTTTCGCCAATAAAGACCAGGGCGAAGGTGACAATGTGCTTATTGACAACATTGCCATCACCAATACCACTAACGTTAAGCCTTTAGCGACTAAGGCTGCTTCAATGAACGTGTATCCCAATCCGTCAACCGGACAGTTTACTGTTTCTTCCTCCATGCTTACGGGTGATGTTACCATGAAGGTACTATCTTTGCTCGGTAATACAGTTTACAATCAAAGGTTTAGCTCCGGTTCATCTTCATTTGAAGAATCATTGAATCTTTCACAACTACCTGCGGGCATCTATCTGCTTTCAGCCAATGATGGTAAACAACAATTCAACCAACGCATTATCATCAGGTAATTTCATGACTTTTATTAAAAAATGTTCCCAACACCCTGTGACCGGGAACATTTTTTTTCTTTTTTTTGCGTACTAAAATTTGAAACATGCATAAAATTTTTCCCCTATTCGTTTCTTTAACATTGTTATTCAGTGTTATCTCCTCCATTAAGGCTGAAGTGGTTTACCCCGATCAGGCCTCAGCCGTTGCTCAAAATTTTTATTATGAGCGTATGGTCCAAAAGGGCCAAATGGTTAATATTAACGATATTGAACTGGTACTTGCTTCTGAAGGCAGATCAAATGAACTGCCAGCTTTCTATGCTTTTGATATCAATAACGGCGGATTTGTGATTGTGTCAGGAGATGACGGCTATACGCCCATCATCGGATATTCAGATGAGGGGAAGTTCCCCACTAATTATGCCGGTTCTAATTTTGGCAGCTTTTTAAATGAATATATTGATCAGATCAGCTTTTTGCGCGAAAACAGAGTTTTACCTGATGCTGCTTTAGTTCAGAAATGGGTAGAACTCAGTCAGCCATCAACCGTTCAGTATGCCATGGGTGGAAGTCGGGATATAGAGCCGCTTATTCTGTCAACCTGGAATCAGGACTACCCGTATAACGCTTATTGTCCTTTGGATGCAGCCGGACCGGGCGGACGGGTATATGCTGGTTGTGTTGCTACGGCCATGGCCATGATTATGCATTATTACCGTTATCCTGAACATGGTACCGGAAGCCACAGCTTTAATTTGAATCCTTATGGTAACATCTCGGCAAATTTTGGCGAAACCTGGTACGATTGGGATGCCATGACCAATAGTATTAATAGCAATAGCGGTGAGGCCATCAACGCCATTGCTGAACTTCAATACCAATGCGGGGTAAGTATGGATATGGGATACAGCCCCGACGGTTCAGGAGCTTACAGCGAACAAGTGCCCGATGCCATTAAAACTTACTTCGGTTATTCCAGCGCAGCTCAGCATCTGTATAAGTATTATTATAGTGCCTCTACCTGGGAGGATTACATTATTACCAGCCTTGATAACTTGCAGCCCCTCTACTATTCAGGCCGCAACAGCAGTGGCGGACATGCTTTCGTGCTTGATGCCTATCAGAATACCTCTTCAGGTAATTTGTTCCACTTTAATTTTGGCTGGAGTGGAAGTGGCAATGGTTTTTACACTTTAAGTGATGTAAATGGCTTTAGTAGCAATCAGGGAATGGTGCGTAATTTCTTCCCCGATCCTGTTCACTATCCTTACGGATGCAGTAACAGCGTAATTACCTCTTCCCGTGGTGGTTTTGAAGACAACAGTGGTCCGTTGCTCAATTATGAACCCAACAGTCACTGTACCTGGCTTATTCAACCCACAGACTCTGTGGTGGCCATTAATCTTACCTTTGATAGGTTTGAACTGGGGTCAGGCGATGTGGTAAATGTTTATGATGGCTCTGATGCTTCCGCCCCCTTACTTGCTTCCTATAACAGTACTGATACCGACCTGGCTGTCAGTAGTTCAGGTAGCAAACTATTTGTTGAATTCATTACCGATGATGCAGAAAATGATCAGGGATTTGTGGCCGCTTTTAGCTCAACTTATCCGATTTTTTGTACCAGCTCTGCCACCACATACACAGAACCTGAAGGTCATATTTCTGATGGAAGCGGACCGAAAAACTACAACAACAACAGTATATGTAAATGGAAAATTGATCCGGGAGCATTAGCCAATGAGCTAACGCTGGTATTTACCGAATTCGATTTGGAAGAAAATGTGGATTTTATTAAGATTTATTCCATACCAGATTATCAGGTATTGGGCGATTTTACCGGCTCAACATTGCCACCAGCACTGGTATCAACAACCGGGAAGATGTTGGTTATTTTCAGCAGCAATGGTTATAACAATGCCGGTGGCTTTGAAGCGGATTATTACACATTGAATGTCTCCAGCCAGGATCAGGCATTTGCTAAAAACCTGGCAATATTCCCCAATCCCGCTTCAGGATATGTAAACCTTAAATTTAATCTGGATGAAGGTGCTAATGTTGAGTTTGGTATCTTCAATGTGATGGGGCAACAGGTGTACAATGAATCCGCCCATCTAAATTCTGGCTTTATTGACCGCACCCTGCAGTTTGGTAAACTCAATTCCGGGGTATATGTATTGCGCATCAGCAGTCCGAAAGGAAGCATTTCGCAGCGTCTGGTGATAGAATAAAAGATAACACACCGATTAAAAAAATGCCCGAAATCATTGATTGATTTCGGGCATTTTTCATATTTTGTTCGCTATTGACTACTCAACCACGACTCTGTTTTCGATATTGGCCCCGCTCCCGAAAGCTCATGCTGGGGAGAGAATTAGAAGCTTGCCCGTTACTGTCAGGCTGGAAATTCTACTTTCTCTTCTCCCCGAGTCATCTCACCAGAGGAAGGATTAAGCGTTGCTCTTCCCATTCAGTAGCTGCTCAATCCTCCACCTCATAGGCCTTAATAATTCTTGAAACCAGCTTATGACGGATTACATCAGTCTCATCTAACATAATAAAATCGATTCCGGGAATATTTTTCAGAATTTTTGAGGCTTGTACCAGTCCTGATTGTTGATTGCGTGGCAGGTCGATTTGCGTAATGTCGCCGGTAATGAAGAACTTGGCGGATCTTCCCATGCGGGTCAGAAACATTTTAAGCTGACTATTGGTCGCATTCTGAGCTTCGTCCAATATGGCAAATACATGATCGAGGGTGCGGCCGCGCATAAATGCGAGCGGTGCAATTTCGATGGTGCCATCTTCCAGGTAAGTGAGGAGCTTTTGAGGAGGCAGCATATCGCGTAAAGCGTCGTATAGGGGCTGCATATATGGATCAAGTTTTTCCTTCATATCACCGGGCAAAAAGCCTAGATTTTCACCAGCTTCCACGGCGGGGCGGGTGAGGATAATTCGTTTAACTTCCCGGTTTTTTAATGCCCGAACAGCCAGCGCCACAGCAGTATAGGTTTTACCGGTACCAGCCGGCCCTATGGCAAACACCATATCGTTTTTACCCACACTTTCTACTATCTTTACCTGATTGGGAGTGCGCGCCTTGATAAGCATACCTCCCCGCCCATGTACCAAAACGTCTGGTGGTGTACTTTTAATCATGGTATCGGCTCCGCCAGGTTCCGAAAGTTGTGTAATGTCGGCTGGAGTAAGCGTGCCAAAACGCTCATACTGCATTAAAACAAGGTCGAAAAAAGTAGAAAACCGTTCAACTTCTTCCGCATCGCCTATGGCTTTTATGAATTCTCCCCGCGCTATAATTTTTAATTTGGGGAAACAGTCCTTCATGATGTTAAGATTTCGGTCACCAATCCCAAATAGCTCCAATGGGCTGTATGATTCTATGCTAAATACTTTTTCACTCATAAGGTTTATTTAGAAAAGCCGCCATCATAGATAGCAGCGTTCAAAGTTAAACAAATCATTGCTGATTTTTCTTTTTGTGATTTCAAAAGTTTTCGCTTTGCTCAATTTGGTCTTTGGTCTTTCTCGTTATCGCTTCGCTCTCCCGAGACAAGTGGCTTTTGGTCTTTGGCTATTGGTCTTTAGCTTTTAGTCTTTGGCTATTGGTCTTTGGTCTTTGGTCTCCCGATTCGCTTCACTTTTGGGATTTCGCTACGCTCAATTTGGTCTTTGGTCTCCCGAATCGCTGCTCTCTCGTTCCGATAGCTATCGGGATCGCTACACTCAAGCCTGTCCGTACGCGTTAGACTGACGGGATTTGTTGATTTGTTGAGTTGAGTAATCTGTGATCGGTGATCAGTAACTCGTAATCCGCAATCTCCCATTGTCCCCCAGTCTCCTTGTCTCCTTCTTTGGTCTTTGGTCTTTAGTCTTTGGTCTTTAGTTTTTAGTCCCGAAGCCTCGGGAAGGAATTTCATTTCTCTCTTTGTCTTCCCGGCTGCCAGCCTCGGGCTGGTCACATTTTCTCCTTTTCTCATTTTTTTAATCTGTGATCTGTAATCTGTGATCTGTAATCTGTGAACTGTGAACTGCAATCTGCAATCTGCAATCTGCAATCCGCAATCTGCAATCTGCAATCTGAAATTCGCAATCTGCAATCCGCAATCCAAAAAAGCTTTGCGTATCTCTGCGCCTTTGCGCGTGTCCGCCTCAGGCGGATCTTTGCGTGAGTCTTTAAATCAGTAAACTGTAATCTGTGATCTGTAATCAGTAATCAGTAATCAGTTGAGGTGTCGAGGTGTTGTTAAAAATCTGCAATCTTCATATCCGCATATCCGCACATCATCACATCTACAATCTGCAATCCGCAATCTGCAATCCGCAATCCAAAAAAGCTTTGCGTATCTCTGCGCCTTTGCGCGTGTCCGCCTCAGGCGGATCTTTGCGTGAGTCTTTAAATCAGTAAACTGTAATCTGTGATCTGTAATCTGTGATGTGTGAACTGAAATCTGCAATCCGCAATCTGCAATCCGCAATCCAAAATCCGTCTAATCTTCCAGCTTATCTTCAAGCGATTTAAACCCCTGTCCGAGAATTTCGCTTGCATCCATTACCGTGAGGAAAGCTTTGGGGTCGATTTTGTTGATGAATTCTTCGAGCATGGCGAGCTCCCGGCGGTTTACCACAGTGAAAATTACCTTTTTCTGACTGCCGTTGTACATTCCTTCTCCTGAGAGAAAGGTGCCACCCCGGTGAAGATCATTAATGATTTTATCACGAATGGCCGCATGCTGTTCCGAGACAATAAAGATTGTTTTTTCATAGGAAACGCCCTGAAGTACAGCATCTATTGTTTTACCCATCACAAAGATGGTGATCCAGGAATATAAGGGGATATGCCAGTCGCGAAAAGCCACGAAACCAATCAATACAATCACCGAATCTACCATTATCATCAATTGACCCAAGGGCATGCGGGTAAACTTTGCAATAATCATGGCGACTACATCCGTTCCACCTGAGGTTGCCCGTGCCTTGAAAATTAATCCCACGCCTATACCAACGGTTGCTCCGCCAAAAATGGAGGAAAGCAAGGGATCACTGTCCACCAGAGGCCTGAATTCCGAAAAAAAGGAAAATACATCCACAAATACCGAAGTGAGGATAAATCCAACTACGGTTTTTGTACCGAAGCGCGGACCGAGGATGCGGGTACCGACAATGGTGAGGGGAATGTTAAATGCCAGAGCAGTGAGACCCAATGGCCATCCGGTAAGGTAATGTATTACGATGGAAATACCATAAATGCCACCAGGTATGATTTTATATGGAGTGATAAAAAAGACATAACCGGTAGCCACCAGCATGGTGCCAATCAGGATAAACCCATAAGCCAGAAACCAGCGCGGGGTAAATAGTTTTTCTTTGGTAATGAAGGGCATATTCCAGGAGGTTCTTAATTAAGGCATATTTTTTTGAAGCCGGAAGTGTTCAGACAGATATTTTATCGCGCAGCGATTTAAAACCTTCGCCCAGAATTTCGTTGGCATCGGTTACGGTAACAAAAGCTTTAGGATCAATCTGGTGAATGTATTCCTCAAGGATAGCCAGTTCGCGTCGCGTAAGCACCGTGAAAATAATGGTTTTTTCCTCATTGTTAAACATGCCTTTGCCAGGAATATAGGTGCCGCCGCGGTTCAAGTCGTTGATGATTTTGTTCCTGATTTCTTCAAAATGATCGGAAATAATAAAGAGGCTCTTGTCGTAACTGATGCCTTGCATGGTAATGTCAATCACTTTGCCCGTGATGAAAATTACTATCCATGAATACATGGGTATGCGCCAGTCGCGGAATACCAGTAATCCGAAGAGAACAATTACCGAATCTACATAAATGAGCAATTGTCCCAGGGGCAGGCGGGTGTATTTGGCAATAATCATGGCCACAATATCCGATCCTCCGGAAGAGGCTTTTGATTTGAAAATCAGTCCCAGTCCGAATCCAATCAGTACCCCGCCAAAAACACACGACATCAGTAGCTCGTTGGCCAGGCCCAGGGGATCGTTTTCACCTACCACCATGGTAAGCAAATCCATAAAAACAGAGGTTAGAACAAACCCAATCACTGTGGTTATTCCAAATCGAGGACCCAGAATTTTTATCCCGATAATGGTCAGCGGTATATTCAGCACCAGACCAAACAAACCTATGGGTATGCCGGTAGGCCAGAACGAAAAAAGCCCAACGGTCAAATGATGCACTACGATGCCAATACCATATACTCCGCCTGGAACGATATTGTATGGATTGATGAAAAACACAAACCCCGCGGCAAGAATGAACGAACCAATAATGATAAGAGAATATGAAATAAACCATTTCCGCGAAAAGAGTCGCTCATTATGAAGAAAAGTCATCGGTAAAATGTTGTATTTGAATTGAATAAATGCCCTGAAAAATTGAGTTTGCAAAGCTATGCAGAAAAATTGAATCCTGAAGCAGGATGCTGGCCTGAGGGGTTGATTTTTGTAATGATTCTCCCGGGTAGCTTTTCCTGAAGAATTCTTCTGCAGAAACGTTGTGATCTCGATTGATGTATTCCTTCAGGTGGGTCGTTTTGTAAATAGAAACGCTAAAGTTGGTCTGATCGGATAAATTTATCACCAATCTTCAACGGCTTCATCACTAAACTAAATCCATCCTATCGTGTTCATCTTAAAAATGATAATATTATGCAGAAAGTAACACCGGGAAATACGGATCTCAATATTTCTCCTATCGTTTTGGGTGGAAATGTTTTTGGATGGACTTTGAATGAAAAGGAGTCGTTCGATGTGCTGGATGCAGCACTGGAACTTGGAATAGGCACCATTGATACGGCCGATACCTACTCGCACTGGGCACCCGGTAATGTGGGAGGGGAATCAGAAACCATTATCGGAAAATGGATGAAAGAGCACGGAAACCGTGATAGGATTACCCTTATTACGAAAGTAGGGGGCAGTATGGGCCCCGGTGAGAACAATGTTTCAGCAAGTTATATTTTAAAGGAAGTTGAAACGTCGTTGCGCCGGTTACAGGTTGAACGGATTGATTTGTATTTCACCCATTGGGACGATAACAAAACACCCGTTGAAGAAACCCTGGGCGCATATCAGAAGTTGATTTCGGCTGGTAAAGTTCGGTACATTGGTGCTTCTAATCTCACTCCCACGAGACTAAAAGCATCGCTAAAGGCTTCAAGAGAGCATAATTTACCGCGCTATGAGGTGTTTCAGCCGGGGTACAATCTTTGTGACCGCAGCGAATTTGAAGAGGGGGTAGGACCGATCTGTAAAGAAAATGGCCTGGGTGTGATTACGTATTATTCACTTGCCAGTGGTTTTCTTACGGGGAAATACCGCTCAGAGCAGGATTTTGGCAAAAGCGTGCGTGGCGGTGCAATGAAAAAGTATCTCAACGGTCGTGGTAAAAGAATCCTCAGTGCCCTCGATAAATTCGCCCGCGAAAGGGGAGTATCGCAAACAGCGGTTTCGCTGGCATGGCTTATTCAAAATCCACTTGTCTCCGCACCCATTGCTAGTGCTACCTCCCGTTTACAATTAAATGCATTCGCCGAAGCAATGAAAATAGAATTGACTTCCGACGAAATACATCTGCTAAATCAAGCATCAGACTAATCCTATGTTTTTTGGGAATAGCTGTTTAATCCTTTCCTGCTCTTTCGCGATTGATCTCCTGCATAATTTCCGCAAACAGGTGGTAGGAGTTGAGACGATCATGGTGATCATAAATGTGTGATACTGCCATGACTTCATCTACACCGGTCGCTTTCAGGAATTCTTTGGTTTTTTGTTTTACCGTAGTCTTGTCTCCAATAAAGGTATAGCGCATCATAGCATCGAGGGCGGGGTGGGCAAAGAGCGATTTTATATATTCGCTGACTTTCACAGGGGGCTGCACATAGTCCGGTTTGCCCGAAATAACACTGACCATGAGCTGCAGGAGGGAGGTGGCCAATTGTGCAGCCTTTTCATTGGTTTCTGCTGCAATCACATTTATGCAACCTATTTTATATGGGCCACCTGATTGATTGGAAGGTTCAAATTTTTGAGAATAAATTGTGAATGCTTCATGAAGTTGGGACGGCGCAAAATGGCTGGCAAAAGCGTACGGAAGGCCTTTTGCAGCAGCAACATGTGCACTGTCGGTGCTCGATCCCAGAATGTAAAGCGGCACCTTTAGCCCTTCAGCAAAGGGCACACGAACTTTGGCGGTTGCATTATCGGTTGAGAAGTAAGTTTGGATTTGCGCTACCTCTTCCGGAAACTGGAACACTGAATGCATCCGGTCAGATCGGATAGCCTGGGCCGTAACCTGATCGGTACCCGGAGCCCGGCCTAATCCAAGGTCTATGCGGTCGGGATAAAGTGTTGCCAGGGTGGCAAATTGTTCTGCAATAATTAAAGGGGAATGGTTTGGAAGCATTATACCGCCTGAACCTACCCGGATATGTTCAGTTCCCGCCGCAATGTGGCCGATAAGTACTGCAGTTGCTGAACTTGCAATGCTGAGCATATTGTGGTGCTCAGCCAGCCACATCCGCTTGTAGCCATCCTTTTCGGCTTTTTGGGCCAGCTCAAGCGCATGGATAAATGATTCCCTGGCCGAAGATCCGGCTGACACGCTTGCCAGTTCTAACAGCGAGTAATAGATCAGTTTAGTATTCATTTACTTTCTTTTTCGATTCATGATTCATTTCATCAACAAAAAGCAGGTGTTGAAGTTTAATATATGGCAAATTATTAAATATTAAATCTGGTGAAATGGAAACAAAAAACAAATTGATTCGGGTATTCGCCGGATCAGAAATAACCCTAAATCTGCTCAGTTCTGAATTGGAAAAGGAAGGAATACCAACAGAAATAATCAATGAATATGAGCAGTCCAATTTCAGGGGATTCTCAACAGGTACACCATACTCGGTTGATTTATATATTTTGGATACTGACATGGAAAAAGCAGAACCAATCGTAAAGGATTTTATGAAGACCAATAAAATGTAACTTAGCAATGGCTACGATAAATATAGCTTAAATGCAGTTGCCGGGAAACGAAAAATCCCTGCCCGCCTGTTCAGACAATAGGATTGCAATGTTTAAAGAAGCATCCTTCACGGAAAAGCAAATCAGTTCATTTAAATGAGGCGCTGGCCTTTCCAATCTGCTAAAGTTCATCTCAGCATTACGGTTCACGGTTATCCCGGTATTGCCTAAAGATGTTCAAAGATAATGAGTTGGGAAATTTTACACTCTATATTGAAGCTTTATTCCTATCTTTGTTTTTAAAGACCGGATAGCAGCCTCCACCCTGGCCATAATCTTGCAACAAGATTTATTTACAATGAAAAAGTCATCAATTGTATTAATTGTTTTTCTTACGCTTACTTTAAGCAGTTGCACTCACTATTATTATATCCCGAATGCTCAGAATGTTCCGTTATTTCAAGAAAAAAATGAATTTCATGGTACCATTGCAGTTGGTGGAGGACAAGAGATTTCAACAACTGAAGTCCAGGCAGCATACGCTATTACAGATAATCTTGCTTTGATGGCAAATTTTGCTTCAGCAAGAGGAGGCGAAAAATCAGATATTAATTGGGGTAGGGGAAAATACCTTGAAGGAGCTGTTGGTTATTACAAACCCTTTGATGAGATCTTAGTGGCTGAAGTTTACGCAGGATTAGGGGTAAGTAATCAGTATCATCAATATGGAACAAAGGATTATAATAACGGAATAGCTGAATTATCCTTTGTGAAGTATTTTCTTCAACCCTCTGTGGGGGTAGCACATCGGGCATTTGATATTGCTATTTCTACCCGTTTCAGCAGGGTGTCATTTTTTGATATTGACAATAAGATAACAATGGATAATTCAGCATTATATCACGTTGACACTATTGCCCGGAATAAAGTTTCCTATATGTTTGAGCCTGCGCTCACCATTCGCGGAGGTTGGAAAAATGTAAAAGTACAGTTGCAATTTTCACATTCAAAGAACTTAACACATCCAAATTTGCAATTTGAAAAATCGAACGGTAGCCTTGGGCTGTTTTTTACCATTGCCAACAGGTATCGGAAAACTGTACCGGAAGATTAAAGGGTTGCTGCTAAATTGACTGTTCACCCGGGTTGGTTATGGCAAAGGGGCTGAAAAAGAAATTGAAGAAATAATCAAGAAAAATTTATAGAATTATGCTGTTAAGACAAAACTTTGGAAAGGCGACATAAATAATAAGTTGTCTGGTCTTTTCGATGGGAAAGCAAAGAATGTCTTAATTTGTTTTTAAACAACATTGAACGAGAACTTGATATGAAACACACCTCTTTGCTTTTATCAATGGTACTTTCACTGCTGATGTTTGCATCTTGTTCAACACCGAACAGAATTAGCGGTTCAGAAAGAGATGGTCTGACGATTGAAACAGCCATTATCGCAAATTCTATTAAACATGAGTATGAATGGATTAGGAATAACTATCCTGATAGTCAGCTACAAGCGCAGATGCTAACAAAGCATGGACGTAAGCATTTTGATGTTTTAACCATCGTAATGCCTACAGGTGAAAAAAAGAATATATATTTTGATATTTCGGGATTCTATGGAAAAGGATTTTAGATGCTTTTTGTCTTTTGAATTTACCTCCTCATGCGATTGAAATTACTCCGTCGCCTGCCTTCGGTTATCAGCACCCCAAAAGGCGCGCATCTGAACGATTTTCCCCGCCTCATCAAAACGGAATACATCAATAATATCGGTTATTGTGGGTATGCCGTTCGCCTCCATCAGCAACTGAAAAGGAAATGCGGCTTCCACACCGGCCACACGAACGGGACCGGTGCGCCTGAGTCTCAGGTCAATATTAACCGCACCGGAATAAAATTTCCGCAAACTGTCCAAGCCCGATATTATTTTACTGCCTGCCGGATCTTCAACGCTGCCATTGTCAGCATATAACGACAGTATGCCTTCCAGATCCTTTTCGTTTAGAAAACGAATGTAGTTGTCCACCACTTCAATATAATGTTGAGTACTCATCAGGCTATCCTCATTGATTAAAAATGTTTCTGTGTTATTTTCGACATAAACAAAGCCGCAAAAAATTAATGTCAGCAAAAGAATAAAAACATGGGTGACTTCTTCATTTGATGCAGGTCCATTTTAGCTTGTTTAAATTTGTAAAGTCTGACAAGATATAAAAATCATCTGTCTTATCCACTATGCGTTTATTTTATTTTTCGCGCTGAACGTCTGTTGGCTTAGGTTTAGTGAGGGTAAGAATACTGGGTTGTTTACCCCCTCTAACTCCCCCTATAGATAGGGGGAGAACCTAACCGGTTGAAAACAAGATAAATACTACTTTTATTGAAGTAGAATTAGCTCCCTCCCTGTTTATAGGGAGGGCTGGGGAGGGTAAAAGTACTGGGGAGGATAAAAGTACCGTTATCTGATTTTTACCCCCTCTAACTCCCCCTATGGATAGGGGGAGAACCTAACCGGTTAATAACGTTAAAGTTAAAG
>JAVEQP010000008.1:0-17449 GCA_034007585.1 Lentimicrobium sp. | reverse complement strand
ATAGGGAGGGCTGGGGAGGGTAAAAGTACTGGGGAGGATAAAAGTACCGTTATCTGATTTTTACCCCCTCTAACTCCCCCTATGGATAGGGGGAGAACCTAACCGGTTAATAACGTTAAAGTTAAAGTGAAAATTGCTTTTTATAAGAGCAGAATCAGCTCCCTCCCTGTTCATAGGGAGGGCTGGGGAGGGTAAGAGTGCTGGATCACCTCCCTATTCACAGGGGCGACTGGGGAGGGTAAGGGTCCACGGGATAAATAGTTTTTCAAAGAATCCGTCAACATATAATGAAGTGCATTAAATGTATGTTAAAATTCCAAATTAATTGACTGTGATTGGGGAAATTTGTAATTTTGGATAAAAATCAGAGAAATCAATCAAGAATAAAGTACAGTATGGTATTATTGACAGAGCTTTAAAAAGGCCAATGCTCAAAATGCGAAATATTCAAATATGAAATAATGATGAATTGGTATCTAAAAGTATTAAACAAATACACTGATTTCAGCGGGAGAGCTAGCAGAAGAGAATTTTGGATGTTTATATTTTTTAATCTAATTTTCGCGACTATTGCAATGCTTTTAGACAACGTATCTGGAATCGCAATAGAAGGAATTTTAGTGGGTCCTATCTTTGGACTTTTAATTTTGGCATTATTAATTCCAACATTGGCGGTTACTGTCAGAAGATTACACGATGTTGGAAAAAGTGGCCGGTTAATTTCCATTGCTTTAATTCCATTAGCTGGTGCTATTTGGTTATTGGTGTTATTTTTCATGGGTAGTGAACCAAACGAAAATAAATACGGAGTAAATCCTCATCATACTGAAACAGTTGACTCTACGGCAGGCCAATTGATTTTTATTTATATTATTTTAGCATTTTCAAGTCGCATTTTCTATACTATATTTCCTAAAATTAATGCTGGTCTTTATCGCTCTATATTTGATGTAACAAATGAGTCATTAACCTTGCTTCTGGGGATTATCCCATTGGCTTTAGCTTTTAGTATAAAAAGTCATTTATTGAAAATTATAGCGCTGATACTTGGTATAATTTTATTTCTGTACAGTATGTATGGATTGGTCTTACAAGCGATAAAATAATAAAGTTTATGTGTCAAATACTATGCAAGCGAGAAAGCCAATGATTCCGGACACATCTTAAAAGGTTCAATATGGTTCACAAAAGAGAAAAAATCAACGACTTCATTAAAAAAAAGACCTAGCCGAAAAATAAACAAGTAGGTAAAAACAAATAGTAAATATCATGAATTGGTATCTGAAAGTTTTACAACAATACGCTGACTTTAGCGGAAGAGCAAGAAGAAAAGAATATTGGATGTTTGTGTTATTCAATATAATTTTCGCAACAATTGCAATGATTTTAGACAAAGTATCAGGCATTACGATAGCAGGCGTTGGGTTTGGTCCTATTGTTGGACTTTATGTTTTAATATTGCTAATTCCCGGGCTGGCTGTTACGATAAGAAGATTACACGATGTTGGAAAAAATGGATGGTTTATTGTAATTGGTTTAATTCCGGTAGTGGGTACTGTCTGGTTGCTGGTATTGTTATGTATGGATAGTGAACCCAATGAAAATGAGTATGGAGCAAATCCTAAAATTCTTGAAACCAATGATTCTACAGCAGAACAATTGATTTTTATTTACATTGTTTTAGCATTTATTAATCGTTCCTTTACCACTATGGGCCCGAAAATTAATAATAAATACTTTTACTCTTTATTTGAAATAACTAATGAGTATTTTACCTTAATGTACGGGATAATTCCAATTGCTTTAGCTTTCATAATAAGGAACAGATTATTACGAATTGTAGCAATTCTGCTTAGTGGGCTCTTGTTTTTATTTCGATTGTATCGCTTAATGGGAAGGGTTTAAAAGAGTATAACATCTGTTTGCCAGCATTGAGCAATAAGTCTTCATTCGATGTTGGTGATCAATGTTTTTTTGGAAGGAATGTGTGGGTTTAACCCTTTGACATGTGATTTATCCGTCAGGTGAAACCTCCTACTATTCAGACCTATTTATAGCTTAAAGGGAAAGCCTTTTTTTTTAAGAGAAGTTTTCCACCCTCTTCCGCTCACTTAGCTGTGCAAATTTGCTATATTTGGGCGTTTATTGATCGATTGCCAACGTAATTTAAGAAGAAATATTTGCGAATTTTGCTCCGGCAATGGTTTTAGGCACTCAGATGCAGGTTGACTGGCAAAGGCTCGAACTTTTAATTCTCAGGTTGGTTGATATGGACAATTTCTTTTGACCGACAGTCGGCGCGCTGGACAATCGAAAGAATGAGTAATACCAAAAGATATGTTTTTTAACCGAAAATACATTATATGAAGAAGATTAACATTTGTTCAATAGGCGAACCAACCAACCCCAGAACATGGTCCGGAACTCCTTATAGTTTGTACATTGAATTAAAAAAGATAGATCGAATAGGCAGTGCCTTCAATTCATCGGCAACCCTCAGCAAACTTAAAAAAATAGCCGTCAAACTGCTGGCCCGGGCTTATTATTCAAATTCGGTAGAAACTCAGCGAGGAATATTTAACAGATACCTGAATGCTAAAAAAGTGGTGAGGGAAACAAACAAAAGCAATACCAACCTGACCCTTCATACCGGGACATTGGATTTGCCCTTTCCTAAGATGCCACACAACCAGAAGCACTATTTATATTGTGATTCTACCTGGAATCTGTGGTCAACCTATTCTACCTATATGAAAGGTTATACAAAAAAATTAATCCGCGATGGGGAGAAATTAGAAAGAGAATCCTACCGTCAAATGGAACATATATTTTCCATAAGCGAATATGTTAAGGATAATTTAGTTAACCATTATGGGGTTAGCCCGGATAAAGTTACCGTGGTTGGCACCGGCCTTGGCGTAATAAAACCCTACTTTGGGCCAAAAGACTATTCGAATAATCAGATTTTGTTTGTTGCCAAAAATCGTTTTGAAGATAAGGGAGGCCCCCTGGTGCTGGAAGCTTTTAAAATAGCAGTAGAGCGCAATCCAAATTTGAAACTGATGATTATTGGTCAGAATGAATACACAGAAAAGATAAATTTGCCCAATGTAAAAACCTTTGGTTACATTCCAATAGAGGACTTGCAAAACCTTTTTAATGAAAGTTCATTGTTCCTGATGCCGGCCATCAACGAAGCCTGGGGCCTGGTATATCTGGAAGCTCTTGCAGCCAGAATGCCTATTGTAGGATTAAACCGTTATAGTTTTCCGGAAATATCCGGCAACGGTGCATATGGCTTTGGCCTAAACGATGCTGACCCCGTTAAGTTGAGTGAAATCCTGATTAATGCTTTTTCTGATAGTGGGAAATTAGAAGAAATGGGTACGAAAGGACAGGAACATTGTTTGAACAACTTTACCTGGAGCAATGCGGTTTCCAAAATAGTTAATACCATAGATCAAAAGATATGAAAAACACTATCGTAATTACGTCAATTTTTAATCCAACTGAAGCTGTTGTTGCATTCTCAAAGTTGAAAGATTACCAACTGATTGTTGTGGGTGATAAGAAATCACCGGAAGGGTGGCATTGTGAAAATGTTGATTTCATTTCTGTAAAACAGCAGCAATCCTTTGATTTTAAACTGGCGAAAGTATTGCCTTATAATCATTATTGCCGGAAAATGCTTGGCTATCTGAAAGCCATTAAAAATGGCGCAGAATTTATCGTTGATACGGATGATGATAATATTCCAAAGGAGGATTGGCATTTTCCTGAAATCAGACAAACCTATGATTGTATCCCTGAAAATCAGGGATTTGTCAATATTTATCAACTCTACACAAAACAGAAGATCTGGGCACGTGGATTGCCTCTAAGACTAATCAACACGCAATTTGAACTCGATAAAGTATTAAAAAAGGAAAAGAGTAATGTAGGTATATGGCAGGGACTGGCAGATGAAGACCCGGATGTAGATGCCATTTATCGCTTAACCAGTGATACTCCCTGCTATTTTGAGGATCGTGAGCCGGTGGTTTTGGGACAGGGAACCCTCAGTCCTTTCAACACTCAAAATACCATGATTGTTAAAGCACTCTTCCCCTTGATGTACCTGCCAACCTATGTAACCTTTAGATTTACGGATATATTGAGGGGATTGGTTGCCCAGCCAATTATGTGGTTGTATGGCTATCAGCTTGGTTTTACCAATGCTACAGTAGTACAAAAGCGAAATCCACATGATTACATGAAGGATTTTATTTCGGAAATTCCCATGTACGAGCATTGCGAACGCGTAATTGAACTGGTTTCAGGCTCAATTACAAAATCGGAAAGTATTGAATCAAATCTTTACCGGGCTTATGAGGCCTTACAGAAAGAAAATATAGTGAGTGAGCAGGAAATGATTACCCTGGAAGCCTGGCTAAAGGACATTCAAAACTTGAAATAAATCCAGATGAACAGTCAATAGTTGTTGTTGCCTGGGTGAGCCACACCTTTGGCAAATATGGGAAATAGTATAATGCCATGCATTCGCAGCACAAAGTTGCTTCTGCTGGTTTTGCGGTAATTACCGCTCGCCCAGAGTAATGGAGATCATTTCTTCCTTTCCGTCCCGCACTATTTTTAATTTCACCACTTCACCGGGATGATGCATTTTAAGGGTGTTGGAATAAGCCTTTAGATCTTTCAGTTCATTGTCATTCAATGCGGTAATAATATCTCCGGCTTTCAGTCCTGCTTTTTCTCCGGCTGAACCTTCCATTACCGATGAAATTTTAACCCCTTCGCCTGTGTAGGAAAAGTCAGGAATAGATCCGGTGGATGCTTCGCGCCTGGTTTTTGGCTCTGTGGATACGGTGCTGACGGATTCCAATGATTTGCCGGTAAAAGTCAGAGGCGTATCTCGATCAGCAAGATATAGCACTACTTCTTTGGCAACGGTAGCCACTTTTACCAGGCCTTTGCCATCAATCTTATCCTGAGTATCGGTGGGACGGTGATAGTTTTCGGTGGCACCGGTAAACAATTGCACGGCAGGTATTCCTTTTTCAATAAAGGCAACCTGGTCACTGGCATCCAGTTCCTGCTGAATGACTTCAGTTTTTATTCCCGTCGTATAGTCGGTACCCATAAAAATAAACTTCCACTCTTTGGCAGAATTACCGTTAAGTACCATCAGATTTTTGTCGAATAATGATCCATCCGTATCCAGGTTTACATTAGCTATAATTTCTCCCGGGAAGTATTTTTTTGCCTCACTTAAATAATACCGCGAACCTATTAAACCGGCTTCTTCACCGGTGAAGGCAACAAAAAGTATGGTACGTTTGGGTTTTACCGAAGTGCCCATTGACCTGGCCAGTTCCAGAAGAATAGAAACTCCGCTGGCATTGTCATCGGCTCCATAATGGATTTTGCCTTCATCCCCTTTATGCGCATCGGGCCATCCCGTACCGAGGTGATCATAATGTGCGGAAAGTACAATCGGATCGTTCATGAGTGCTTTATCAGTGCCCTGGATGATTCCAATCACATTCTTCATTTTCATTTCGCCCTTATCAGGGAAAGTATGCGAGAATTCCTGGAAATAATTATTTTCAAGAGGTACTAAACCATAAGTTTTAAATTTCCCGGCAATATAGTTTGCAGCAGAATCCAGTTCAGGTGTTCCCAATCCGCGGCCTTTTAAAGCTTCAGATGCCAGATAATCTATATGATCCATCATTCTTTTTTCCGAAAATACCGGGGCAAGTGTAGCCAGGGCGGCTCTTTTTTCAACCATGGGGAGATCAGCGGCACTGCTATTAAAGAGTTTCACCAACGGGGAACTGGAAACAGGCCACTCTCCTTTGGTAACATTTGCGGGCTCGCCACCTTCAAAACCCAGGTAACTATACTTACCGTAGTGAGGAAGCTTCCTGACCAGCCCTTCAATGGCATTTTTATTATCGATGGCGATAAAGGCCATGCTGAAATTGCTGTTTTGAGGGTTGAATAATGTAAACACAAAACTGTGGTTAGCTTTAGGGGTGTTTCTATTTTCAAAAACAACCGAATCGCCCAAAATAGAAGAGTGATATCCTGAGATAGCAGAATGGATTACATCTGCAAATCTGTTTTCGAAGCCTATGATCCAGACAGTTTTATCTTTTGGCAAATCGGTTACCTGATTGTCTAAAACAACATCAAACTGATCCGTGTCCACCGCTTTCCATTGGTCGAAAAAGTCAGTATAAATGGCCTGTTTGTTTTTTCCCGCTCCCGAAGGTAAAATAACCAGATTCTCCTTACTTGCCAGTATTTTCGACCAGGTGGGCGGTACTTCCATAGGATCCATAATTCTGAAGACATCATATTGTGGATCCACTTCCAGCTTTAAGGGCTCATCGGAAAGTGTGAACTCAAATTTCTGAATCCGTTTTGTCATAGTAACCACGAAAGTTTTCAAACCACTTTTAGTAGCAATGTGAACAGGAACATCCAAATTAAATGGTTCAGCGCCTTGCTTTTGTTCAAGTGTCAATGAAACCTTAAACTGTGGATTGTTATTTGTCGTATTCACCTCTTTTATAGCGATTTCAGGTGCCCCGGTGCGGGTAAGCCATTGGGTGAAAAAAAGTTGTAAATCTAATTGGGTAACTGCTTCAAAGGATTTTCGAATGTCTTGAAAAGTAGCAACTTTAAATCTGGACTGATTATAAAAATGTACAAAACTCTTTTTAAAAGCCTCATCACCCACTTTTAGCCTAAGCATATGCCACATCATCAACGATTTGCCGTACCCGATGGCTTCAGAGGCAGCATCATGGCGGGAGATGAACCGGTCGAGTGAAAAATCGTTATCGGGGTTCACTACGTTGGTGAATTTTTGAAGAACGGCCCGACGATATTCCTCACCCTGACCCCTTTGCTCACTAATCAGGTGGTCGGCTTCGTAAGCGGTGATGCCTTCGCACCAGTTGCCTTTCTCAAAGTCAACGTACACACTGTTTCCCCACCAATTGTGAAGCAATTCATGCGGGTAGGAAGAGTGCAGAATAAATGGAAAGCGGATAATCTTCTCGCCCAGCAGCGTAAACGAGGGCATGCCGTAACCTGTTTCCCAAAAATTTTCAACCAGTGCAAATTTACTATATGGATAGGGCCCGATCAACTTTTGGTACATATCCATATATTGTTCGGTAACTTCCAGGTATTTATTGGCAAGTGCCTCATCGGGCGTGCGTAAAAATGCCATGGCATGAATACCGTTGTTCATTTCATAGGAATATTCATTGAAACGGGCGCCTATCAGAAAGATCTCTTCCTGTGGATGTTCACATTTCCAGGTGTCGTAATGCCTGCCTGATGACGTGGCTTCAGTAATGCGTTCACCTTGCGAGACGGTCTTCCACCCTTCGGGCAGAGAGGTGGTCATCTGAAAAGTAACCGCGCTGTCATTATAATTGGGTACCCAGTGGGTTGAACCTGCAAGATAAATACCCGAGTCACTGATTATGCCTGAAGTTTCGCTAAATCCGCGGGCATAATCCTCCTCGCTTTGAGAAAATGAGAAATTTATATTCCCTTCATAGTTGGCGACGAAATACTGGGAATCATTATCCAGTTTTAGCTTCCAACTGTTGAGTTTTACCTTCATGCTTTCGCCACCACTGTCGCGATCCATGCCTACATCATTGGATTTGACGGTTCCGGCAAGTTGTTCGGCTTTCACATTAGTCGAAAATGATGAAACCTTAAGCGCCGCATTTAGCGTGATTATAATTTCTTTTTCACTCAGTATATAAATGGAGTCAGTGACTTTTATATGAGATTTGGCAGGATCCAACTGAACATTTAAAATATGATGAGGAGTACTTTTTTGTGAAAAACCGCTGACGGCAATTATTATAAGTAAACTTAAGATAAGGGTTCTTTTCATTGCTTTGGTGTTTTATTCTCAGGAATTGTTTTGCAAAAGTAGGCTTTCCCACAATAACGTTTAAAACTCAAGAGTGTTGAGTATTCAGGTTTACAAAGAACGATTATGTTCTGAAGAATATTGAAATGCTTACTTTTTATCCTGATTTTACGGCGGCACCTTATAATTAACAAGGGTTTGCAACCCCTTGTTCCAGTTTAGGGGTTGGTATTAGTCTCTTTATTAGTTTTTTAGCAGAACCTAAATACAGTAACTTTCATAAATTAAATTTTATGGATGACAAGACTCTGAACCAGGCTAAAGAACTTTCGCATAGTTCCCATTGAAATATGGTTTTTAAATAAATACTTTTTAATTTTTTTTAACAAACAGTCGTCATTAGCCGGAATTTACTAATTTTGTGTTTTCAAAGTATCCTAAATTGGGTTTATAAATAATAATCTGCTAATTTTCGGGTTATATATCAGTGCTTTGAAAGAAATCGGTCAATAAATGATCAGATTTATACTACGACAGCGAAACTTTTCATGAATTTGACCATTAATACAAACATCAACAATTTGTCACTGAGGCTGAACAAGTGAACAGTATGAAAGTGCGCCCGGGAATTTTCCATTATGTATCAGGTGTTCTGCGGAATGTTTTTCTGCTGTTCCTGCTATTTATTGTTGGTTCTGCTGAAGTCTCTGCTCAACAGGAGCCTCAGTTTACCCTCAACATGTTCAACCACATGTCAGTTAATCCGGGATATGCCGGACTGCGTGAGGCCATATGTGTTACAGGAATCATGCGTCAGCAGTGGATTGGTATTGAAGATGATGAAGGAACGCGGGTTTCGCCCGAAACTTTTGTTGTTTCAGGGGATTCCCCCATCAGAATATTAAGAGGAGGGGTGTCACTTACCGTGATGCAAGATAAAATTGGCTACTTTCAGGACATATATGTTAAGCTCGGTTATGCTTATCACTTGAACGTAGGCGATGGTAAACTGGGTATTGGCTTAAATGCTGCGTTTTTAAACAAGTCGCTCGATTATGGTAAATTCAAACCGGTGGATGATGATCCCATAACTAAAGGTGGATCAGAAAGTACCATGTTTACCGATATTTCGCTGGGCGCCTTTTATATTCAACCCGGTGGACTCTATCTTGGTCTTTCCTCTACCCAACTGCTCGAAGGGGCACGTGAGCTTGGGACCGGCCACGATTTTAAGCTCAGGCGACATTACTATGGCACTGTGGGTTATGAGTTAAGCTGGTTACGTAATCCCGCATTTGTGCTGGTGCCATCTGTATTTGCAAAATATGATGGAACCACTGCTCAGGTTGATTTGAATGCCCGATTGATTTATAATGATAAATTCTGGGGAGGTCTTTCTTATCGTTTTCAGGAAACTGCTGCTGTAATGGTAGGCATGAGTATGAAGGATTTGAGCTTTGGTTATGCGTACGACATACCTTTGTCGAAGATTGGCGGAGCCGGTTCTCATGAAATTATGCTTAGGTATTGTTTCAAACTGGAATTGGAAAAATCAGGTCGGAGTTTTAGAAATACACGTTTCCTTTAACAAAAACATTGTTTGGAAATAATATATTGCTATTTTTGTCGAACTTAAAAACGGAAACATATGGATAATAAATTAACCCATATCCCGTTATTTGCATTAAACTCAGGAACAAACATGAAAAAACTCTTCAACTACGTGATCGTTGCGCTAATACTGAGCAGCTGCGGAAACTCAGGCAACGGAGAACTGGTAGGTGTAAAAAAGCGTGAGAAATTCTATCAGCCCGATCCCTTTGGGATGGCTTATATTCCTATGGGGAGCTTTACCATGGGAGTGGGTGATCAGGATGTCCCCTATGCACATATTAATGATCCCCGCACAGTTTCGGTGAGTGCATTCTATATGGATGAAACTGAAATCACCAACAATGAATATCGACAGTTTGTTTACTGGGTGAGGGATTCCATTGCTCGTCGTAAACTGGGTGATATCAATCCGGAGAATTATCTCATCGAAGAAAACAAGAAAACTGGCGAGGTATATGACCCGCCCTTCCTTAACTGGAAAACCCAGATTAAATGGAATGGCGAAGATGAACGTGCTGCGCTCGAAGATATGTTTCTACCCGAGCATGAGCGTTATTTCCGTAAAAAGGAAATTGATACCCGCAAACTGTTTTATGAATATTTCTGGGTTGACTACAAAGCTGCCGCTGGGAAAGATTACTCTGCCGGTGACCCCGTAAATGCAGGTCTGGCCAATCGTCCCCAGGGATTGAAAGACCGTTCCTTGTATGTTCGTAAAGAAATCATCAATGTTTACCCCGATACCCTGGCCTGGATTCACGATTTTGCATACGCATATAATGATCCCATGACAGAACGTTATTTCTGGCATCCGGCCTATGATAATTATCCCGTGGTTGGCGTAAACTGGAAACAGGCTAAGGCTTTTAGCATCTGGCGTACCGAATTGCTGCGTGCATATCTAATGAGCAAAGGCAATGCAGTAGTAAACGAATTCAGGCTGCCTACCGAAGCTGAATGGGAATGGGCTGCCCGGGGTGGCAATTCATTTAGCCCCTATCCATGGGGTGGACCTTATACCAGAAATGAAAAAGGTTGCTTCCTGGCAAACTTCAAACCACTTCGTGGTAACTATGTTGACGACGGCGGTTTAACTCCCGTTATTGTAGCCCACTATCCGGCCAACGACTTTGGCCTGTATGATATGGCCGGTAACGTAGCAGAATGGACCAATGATGCCTTCGACGAAAGCACTTACAATTTTGCCTGGGATATGAATCCTTCATACAACTACAATGCTAAGGATAGCGATCCAACTGCCCTCAAACGCAAAGTAGTACGCGGTGGTTCATGGAAAGATATCTCCTATTACCTTCAGGTGAATGCACGTAGTTATGAGTTTCAGGATACCTCCAAATGTTACATTGGATTCCGCTGCGTGCAGAACTTCATGGGCCGTCAAAAAGATGACAATCCGGCCCGCGCATCTAAAATTTACAACTAATTGCACATTACTTTTGTATGTTTCTTAAATAAAGACAAAACACTTTAACTCATTAATCACTTAACAATTAACAAAAAACGATCATGGGATTGAAAAACTTAGTCAGAGGAAGGGGATTCAGGAACTTCATGGCAAAACTTTACGGCTGGGGTGCCGCAGTAGTTATTCTGGGCGCGTTGTTCAAAATTAACCACTATCCAATGGCCAATGAAATGCTCATCGTTGGATTGGGCACGGAAGCCATTATTTTCTTCTTTTCTGCATTTGAACCCCCTCACGTGGAACCTGACTGGAGTCTGGTGCATCCTGAATTTGCATACCTGTATCATGGTGGCGAACAACCTAAAGGTACTACCAAAGGTGGTAAAACACCCACCCAGGAACTTGATAATATGCTTGAAAAGGCTAAAATTGGACCTGAGCTTATGAATAGTCTGGGGGCGGGATTGAGAAATCTGAGTGAAAATGCCGGTAAAATGGCTGATTTGTCAAACGCTGCCGTTGCTACCAGTGATTACAGTCGCAATCTGAGTAATGCTTCGAAATCAGTAAATGAGCTTTCGCTTTCTACAGCTAAAGCCAATGAATCAGCTACTCAATTGTCCAGTGCATATCAGCAATCCGCGCAAAGCCTGACAAAATCAATTGAGAAATTTGACTTCTCCGGCCTTGACAATAAAACTTATAGTGAACAATTACAGAAAATCGGTAATAACCTTGCCGCGCTGAACGCAGTATATGAATTGCAGCTTAAGAATTCCAATACACATCTGGAAGACACCAATAAACTGCATACAGGCATTAACCAGTACCTTACCAGTATGACCGGCTCAAGTGAAGACCTGAACCGTTATCGCCAGGAACTGGATACGCTTACCAAAAAGGTGGCTGCACTCAATAATGTATATGGCAATATGCTTGCTGCCATGAACATAAGATAAGTGAGCTGTATTAACTGATTTTCAAACACAACATTATAAAAATTTACTATGGCTGGATACAAGGAGACACCGCGACAAAAAATGATCGCGATGATGTACCTGGTGTTGACTGCGCTGCTTGCCCTTAATGTTTCTGTGGAGATTCTCGAGGCCTTTGTTGTTGTAAACAATAGCATTGTAACGACCAATGATAATCTCAAAGAAAAAATTAACGAAACTTATGCCCGGTTTGAGCAACAGAATTTGCTCAATGAGTCTAAGGTAGGCCCTTATTGGGACAATGCCAAGCAAGCCCGTGAACTTTCAGATGAGCTGATCAATTTTATTGAAAACGCTAAAAACGAAATAATTGCCAAGAGTGAAGGCATCACTATAGAGGAAGCCAAAACAATCCCGTTGGGACAAATTGATAGTCGTGACAAGTACGATGTTTCTACCAATTATTTTATTGGAAACTCGCAGGATGGTTCAAAAGGCAAAGCCAGGGAAATTAAAGATAAAATTGAAAAGTTCAAAACCGATATCCTCGCTTTGGTGCCTGAAAATTCCAGGGCATCCATCAAAGTAGGCTTAAATACTACCGGCCCTTTTGAAGATGCCAGTGGGAAAAAGCAAAATTGGGAAATGCACAATTTCTACCATATGATTCTTGCTGCCAACGTTACCTTTTTAAATAAATTGGTTGCCGATGTGCGCAACGTGGAGAGCGATGTAGTGCGTAATCTTTTTAATGCCATTTCTGCCGATGACTACAAGTTCGATCAGGTGGCAGCAAGGGTAATTCCTAATTCTCGTCTGGTTTTTACCGGTGATACCTACGAAGCTGAAATTCTGGTAGCTGCTCTTGACTCAAAACAAAACCCTGAAGTGGTGATTAAT
Source organism: Lentimicrobium sp. (assembly GCA_034007585.1). GTDB lineage: Bacteria > Bacteroidota > Bacteroidia > Bacteroidales > Lentimicrobiaceae > Lentimicrobium. The sequence goes on along the minus strand of JAVEQP010000008.1, from coordinate 4,662 downwards.
GGGCGACAGATTCCTGCTCAAAATGGTATTGCCAAATATACCGTTAGTGCTTCAAGCACCGGTCAGCAAACCTACCGTGGTACCATTAAGGTAAAAGGGCCCGAAGGAGAAACCAAGGAATATCCTTTCGAAGAAAGTTATTTCGTGATGACCCCGTCACTTACAGTAGCTCCTACCAAGATGAATGTATTTTATGCCAACGTTGACAACCCGGTTTCAATTTCTGCCTCAGGTATTCCTGAGTCTCAGATTGCACCCTCTATCAGCATCGGTACCATTCGCCGGGCAGGGAATGAATGGATAGTAAAAGTACCTTCGGGAAGTAAAGCAGTAGTTACTGTGATGCATAATGATGGTAAATCAAGTCGCCGCATGGGGTCTGCTGAATTCAGGGTAAAGCGTGTTCCCGATCCCAAGGCTTATATTGCCAATAGCGATGGCGGACCCATTCAGAAAAGCATGCTACTGGCTGCCCGCGCACTTATCCCGCGTATGCCCGATGATTTTGATTTTGACCTGACCTTTGAGATCATCTCTTTCAATTTTGTTGGCGTACGTGGTGGCGATATCTTCGACCGTGAAGGTAGAGGTAACCTCCTTACACAGGAAATGCAAACCTTTATTGCCAATTCAAAAAGAGGCGAACGTATATGGCTCGAAAACATTATGGCACGTGGGCCTGATGGAAACCGTAAACTGGGTACCATTGGCCTTATCATACAATAAGTGAACCTGATTCACGTTCATGTATCAGGCTGAAAACATGTGTTATGAATGTCATAAAACATGTTGGAAGACACAAATGTAAAGCAGGATTTTAACCAATCCTTGAAAATAAAAGCAAAAAACGGATGAAAAAAATCATTTCTTATCTCGTACTGGCCGCAGTAATGGTCGGTGTTGCCAAAACAAGCTCTGGTCAGGTGCTCAACAGCCCTCCGCGCGATGGTATCTATGATAAAAAAGTTACCATAGAGAAGAAACCAATTACGTATCCATGGGTGCGCGAGGCTGATGTAATATGGCGCAAGCGTATCTGGCGGGTTATTGACCTGCGTGAGAAAATGAATCAGGCATTTTATTATCCTGAGGTACCTCACAATGATCTGCGCAGCTTAACGCAGGTAATGCTCGATGCGCTTAAAGAAGGTACCATTACCGCCTATGATGCTTCAAGCACTACTGACGAGTTTCTCGTACCATTGACTTATCAGGAAATTATGAACCGCCTGGAGCGTAACGACTCTGCTACCATGCAACGTTCCTATCCGCCTTATGACTGGTACGATACGATTATCTCTATTAAATTTAACCCTGGCGATGTGAAACGATACAGAATCAAGGAAGATTGGTTCTTTGACAAGCAACGCTCGGTAATGGAGGTACGTATTCTGGGACTGTGCCCGGTACGCGACAACTACGATGAGAATGGCATATTCAGGGCATATGATCCGCTCTTTTGGATATATTTTCCGGAAGCCCGCCCCGTTCTGGCTAAAGCAGAAGTGTTTAATCGTAACAATAGCGCCGCGCGTAAAACCTACGATGATATTTTCTGGAAACGTATGTTTAGCAGTTACATATACAAGGAGGACAACGTTTACGACAGGCGCATTACCGACTATGCTACCGGTATAGATGCCCTGATGGAAGCCGATCGGATCAAGAATGATTTATTCATGTTTGAACAAAACCTTTGGGAATATTAAATCCTGAATAAGGACACTGAGTTAAACACCGGATTGGATCGACCACTCCGGTGTTTTTTTTTGAATGATTATTATTTTTTTGCTTATTGCTATCTGTATTCACAGACATTTCATTATATTCACGGTCTGATTAATCATCATATTGTGCATTCCATCATCGATACTCCTATTGAATATCTGAAAGGTATTGGTCCGCAGCGCGCCGAAATGCTGCGCAAAGAACTGAATATTGTCACTTATAATGATTTGCTGCATCATTTTCCCTTCCGTTATATGGACCGCAGCAAATTTACCAGCATCAGTGAAATTGTTGATGATACCACCTGGATACAAATCCGGGGAAAGATTACCGGCATTCAGGTTTTGGGCAGCGGCAGGGCAATGCGCCTTGTAGTCACCTTTCAGGATCAAACCGGTGAAACGGATTTGGTTTGGTTTCAGGGCCTGAAATGGATCAGGGAGAAAATCCGGCTCAATCAGACTTATGTCGTCTTTGGTAAACCAAATCTGTTCAATGGTAAATATAATTTTACCCATCCTGATATTGAGTCGCCCGAAGAAAGCTCCGTTTCCGCCAAAGAACCGCTTCAACCGTGGTATTCTACCACGGAAAAGCTAAAAAACCGTGGTTTTTCGCCGCGCAACATCATGAATCTGATGCGTACCTTAATTGGCCAGGTACGCAATCATATCCCCGAAACATTAAGTGAACCGCTACTCACTCAATTAAAGCTAATGCCCAGGGCAGAGGCATTGGTCCAGGTGCATTTCCCTGTGAATACACACCAACTGATAAAAGCGCGTGAGCGTATAAAGTTTGATGAACTGTTCTTTATTCAACTGCAGCTTTTAAAGTTGAAGTACCTCAGACTTGAGAAAGTCTCCGGAAGGATTTTTGCTCATATAGGCGATCGTTTTAATGGATTTTTTCACGATTATCTACCCTTCGAACTCACGGGGGCACAAAAGCGGGTTATTAAGGAAATAAGAGCAGATATGAGAAGTGGCAAGCAGATGAATCGCTTGCTGCAAGGGGACGTAGGCAGCGGAAAAACGCTTGTAGCCCTGATGTCAATGCTTATTGCTAATGATAATGGCTATCAGGCCTGCCTCATGGCCCCGACCGAAATTCTGGCCATGCAGCATTTTAAGACCATAGGCCGGATGCTTGGCGATTTACCTGTGCATGTTAGCCTGCTCACCGGTTCTACACGTAAAGCAGCCCGTACGAAGATTTACAGCCAATTGGAGGATGGTTCGTTGCAAATTTTAATAGGTACCCACGCCTTAATCGAAGACAAGGTGCAATTTAAGTCGTTGGGTTTGGTAGTTATTGACGAACAACATAGGTTTGGCGTAGCTCAGCGGGCGCGTCTCTGGGAGAAAAGCCTTGTGCCGCCGCATATACTCGTTATGACGGCAACCCCCATTCCCCGTACTCTGGCCATGACTTTATACGGTGACCTTGACATATCAGTTATTGATGAACTGCCACCGGGACGTAAGGCGATTAAAACGTATCATTATTTTGAAAAAGACCGTTTTAATATTTTCAGATTCCTGAAAACCCAGATAGACAGCGGGCGTCAGGTTTACATTGTTTATCCGCTTATTGAAGAATCTGAAAATGCTGATTTGCAGGATCTGATGGATGGTTTTGAAGGCGTTTCCAGGTACTTCCCCTTACCTGAATATCAGATTAGTGTTGTTCACGGCAGGTTAAAGGCACATGAAAAAGAGAGTGAGATGAAACGTTTTCTCGAAAAGAGAACCCACATCATGATGGCTACCACGGTGATTGAAGTGGGTGTTGATGTTCCCAATGCTACGGTAATGCTTATTGAAAATGCCGAACGTTTTGGGCTGTCACAGTTACATCAGTTGCGCGGCAGGGTAGGGCGGGGCGGCGATCAGTCCTTCTGCATTCTCATGAGCAGCTATAAGCTTACCAAAGATGGCCGAAAGCGATTGGAGACCATGGTGCGTACCACCGATGGATTTGAAATTGCCGAGGTGGATCTTCACCTCCGCGGGCCGGGCGACATAAAAGGTACACAACAAAGCGGCCTGGTTGGTTTAAAACTTGCCAACATCGTTAAGGATGAAAAACTCTTGAAAATTGCACGCGAAATGGCACACCGGGTGCTTTCAGTGGATCCTGAACTCAGTTTGCCTGAGAATCAACCTATGCGGCGGCAATTGCAGCAACCAGCCTTTGACTGGGGGAAAATTAGTTGATTAGTTTTTATCATCCGTTTCAAGACAATCAACCAGAGGCAGGGTGGCATCAAGACCAAGTTCTTTACGCTTGCTGCTCACTATAATGCCATTCTTTTTGAGAAGGATATTCACCTCTGCAGTATCTCTAAAACCTTCCTGCTCAAAGTAATATTTTGCAAGAATTATGCTGTCATGTAGTTTGCCCACAATAGTTCCCTGTCGCTGATCTTTATATACGGGAAGCCAGTTGTAATGACCCGTAACCTCATCCGCATTGAAAACCAAACGCATTTCAAGCTGTTCTACCTTGCCTTCTTCATTTTCGAATGGCTGTTCCATTCGATAACAATATTCGATAATGGTGTCACTTTTACGATCTTCCTGAATATCACTCTCCCTGGTGGATTTGGCTTCAGGATTAGAGCTGGTGCATGAAAAGAGAATGAAAAGAAATGGAATTAATAGGATAGAACTTGTTTTCATAATGGTTTGGTTTAGAGTTATACTGCAATTGCTGTTCCTCTTAGCGGAGCCTTCATGTGAGAGTGTGTTTTAAGGTATGAAACAAGTACTTTAATTGCCTTATTACCGGTTTGGGCGCGGTGGGTGCCGTATTTTAATGGCACCCCTTGTGAGGTGACAAAGGCTACTTCATATTCCCGGTTGGCTTCAAAAGGCTTTTCATTAATAAATAGCGATTGAATGCGCTCACCGGATGGATTTTCGATTTTCA
>JAVEQP010000099.1:8497-13019 GCA_034007585.1 Lentimicrobium sp. | reverse complement strand
AAATTTACATCATGCTGAACAGGGATTTCACAGGCTTCACTCATATCCTCCATGCCACAGCCCAAAAGATGTGAACCTCCATAAATTATCCGGGTTTCGATGGCTTCACCGGCGCACACATGGGTGCCAATGGTCAAACTCAGTTGGCTTGCCAGCAAAACAACAGCTAATACTATGGAGAAAAATTTCTTCATACATATTAAAACGTGAGACTTAGGTTATTGTTTTATGATTGTGCTTTTTTATGAGTCTATCAAATGAGGCGAATGAGAGGTAAGAAATATTGCGCGTAATGCATGGGATACAAGAAATTATTCCATGTGATGTTAATTCAAGATTATGCTGAGATAAGTTTCACTTGCTCACTGCCTCCTCAAGCATTCATTTTATAATTTTGAAGTAAACTAAAAATATAGGTGTGCATGCGTCTCTTATTTTTCAAGGACAACGATATTCTACAAATATTACGATAGGTTGCACCTGTTATGTTCTAATAACAACGATGTTATACAAATATTTCAGTGCCCCCACCTAAACTTAAACACGAAAAATAGGCATAATCTTATATTCATGAGATCTTTTCATTTTAAGATTTGATTTGAAAGAAATAGTTGTATTTTTGATCTTTACAGAGAGAGAAAAAAACATATGGCATTTTTATGAAATTTAGTTTTATGGCGGTACGAAACCAAATTACAAATGGATTATCTGGTTCTCCCAGGCATGTCAATTGTCTCCAAAAATTTTCCATCCTAAATACCATTTCCATCATTCAAAGGTCAAACCTCGTTCATCTTCAACTCTAAAAACTCAGATTTATGAAAAACCCACATCGATTATTATGGCTGGTCGCGTTGATTTTGCTTTATTCATGCAACCCAAAGGTTTCCACAAAAGTGACCAGGAGTTTACCACCACTGGATTATAAGCAGGAAGTTGTTGTTATTGGATTAAATCAGGCAGAACCCGAAGACGCAGAAGTCCTGGGAACAGTGAGGATTGGTGAAACGGGATTTACAACAAAATGCAGTTATGACATTGTCATAGACAAAGCTAAGCTGGAAGCCAGAAAAGCCGGCGGAAATGCCATTAAAGTTATTAAGCATAACCCACCTTCTGCGTTTGGAAGTTCTTGTCATAAAATTACAGCAACAATTTTGCACATTGAAAATATTGAAAATTACGCTCCAAAAGAAGAAGAAGAGACCCTATTGGATGTTGATTACGCGATTTTGAACGTTTACCGCTACGGAGGTGCAGGGTCAATGGTCGGTTACGACTTATATCTTGGTGACTCGGTAATCTGTCGGGTGAGAAACAACTTTAAAACCACCCTTCACATCACCAAAGAAGGATTAAATACGCTTTGGGCCAAGACAGAAGCCAAATCCGAAGTACCCATTAACGTTAAAAAGGGCCGGACATACTATTTGCGCTGCGGAATAAGCATGGGCGCTTTCGTGGGGCATCCCAAACTGGAATTGATGGATAACAGGGAAGGTAAATTAGAGTTTGAATCCTTTAAGGCAAAAAACAAATGAAAAACGTACTCATTACAATTTGCCTTGTAATCCTGGCTGCTTCAGCCATTGCCCAGGATTTAATCGTAACCAATGAAGGTGATTCCATCAATTGTAAAATCACGAAAGTAAAAACGGACCATATTTATTTCACCTTCAAATATCAGGATGAAATACGAAGCACCTTACTTCAGATGACAGATGTTAAAATCCATCAGTTTGATTTTTATCAGACGAGTGAAGTTCCTGAAGGAAAAGTTATTGGCCATCAGGATTTTCAGCATTGGAGAATTGCGGTAAACGGCGGATACAGCTACCATACTGCACGCATTGCCAAGAATACACCCAGCGACTTTACAAGTTATGCGAAAAAGTTAAAATCTGGTTATGTCCTGGGTGGCGATGCCTCTTATTTCATTTCTGAATACTGGGGGATTGGGATTAAAGCCAGTATGCTTAAATCATCAAACAGTCTGGACAATGTTTATGTAGAAGACATGCTTGGACACAGGAGGTATGGCAAAATGAGTGACGATATTACCGTAACGTTTATTGGCCCGACATTTTCTTCAAGATATTTTGATAAAGAAAAGAAAGATGCGGTTTATGCACTCCTGTCAATCGGCTATCTGGGTTATAAAAACAATTGTGTGCTGATTGATAAATACCAGCTTACCGGCAGTACCCTGGGTACCACACTTGATATCGGCTATGATATCGGCTTGAATGAAAAGCTGGCATTGGGTTTTCAATTTTCATTCCTGACAGGATATTTGCTGGAATACAATTTAAAGGAAGGTACAAATGTTCAAAAGATTAAGCTTGAGGATCAGGCACATAGCTTAAACCGGATTGAATTTTCTGTTGGATTGAGATTTCTAAAATAGGGCATTTGTCCTAAACTTCAGGCAGGTACAAAAACAAAGGTTTTTGTACGAGTAAGCGCTATAACATCAAATACATAGTCAAGACGCACATCACTAAACGGATTATTGTATAAGGAAGAGGAAAATTAATTTTATTGATCTTTATTGTCAATGAAACATCCGGTCAGGTTGCTTACTTCCCTTTGCAAACAATTGACAGTAAACGAGTTAAAACTTAGGATAGATTTATCATCACTAAAAATCTTAATGCCATTCCATGTATATTTGCAGGCTCATAAACCATGAGGGTAAAGAAGACCATTATTTTATTAAGCATATATTAGCATGAAGCGCTTATTTTCACACCTGCTTTTCAAAGTGTTCCTGGCAATTGTGTTTGGAATTATTTTCGGTCTTTATTTGCCTGAATCCATAAATAGAATCTTCACCACTTTTAACGCATTTTTCGGCCAGTTTTTAAACTTTGCCATTCCTCTGATCATTATGGGGCTGATTATGCCTGCCATTTCAGCTATTGGGAAGGGCGCGGGTAAATTGCTTTTGCTTACGGCAGGCATTGCTTATGCATCTACTCTTTTTTCGGGTTTTATGACTTATTTTGCGGCCTCAAACATCTTTCCCGGGCTGTTGGAGTCACATATAAATACCACCGCTCAGATAGCTGATACAGGAAAAGAATTATTACCCTATTTCACCATATCAATCTCTCCGGTTATAGATGTAATGTCCGCTTTGGTACTCGCTTTTATAATTGGGCTGGGACTGTCGTTTCAGGAAAATTCAACCCTGAAACTGGTCGTCAAAGATTTTCAAATCATTATAATGCAGTTGATAGAGAAAGTAATTGTACCCCTGTTGCCGTTATTCATTCTAGGAATTTTTACTAGCATGTCCTTTAGCGGGAAGGTGTATGCCATACTCTCCGTTTTTCTGAACATCATAGGTGTTATTTTTGCCTTGCACATTCTATTATTGCTTTTGCAATATAGTGTTACCGGAATGTTTGTTAAAAAAAATCCAATCCGCTTATTGGCTGTTATGACGCCTGCTTATTTTACCGCTTTAGGCACGCAGTCTTCGGCGGCAACCATTCCGGTAACTCTAAAGCAAACCCTGAAAAATGGGGTCTCTGAAAAAATTGCAGGCTTTGTGATTCCTCTCTGTGCCACCATCCATTTATCCGGCAGTATTATGAAAATTACGGCATGTGCCATGGCCCTGATGATCCTGGAAGGGATGCCCTTTAATTTTACACTTTTCGTGGGTCTCACTTTTATGTTGGCTATAGCGATGGTTGCCGCTCCTGGTGTTCCGGGCGGCGCGATTATGGCCGCCATCGGTATCCTGCAGTCTATGTTGGGTTTTAACGAAGAGATGATTGGGTTAATGATAGCGCTTTACATTGCCATGGATAGCTTTGGCACGGCTTGTAATGTAACCGGAGACGGAGCAATTGCGCTGGTAGTTGATAGATTAACCAAACCAGGTGTTAGTGGGATAAAAAACCAATAGCTTCATGTATTGAGTCTAAATTGGAGCTCGTATGAAAAATCCGTGCATCCACAGGAAGTCAGACGCGCAATTTCGGCTAAAGCCAAAGATATGGGTATAACCTTCTACACCGGGCTGAAGCTTGGCGAAAATAAGCAATCCGATATAACAAACACCGAATTAATCACCTCCGGCTTCAGCCTTAGGTCAAGAAAGGAACGTAATAAATTAAGGGCTTTAGCCCAAAAGAGCCCTAAGAGCGAATCAATTACCTTCGGCTTCAGCCGGGGAAAAGAAAAAACCAACAATAGACGAAGGGCTTTAGCCCAAAAAGTCATAACAACGAATCAATTACCTCCGCTTCAGCCGGGGGAAAAGAAAAAACCAACAATAGACGAAGGGCTTTAGCCCAAAAAGTCATAACAACGAATCAATTACCTCCGCTTCAGCCGGGGGTGGACCAAGAGCGTTCAATTACCTCCGGCTTCAGCCGGGGGTAAAGAAAACACGATAGAACCAAGGGCTTTAGCCCAAAAGAGCCCTAAGAGCGAACAAATACCTCCGGATTCAGCGAGGGAATATAACCCAGGATACTTAACCCCAAATGTTAAACTTTTGCTAAAT
>JAVEQP010000099.1:0-8397 GCA_034007585.1 Lentimicrobium sp. | reverse complement strand
CTTTCGGCAGGTGGCGAAGTTGAAATGCCCATGGAAGACCAGTTTTGGGGAGATTATTACGGGAGTTTTGTGGATAAGTTTGGCATTGGATGGATGGTAAATTACAATCCGGAATTCTAAAAGTGACCCATCATGGCAAAACTCAATAATAAAGACTTATCACCGTCGCAGCGGGAAGCAATCCTTAGCACTTTAAAAAATCGTTTTAAGCGAAACATGCACTACCACAAAGAGCTTGAATGGTCAAAAATACAGGCTAAGCTTGAATCCCAGCCTGAAAAATTATGGTCGCTGCATCAAATGGAAGAAACGGGCGGTGAACCGGATGTAGTGAATCACGATAAAAGCACAGATGAATACATTTTTTACGATTGCTCCACAGAAAGTCCCAAAGGCCGCCGAAGTATTTGTTATGATCATGAAGCATTGTCATCTAGAAAAGAGAATAAACCCAAAAATAGTGCGATGGGTATGGCTGTGGAAATGGGAATCGAATTGCTGACAGAAGAGCAATACCGAGAATTACAATGCCGCCAGAATGAAGGAGAGAAGTTCGATTCAAAAACTTCCAGTTGGATAATAACCCCTGATGATATCAGAGCCCTTGGTGGTGCACTCTTCGCCGACTGGCGTTACGGCCATGTATTTGTGTATCACAATGGGGCTGATTCTTACTACGCGGCCAGGGGTTTTCGGGGATTGCTGAGGGTTTGAAAAAGAAGGTATAAATAAAATTCCTTAACAAAGCTAACAGACACATATCATAAGGATAAATCCCGGCAGATAACACAAAATATGAATTAAAATCAAACGATTGAAACCGAATAAATCAAAACTGCCGATGCAATCATTTACCAAATGGCGCAAACCATTTGGTTATTTAATTTGTTTTATATGTAGATTTCTTTATTTAAGAGAGTGAAAACATTAGATCAGAGGCTTCGAAGTCGAGATCATTCACGAATGAAAAATTATCCTTAGCCATTACAAGCTGAGAATATCAAAAGAGCCTAAAATTGTAATTGCAGGTGCAGGCTTTGGCGGTATCAAATTGGCTAAAGCGCTGCACAACAAGCCAGTAGAAGTGTTCTTGATTGATTGAAACAACTGGCTAAACAGTAAGGAAAGTTTTTGGCGAAGAACATTTTGAGAAAAATCGGAATCAAACCAATGGAACCATTCCTAATGCCATACCAAACAGTGCAATGGCGACCTTCGGAAGGAAAAAATCATAGTCAGCCTTTTACATTACAAATTTCAGGATGGGCTTGTCTGGATGTTTGTCCACCTATCATGGACACGTTTTCTTAATATTAATAAGGCAGTCTTATTTATCGATTGACTGAGGAATTCTTTCAGTAAAGCCAAGTCCTGGAGAGTGATCTTAAAACCTATTGAACTCAAAGGCAAGAACCGATAATAAAGGAATTAAAGTGTAAACATAAAGATATGGAAACCAAAAATATAAGTCAAAAAGGCATTGATACAGTGCGTATTCTATCAGCAGATGCCGTTCAAAAAGCAAATTCAGGGCACCCGGGTACTCCAATGGCACTGGCGCCTCTGGGCCACGTATTGTGGTCGGAAGTAATGCACTACAATCCCCAAAACCCCGAATGGGTCAATCGCGATCGGTTTATACTTTCCTGCGGCCATGCCTGCATGTTACAATACAGCTATTTGCACTTAACAGGGTATAAAATTACGCTTAACGACCTCAAAAACTTCCGGCAACTGCACAGCATCACTGCGGGGCATCCCGAATATGGCCTCACTCCTGGAATTGAAGTTACTACCGGACCTTTGGGTCAGGGATTTGCCAATGGCGTGGGTATGGCCATTGCACAAAAGTATATGGCAGCCCGGTACAACCAGCCTGATTTTAAAATTTTTGATTATAAAATTTATGCCATATGCAGCGATGGCGACCTTATGGAAGGCGTTTCGGCAGAAGCTGCTTCTCTTGCAGGCCATCTCGGATTGGGAAATATGATTTATTTCTATGACGACAACCGCATTACCATAGAAGGCGATACCGATTTGACATTTAATGAAGATGTATCCAAGCGCTTTGAAGCGTATGGATGGCACGTTCAAAATATATCGGATGTCAATGATCTGGAAGCAATATCGAAAGCGATAAAAAACGCGCAAAAAGAAACCAATCGTCCATCGCTTATAATAGTCCGGAGTGTTATTGGTTATGGCAGTCCCAACAAGCACGATACAGCAGCAGCGCACGGATCACCCCTGGGCAAAGATGAAGTGCGTTTGGTTAAGAGGAATTTCGGGTTTGATCCTGATAAAAATTTTGTTGTTCCCGATGAAGTTTTAAATTTCTATCGAAAAGCCGGTCAGAAGGCTGCAAAAAGCGAAGAAAACTGGAATGAGCTGTATAAAAACTACAAGAATCGCCATCCCGACCTTGCCAAAGAATACGAAACCATAAGTTCGGGCAAGCTGCCTGAGGGTTGGGAAGAGAAACTTCCGACCTTTGAGCCGGGAGATAAAATGGCAACACGTAAAGCTTCGGGCAAAACCCTGAATGCCATAGCGGAATATTTCCCTCAACTGATTGGAGGCTCAGCCGATCTGGCCCCTTCTACAGATACAAATCTTGACGAATACCAATCTTTTACGTCTAAACATCCTGATGGGCGCAACTTCCATTTCGGGATTCGCGAACACGCCATGGGAGCAGTGCTTAACGGAATGGCGCTCAGCAACTATCTGATTCCTTATGGTGCTACGTTTTTGATTTTTTCCGATTATATGCGTCCCCCATTGCGACTGGCCGCCATTATGAAAATCCGCCCGATTATTGTTTATACCCACGACAGCATCGGACTTGGCGAAGATGGTACTACACATCAGCCTGTAGAGCAATTGATTGGACTGCGGTCGGTACCAAGTATGACCGTAATTCGTCCGGCAGATGCCAACGAAACTGCCCAGGCCTGGCGCGCAGCCATACTTCATACCGAAGGGCCGGTAGCGATTGTTTTAACCCGGCAGGGGATTCCAATTATCGACCAGAAAAAATACGCCAAAGCAGATGGACTTAAGAAAGGCGCCTATATCCTTTCTGATTCAGATGGCGTTCCTGACATTATTTTGATTGCTACCGGATCGGAAGTTCATCTGATTCTGGAAGCACAGGAAGAGTTGAAGAAAAATAAAATTCAGGCGCGTGTGGTAAGTATGCCATGCTGGAGTTTATTTGATAAGCAAGATGCGGCTTACCGCGAAGATATTCTGCCGAAAGGTATTCGTAAACGACTTGCCGTAGAAGCCGGCTCAACCTTTGGCTGGCTGAAATATGTGACCGACGAAGGCGATGTAATCGGCATCGACAAATTTGGCGAGTCAGCACCCGGCGATGAAGTAATGAAAGAATACGGTTTTTCGGTAGAAAATGTAGTAAAAAGAGCGAAGACTTTGCTTTCGTAGAAAGATTGACGTCGGCCTTTTAACTCATAGCAAGATGGCCATCAACCCGGCCGTATTAATTGCGGCAATTGATTGAGGGTATTGAAAATCAGAAATAAAAACAAAATTAGACAAATGACCAACATGGATGTTTCGAATATAAAAGCGATCTTTCTGGACATTGGCGGTGTTTTGCTCACCAACGGCTGGGGTCATGTTTCGCGGCAAAAGGCTGCCAGGCATTTTGGCTTTGACTATGATGAAATGAACGTGTTACACTATTTTATCTACAACGTTTTCGAGATTGGCAGTATTTCGCTCGACGAATACCTCGACACCGCCGTATTTCATCGTCCCCGCGATTTCACGAAAGCGGAATTTAAGGATTTTATGTATGCCGAATCGGTAGAATTGCCAAAGATGCTACCCTGGTTAAAAAGCTGGAAAAAGCAGATAGAAATCCCGGTATTTGCGCTCAGCAACGAAAGCCGGGAACTAAATGATTATCGAATCGACAAGTTTAATTTACACGAATTATTCGACGGCTTTTTCTCCTCCTGCTATGTCGGTATCCGCAAGCCCGATCCGCGTATTTTCAGGGAAGCAATGCAAATTGTTCAGGTAAAACCGTCAGAATGTGTTTACTTCGACGATAGACTTATGCTGGCAAATACCGCTAAAAAACTGGGAATGAACGGCATTCATCATGAGAAATTTGAAACATCCAAAAAAATCTTAGAAAACTTTATACGAAAATAGCATCATCATGAATAAGGAAAGCACAAATCAAAATGTATTCGGAATGATTGGCCTTGGAACTATGGGTTCCAACCTTTTACAAAATATCGCCGACCAGGGATTCGACTGCGCCGGATACGACAACGATTCCGAAAAAGTCGACAATCTGAATAATCTGAATCGCGATAATATTCACGGTTTTTCAGATATAAGCGATTTTGCGAAAAGTCTAAAAAGTCCCAAAACGGTAATGATGCTGGTTCCTGCAGGTAAGATTGTGGATGCGGTTATTGAAGAACTGCTCCAGGTGCTCGGGAAAGGAGATATAATTATCGATGGCGGAAATTCGCATTTCAACGATACCGAACGGCGGTATAAAGATTTGGAGAAAAAGGGATTTCGTTTCATCGGGATGGGTGTTTCGGGAGGTGAAGAAGGTGCGCGAAAAGGCCCAAGCATGATGCCGGGTGGCGATAAAAAAGCCTATGAAGCGGTGGAACCTGTTCTCAAAAAAATTGCCGCACAGGTGAATGGTGAACCTACGGTAGCATACATGGGCTTGCGTTCTGCCGGGCATTTCGTAAAAATGGTTCATAATGGGATTGAATATGCCATAATGCAATCCATATCGGAAGCCTATGAAATTTGCAAAAAAGGACTAAAAATGAAAGATGATGAAATACATCAGGTCTTTGAAAAATGGAATGAGGGGCGGCTGCAATCCTATCTTATAGAAATTACACGCGATATATTTACCTATAAGACAAAAGGGACAGAACATCTTCTGCTTAATGATATTAAGGACGAGGCCAAGGCCAAAGGTACAGGAAAATGGACTTCGCAGGCTGCTATGGATCTCAGTCTTCCTGTGCCAAATATTGATATTGCTGTTTCTATGCGCGATCTTTCAAAATACAAGAAACTGCGCCTGAATGCATCTGAATTATATGCTGATTCGAAGCCAATGAAGTATGAGGATGCTGTGGCCGATTACGCCAATCAACTTGAAAAAGCCCTGTTTTTTGCGCTGGTTTCAGCCTATGCACAAGGAATGCACCTGTTATCGCGTGCCAACGAAGAATACGATTATAAACTTAACCTCGATTTGATTGCCCAAATATGGCGTGGTGGCTGCATTATCCGTTCGGAATTTTTGAATGATATCTATTCCGCCTATAACAGGAATTCAGATCTGAAACATCTGTTTTTAGACGGCGGTATTCACTCCGCTCTTGCCGAAAGCCTTCCCGGAATCCGCAAAGTGGTTTCAGACGCTGTTATACATGGTATTGCCGTACCCTCCTTCTCTGCTGCCATAAGTTATTTCGACAACTTCAGAAATGCAGAAATGCCCGCGAACCTTATTCAGGCTCAACGTGATTATTTTGGCTCACATACCTACGAACTTAAGGGGAAACAGGGCACTTTTCATACGGAATGGCAAGAGGCGGAGTAAAAATGTCGGCCATTCAAATCAATCAAAACAATATTAAAGATGAAAAATTATGGCTGAAACGATGAATACAAAAACAAATCCCACCATTTTCATCATTTTTGGCGGCACGGGAGATTTGACGAAGAGAAAAATAATGCCCGCTCTATATAATCTCTTCCTCGACAAATGGTTACCCGAAAATTTTGTTATTATTGGGACTTCGATCGTGCAGATGAATGATGAAAAGTATACTAACGAATTGTTGTCGGCCATGAATCAGTTTTCACGCAAGGGCAAGCCAAAGAAGGAGGACTGGGCAAAATTCACGGCACATATAAGATACCAAACTGCGGACATCACTGATGCATCCACATTTAAGCCTTTTGGTCAAATTATTGAACAATACAAAAAAGAATGGGAAGGCACGCCTTCCATTATTTACTATTGTGCTGTAGCTCCTCATTTTTTCAGCACCATTGCCGAAAATATCTCCAAAAGTAAACTTGAAAACGATCCTCAAACAACCCGGATTATAGTGGAAAAACCTTTTGGGAGAGACCTTGAATCTGCGAAGGAACTGAACCATAAACTACTCACCATTTTCGCCGAAAACCAGATTTACCGTATCGATCATTACCTGGGTAAGGAGGTGGTTCAAAACATCTTGGCTTTCCGCTTTGCAAATGAAATTATGGAACCTCTCTGGAATAGAAACCATGTGGAGCATGTGCAGATTTCGGTAACGGAGCAAATCGGTGTCGGCAGCCGCGGCGATTATTTTGACCACGCCGGCATTTTACGCGATATGATTCAAAATCATCTTTTGCAACTGCTCTGTATTGTTGCTATGGAGCCGCCTAATAATTTTGAAGCTGATGAGATTCGCGACCGGAAAGTAGATGTATTGAAGGCCGTTAGAAAAATTGAGCCCGTAGAAGTTGAAACCATTGCCGCACGCGGTCAATACAGTGCAGGATGGATAGAAGGAACGGAAGTGGCGGGGTATCAGAAAGAGAAAAATGTAAATCCCAAATCAAATACAGAAACCTATGCCGCGCTGAAACTTTTTGTGGACAACTGGCGATGGCAGGGTGTCCCCTTTTACTTACGCACAGGAAAGCGACTTTTTAAAACGGCCTCCATAATTACCATTCAATTCAAGGAGGTATCACACAATATATTTGTCACAGCCAAGTCAGGCATCCCCAAACAAAACCGAATGGTAATCAGCATACAACCAGACATGGCCATCAGGCTGCAATTGCAAAGTAAGATACCGGGACTTGAAATGGTGTTGAACACTGTGGATGTAGTGTTCGATTATTTTGGGAGCAAGGAGTCAGAATCTCCCAAAGCTTACGAAACACTTTTGCTTGATGCCATTACGGGAGACCAAACGTTGTTTATGCGTGCTGATCAGGTGGAAGCAGCCTGGGAGCTTGTAATGCCCATTCTCAATGAATGGGAGAAGACTCCCGCCTCGAATTTCCCTAATTATACAGCAGATTCGTGGGGCCCCGAAGATGGCGCTGCTCTGATTACAAAAGATGGATATCATTGGTTTAACTATCCGGAAAGAACAAGGCAAACCGGAGAAGAACCTGAAAGGTAACAAAGACATAATGGAGCAGAACCTGCTAAAAACATTGAACGTGGGCACATGACGAGAAAAACCTTACATGTAACCGGGCTGCAAGGAAATTATTTTATGGAAACTACGAATGAACTTACTTTTATGGATGGTTTGAAAATAACCAAAAGCGATTTTTCAGTCGCAGAAAGCGCGAAACGTATGGTTGCGCAAATTGAAAAGGAAGGCTGGCATCTTTTTACTCATATTGACCACGCTAAGGAGGCCAAATTAAAAGGCTTACCACTGCGCCCTACCGAACTTATTCTTTTCGGGAACCCTGAGATAGGTACCTTATTGATGCAGGATCAACAAATTTCGGCTATTGATCTTCCAATGAAGTTGTTGGTATGGGAAGACGAGGCCGGCCAGGTATATATTGCGTACAACAATTTAGCGTGGCTTAAAAAACGCCATGGATTAAAAGATAATGAAACTATGGACAAAATTACATTGGTTATTGAGCACATCTGCAAAGCAGGAAGCACAAACACAACGGAGAATGAGCTTAAGGATGAGGCTAAGTCAAATTTCGTTCCTCCTGCCACCAATCAAAAAGAAACAACGACATTGAGTTCCCCTGTTTGTTTCGGCAATAGCCCGGAGGTGAGAGAAGATTTTCGGGATGAGTAAAACACTAATTAAAAAATAAATTTGATTACCTCAGGGAATAACTAATAATCCTTGTCAAAAGCTCTGGAAATATCCCTACTACAAGTAAAAAAAGAGTGATGCTTGCAAATATAAACCCATACAAAAGGCCAATGGATGAAGCTTTTTCCGATGATTCAACTTTGGTGAACATCATTACAATGATTCGCAAATAGTAAAACAAACCAAGAATACTTGTGAGCACCAAAACAATAGAAAGAAGCCACAACTCTTTACCAATCCCAACCAGCAAAAGGTAAAACTTACTCATAAAACCGGCCGTTAAGGGTATGCCGGCAAGTGAAAAAAGCATCACCGAAAACGCAATGGCTATGCCCGGTCTACTCCAGAAGATGCCTTTGTAATGCTCCAGGGAAGAAGCATCACCATCAATTTCAGAAAGGAAAGAAACAACTGCAAAAGCCCCCGTTAGGGTAACCGCATAAACCACAAGATAAAACGCAAAAGCATGTTCGCCGGATTTGTCTCCAACCATAAGCGCGATTAAGAGATA
>JAVEQP010000098.1:0-13186 GCA_034007585.1 Lentimicrobium sp. | reverse complement strand
GCTCTTCAAGCGACGTGAGCGGTGCCAGAGCCAGTTCTGCCATATCAGGCATCTCAGCCATATGCGGCGGAACCTCAATATAAGGCGGCAGTGGAGGGTTTTTGATGACATTTTCAATGTCTTCGAGTAGTTGGGTGAGGTAGTTTTGCATGTTTTCTTTTTTTTGACAGGTTTGGAGGGTTTTTTGACAGGATTAACAGGGTTTACAGGATTTTTTTTAAGAGAAAGTAGGGACTATATATTTTTCATTTTTTTTAAGATAATTTCAACTTAAATAAAAATGCTTGTGTCAATTTTCTCTGAGTTAAATCCCTGTTCAGGGGTATAGCAAAGATTCCAATTTGATAAGTACTTAAATCCTGATTTCTCTTTTTCGGGGTCAAGAAAAGTTGAAATGGCATCCAATTGTTTTTTATACAATGAGATGCAGAATTGGGAAATAATACTCCCAATTTTTTTTAATTCAATTTGTTTTAAAATGAAGTCACCAAACTCACAGTGTATCAATTTTTCATAAAATTCAAAGACTTTAACACCATCCACGCTTTTTTTATCCACAGTTAATACGTCCATTTTTCTTAAAATTGAGATGTTTTCAAAAAAACAAACGGGAATATTCATCGGAATAAACAATTGTTGACTACCGTTGTCTTCAATCAACTTAAACTCGTCATTTAGTTTTGAAAAGTTGAAATCTTTAAAATACTGGTAATAATGACCGGCTGCGAATAGATTGCTTCCCATTTTCTTTCGCTTCTCTTCAAATACCTTTTCATACAAGGTGTGAAATTGTTTTTTCTCTAATATCTCCTTGTATTCATCAAATATCTTTCTATCCGATTGTTGTACCTTATAACGAAAGTCAGATCCATATATGATATTGGTTTTGTCGCAATCAAATAAATAGACAACACAATTGCTTTTGGAAGAATTCCGATTAATCCGGCCAGCCAGTTGTTCGTCACTGTCAATGAGCGAACGATCTTTAAATCCCATATCCATATCAATGTCAACTCCCGCTTCAACTACCTGAGTTGATACCACAATTAATTGTTGATATTCACCTTCTTTAATTGAATTGATAATTTGTCTTCTTCTGAATTCTAAAATATCACCTGAAAGCAGAACGATTTCGTGATTTTTAAATCGTTCATCTTCATTAATCGTGTAAAAGAATAATGAAGCTGTTTTCTTGGTTATAAATTCGATCAGGATTTTTACGCTACCTTTATGTGAGTTGGCATATTGGTCTGATTTTTCAATCATAAAATCAGATAATTCAGAAAGATATTTCTTCTTCTCCTCATTATTGGGCTTTTCCTTATCAAGTAAAGTGAAATCAAACGAAACCCTACCTGCAAAATTAGGATTACTAAAATATTGATCACGATTTGTTATTAATGATGCAAAAGTCCCGCGAAGTTCATCATGCAGCGCATCGATTTTTGGAAGGGTAGCTGACATGATTAGAATGCGCATATTAAATAAATCTGCATAATTAGCAAGGAAATAGACGATCTTATCCCAATGTTCCGGATTATATGTTTGGATTTCATCAATGACTATAACAGAATTACACAACCGATGCATTAAATAATTGCTTTCTTTATCATTTCCTTTTATAATGTCGAAAAACCGGACATGCGACAAAAGGGTAATTGGGTAATTGACAAATAGATTATCAATGAATAGTCTTTTTTCATTCCCATAAGCACCATCCTCTTTTTCATGAAATCCAGCTTTTGAGTGAAGTTGTACGATAGAGTTATTGTCTATATCTAAGGTTTCCTTGATCGACTTAAATGTTTGTGTGATTAGAGTTGTAAATGGGAAAATGTAGAATATTTTATTCAGTGAATTGTCAATATTCAAAAGTTCAGTTGCAAATGCCAGAGACAAGTTAGTTTTTCCAGAACCGGTAGGCGCTTCAAGATAAAAGCATCTTTTTTCAGCATTCTCTCTTAAGTTTGCAACCATTTCGGCAGTAAGCTTTTGACGTAGAATATTTAAATTCTCATAATTTTGCTTTACTATCTGTGAGAAAGGAATTGAGTGGTATTGTTCGATGTTAGAATATAAATTTTTGTTGTAAGAATGTATTGTTCTAAAATTATTAATTAGAGTTCCCTTTTGCTCATTGCTTAATATCCCAAATTCGTTAATTTCTGTATTGTTCATGAAATGATTGGTCGCATAAAAATCGGAAGCTGTCAATAGTGAGTATAGCAGTTTTGTTAATACAAATAAATTAAAATAGGCTTCAGTACTGTTAACCAAGTCTTCAAATTCGTTGAAAATATCATCTGCACCAAGATAAAAGCTTGAACAGAATTCTTTTTCTAAAACAATACGATATTTTTCAAGGAAGGAATAGCATTCATCAATTTGTGTTATATCAAATTGTAATGTGAAATTGATTTTGGGGTTATGGTGCTTTATTATCGGTGTTGCAAAAAGTAAAATCAAGAAATATAATAAAAGTTTTTCGTCGTCATCAAAAATATTGTTCTCAGAAATATCCTTGAAAAATAAATTTGAATATACGTAAGAGCCAAGTAAGGAATGGTTTGACTGAATGGATAGTTTCTTGTTGTGTTCGAATATATCATTCTCCATTTTTAAAGACTGGAAATTTGGATTTATCTTTCCTAAATCGTGGAAAACAATTGCAGCAATAAACGCTTCTTTAATTTGGTTACCAAATTCTAATTTATGCTTTACAGGAAATAGATCCATGAGCACTTCAATCTGAGAATCAATTAATTTCTCAATCCCATGAGCCTCTATCAAATTCAAACAATATCTCGACACTAATTCAGAATGTTCAAAAAGAGATTCTTTTAC
Source organism: Lentimicrobium sp. (assembly GCA_034007585.1). GTDB lineage: Bacteria > Bacteroidota > Bacteroidia > Bacteroidales > Lentimicrobiaceae > Lentimicrobium. The sequence continues at coordinate 10,342 of JAVEQP010000098.1, read as the reverse complement.
TTCTCTATCATTGGATAAATGGGCAGAATAAGTTGAGTGCGTCTCATTAAAAATATGCAGCAAGCTTTTGTTGTATGCCTTAAAACAATTGAATGTTCTCATTGCTTGATAATTTTAGAATAGGATATGACTCTGGAAGATTAAAGTCTTGTTTAAGATCCCAGTTGGTGAATGCAAAATCTTTGTATTCATATTGGAATAATGGTGATTCAATATAACCTACAGGCAATCGTTCAAAATACAAATATTTATTTCCACTTGTAGATAAAACGCCCGGGCGAAAACGTGATTTAATTTTTCCATCTTTTACCATTTCTTCTTTTATGAATATGCTGTTAATTTGAAAGCTCCCATCTGGAGAAAATAGCTCTGAGTCATATTCAGTAAAATTATCCCACCAAAGAGAGAATTCATTTTTACCCAAATAGGGCAAATATTCTGCTTTGTTTTCTTTTAGGTAGCTAAATAGTTTAGATTCAATTTCATTCTCAGTATCGATCATAATCCAGCACTTATATGCGGGAGCAACGAGAGCCTGTTCAGTTATCATAAGGTTTCCGCCTTCTTCTTCACTTGCTAACCCCGTTGTGTTGTTATATTTAATTATAGTTTTTGAAAAATTCCCATTTTCATGGAATATCTTCCCATTTTCTTCAAGAGGTGCAATCGAAATTCTTAGTCCTTTGAGTTTCTTGTAGTATTCGGGCATCTCGCCATGCTTTTGAAATCCCTTTTCGCCTAATATTGCGCCTAAAATCCCTAAAAGAGATGGTTTATGGAGCATATTAAAAGTTAAATAAATTGGATCGTTTGTATCTGGCTTCTTAAAGAAACCAAAATCAGATTTTATATTAATTGATATGATCTTTTTCATATTAAGGAGAATTTAAAAACCTGACAGGCGCATCAGGCCTGCCAGGTTTAATTGGATTATAAATTTGAAATTAAAGCTCCCTCGGGAACGTTATTCAAAATAATTGATGATGGATTAGAAAAAATTTCAACGGATACAATTTCTTTCGAATTTGTCTCAATTACCTTTTTAAGTTCACTCATATCTAATTGAACCTTGCCGTCTTTCTTTTCTTTTTCCAATTTCATTAATTGTGTAAAATTGGGCAATACAAGCTTGGAGTTTTCATTTAGTGTAACCCAGATGAGTAATTCATTTTCACAGCCTGCTTTTGCGGCAGAATCGTAATAAGTAACTCCTTTTTGCAATGCTTCTTTTAGTTTGTCAATGTCTTCTGACGTGAGTTCGTTGGCACCACTCCCGGCTAAACTTACAATTTCATCAATATTCTTAGGGTTAACTGAAAAGTGATGCAAGTAGTGACCTTCATGCAGTTTTGTTTGCCGACCAAGAGTTGTTGCAGTATTATCCTCGCTTTTTTCATTCGGGTTTCTGAAAGGAGACATAATCTGTTCAGAATAGAAGTTATTCTCATGCCAGATATTAACACCGTGTGTAATTTGCACAGGACCATGAACAGAAATAGCTACATTGTTTGTCTTCGATTTTTTTGCAAATGTTGCTCCAAATAATCGAATATCTATACAGCTCAAAAGGTCTTTTGCAACTATTTTCCTGTCCTTTTCGTCCTTATTTTTAGGAAATGCATGGGCATATGCGTCATCCAAACTGAAAGGGACGAATTCTTCATTAAATCTTTTAAAATAAAACACCTTCTCGGAAGTGTAATTTTCCTTTAGAAAATTTTTAACTGCATATTTTAGTGCTTTATCCGTTGCATAAACAACGCCATTTGGCAAGGTTCGTGGTTGTCCTGAAAAATCAGCATTGTAGTTCGCGTTTACAGCTTTAATAATTGCTGCGCCAAAAATTCTTTTTGAATAATTCATGTCTTTGTATTTTAAGGGTTATTGTTGTTCTTTTTTGAAAATGGATTCCGAGAAGTATCCGGCCAAAATCATGGGTAAGTGATCTTTCATATTTGGATTACTTGGTGAAAATCCCATGATTTCACTAAATATTTTGTCGAACTCATATTTTGTTGCATACAGAGTAAACTTGTGTTTGTACATGTTAAAGGTGTTCGCAATAGCCTGCTTAAAAAGAGTAGGTTCCGTCTTTTGCAGAAAAGGTTCCAGCAGGGCATGAGATCGGTTTGCTGATTCGCTTTGAATTAATAATCTCCAGATTATTTGACCAGATGCAAAAGCAAATTCATCATCGGTTTCAATGTGGAATGATTCGGTTTGGGCAATTTCCCTAACCTTCGTTTGTAATTCAATAGTTTTGTTTGCCATATTATTTGATTTAGGATTGTTATCAAAAAGATTCTGTAAGCCAAACCAGAGACTTGTTATTTTTCGTAAATGTGCTGTTTTTTTGAATTCTTCATCATGTCTAAGATTGTCAATGATGGAATCACGCGCCATTTCATCTATCATGGTCATAGTTATTTCATGATGCATTGATTTGTAGATGAAATTGTACCATGATTTCCTGTATTTATTTAAAAGATTATAAATGGTGTCCGTAAGTCCATAATCAGGCTTAATTTCAAGTTCATCAAAATATTTAATCCACAAGGTACCGGCTTTTGTCTCCTGTATCAACTGATTGTTAAAAAAGCTGTTAACAACCTTGATCTGAAAATCAAAAACGTTGTTTTCGCTACTCTTAAAATAAATTTTTGACTCACCGCCAAATAACTCTTTGATGATAAAATCCTCTCCATTTATATCTTTCAAGGTATATTTGAATACTGGGACAAAATCTAAATCAATGATCTTCCATTTTGATATATATAAGAGATAAAAATTTTGGAGGTTGCTCTGTCGATTGTTGAGAAGGGACTTTATAATTTCAGAATAACCTGCAACTCCGTCGTTGTTGAATAGCTTCAGCGTTTCAGAATTAAGGTCGGCTTCATCCTTATCAACAAAAATGGGTAAAGGATTCGGCAATTGTTTATTCCTGCTTAATTGGTAAAATTTCCAAATTAATTGTGCTTTTTCCCCATCAATCCGAAAATTGTATCTGAAGCTTGCAGACTGATGTTGTAAAAAGCGTTTCTTATCATTGAAAGAGCTTAAACTATCACTGATTCCAAAAATAGTGTCCTGAAACACCTTATTATAATCTGATTTATTAAAAACATTTTGTCCAAGATACTTCTGATAAGGCTCTTTCCATTCCTCCATTGATAACGATTTAAGGAAAAATACTATGGTTGAAGAATCCTTCAAGTTGTCGTAATCAAGTGCTCCCAATAGATCCCAAAAATTATCAGCTATATATCTTTTAAATCCTTCAAACTTGACTTTTTGATTACCTTCCTCAATAAATTCTTCTGCTTTGCTAAAGTATTGCTTATTCAGCTCATTCAGAATGTCTTCTTTACCAATAGTCCCGATGTTTTTATCAACAATTTTCTTTGTAAAACCTACCGCAAAGGGAGAACAGGTTACATTGAAAATTTTCTTATTAGGATTAAATATTTTTGCAGCAGACACTGGTTTTGATGCCTGCAAAATCATTCTACATTCGTTGAAAAACGGTGTTATTTCGTCCTTTTGTTTATAAAGGCCAAAATCTTCTTTTAGAAGAACCCCTTCTTCATCTACATTCTTTAAGACAAATTCCCCATCTTCAAGAGCAATGTCCAAAGCTACATAGAGACCTTCTTTAAGTTTGGCACCATCTTCAAATAAGTCAGGCGCTTGCTCCTCGATAGTTTCAATAAAATTGCAAAGTTCATTTATCATTACGGTTGAATATTAAAATGTTTCCTATACTATGATTTTCCCCCTTCCACCCCACAAATCTACCCCCCATCTTTGACATCTTCTGTCAAAAGTAAAAAACTTTCAATTAACTTTCATCTTCCTGCTCAAATATTTTCAATTGGAATAAACTTCGGCTTATCTTTTGTTCCATAAATGCCCTAAGTTCAGCCGGTTCCATACTTTTTATGTCGTCCATAAGGCCGGCGGCAAAGCGGCCAATACCTTCATAACTGCATACTTCCGTTTCGAGCAGCCAGCAATTGTCGTTACTGGGAGTAAGGTATTTTTCCGAAAGGGGGTATTCCTCTTTAAGCAGGTTGGCGGCACGCAGGCCAAGCTTGAGTTTTATGGGCAAATGCTGATTGCTGCTTATCCTGAAAATGTCTATCCGGCCTTCGGTGTGTTTGTCGCTGTTTTGCCAATCCTCAGGCAATAATTCCACGCTACCGATGCGCGAAATCTTATATAACTTGTTGCGTCCGCTTTGTGGTTCAAATGCCCACAACTGAATATAATTGGTGGTAAAGCGAAAGGGTTCCACCCGGCGGTCGCTTACTTTATTGCTGTTGGCTGAACTGTAGCCCTTTAAAATAACCTGCCTGCGCTCATCAATGGCCTGGGTTAAGTGGTTAATATTGATGCTGTTCTTGCCTTTTACCACGGTTTCGGCCAAAATCTTATAATCGTAAACGGTATAAAGCTTTTTTTTGAGGTTTTGCTTAATCAGGTTATTTTCATCTATGCTTTCGATGGCCGTTTTAAGGATATAGGCTTCCTCTTCGGTAAAGTGGACCAGGCTGCTGATATCCTTAAAATAGGGGGATGACTTATCAATACGATGAAAGCCATTTGCTTTTTTTATCACAAAACCGGCCTCACGGAAAGTTTCAATATACCGGTAAATGGTCCGCTCGGTGGTGTCGAACCTTTCGGCGATCTGTGCTATTGAAAGGGTGCAATTGCCGGTCAGTATCATCATCAGCCGGAGCTGCCGGTTGAGTTTGGGCTGGTCCATTAACGGGTATTTTTAAGTTCAACGCAGCCCATGCCCAGTGAATTCTTTTCGCCAAAACCGCACACATAGCCAATTTGCAGCAGTGCAGCCGGGGCTTTTATCTCAAAATCGAAGGTGTAACCAATAATTTTTGTCTCTTCAGGCGTAAACGCTTTGATTTTTATACCCCGCATCCGTGGCTTATTCAGCAATTTGAAGGTTATTTGAGGATCATCGGTTTCCAATTCAGGCCCGGGTGCAATCAGGCCATAATTCAGTGCGGTGGTAAATTTATGGATAAGATTATCGGCTATCAATTGTTCAAAGGCGGCTTCTTCCGGACTTAGATAGGCTGCAGTTCTGCAGTTATCTATCCTTTTGCCCACCATTATGGGCGAAATAGTGGTAAAGATAGCCTTACCGTTGAAAGTTGGTTCAGGCAATACCTCAACCGAAGCAACCATAAAATCTGTCTGGCTTATTTTATCGCCCAGGCTGAAACGTTGGTTTTTGAAAAGTCCTTTAATGAAGTTTTCCATGGCCACAGGGAGCAGAAAGGAGACAATCAGGTTGCATTGTCCGGCGAGAATGTGCAGCCGGTCGCCTTCCACCTTAAACCCTTTGGCAGGGAAGTTCAATTGCGAAAAAGTAAAAAACTTAAATGCTTTTGCACCCAGGCTGAATCCGGAATCGTGCAGGAAAGTAGAAAATTCGTGATCCCCTCCTGCCAGGGTATGGTAAATCCATGCTGAAAGTGGATACTGGTAGTTCACCGGAATGGTCATACGTCCGGGCTTTAGTGTGTTGAATGTTAACTGAATGCGCATATCAATTATAGGTAAAGAATCAGATTTATAAATACGGCCTGAGATGGAAACAAATATATTGACTTGTAATAGATATTCCAAAGATTTGGTAAAATATTAGTTTAGAATCATTATTGAGTCCAGGACGGGGAGACGGGGAGAAGGGGGGAAAAGGAGAAGGGGAGATGGGGAGATGGGAAGAATTACAGACTAGCTTCCAAAGACCAAATTGAGCACAGCGAAATCCCGAGAGCGCAGCGATTCGGGAGACCAAGAACCAAGAAATATGATTAACACTCACATCTCATCTCTCATCTCTCATCCCTCACATCTCACTTCTCATCTCTCACATCTCACTTCTAACCTCTAACCTCTAACCTCTAGTATGACGGTAGTATAATTCATGATCAGATTTATTTAGTATCAACCATTATTGTTATATTTTTAATCCATTGTGGAATGCTATTGGCTATGATGGGATTTTTCATATTATGTAATGTGAAGAAAATCAGGCCAATATATTTGTTATTTAGAATCGTTATAAATATATTTTTGTACAAATGTCGAAACTGGCATATGAATTACTAACTTTGTAATTACTATACCTGCTAGAATTGCTATCTAATAATTTTTCTACCTCCTAGTTCCTTATTAACTATTGTTTAACCCTTAAAATTTAAAGAAATGAGTAAAAGCTACTCTTATTGTCTTTTTAAAGGCCTCCTTTTTATTGGATTTCTTATTGCTGGATCTTTTCAGATTACGGTGAAAGCAGCAAATGACCCTCTCTCAGGAAATGTTATCAAAGGCGAACGCCCTGCGATCAACATTTCAACAATACCTGATCAGGCTTTCGAACAGGGAATTATCCGCATCAAGTTCAGTAAAGCTATGGAAAACCAACTTGATAACGCTGTTATTTCAACCAGTCCTGACGGAATAGCCCGCTTCGGAATTGCCGCAATTGACCAGTTAAATCAGCAATACGGAGTAATTCAGGTAAAGAAAACTTTTGACGTTGTTCTGCAGAATACTCAATTCAATGACCGCCACAGGCTATGGGAATTCCATTTATGGTACGATCTTATTATACCTGCTGGAACCAACATCCGCAGCATGATTATGGCTTATTCTGCGCAGGCTGAAATCCAGTTTTCTGAACCTGTGTACCGAAAAGAACAGATTGGCGCAGATTCTGACCCGCTCCGGCTGCTTTCACCTCCTGACGGTGGGGCAGGCCAGAATTATGCACCCAATGATCCGCGTTTTAATGAGCAGTGGCACTACCACAATACCGGTCAGCAAGGTGGAACCGTAGATGCCGACATTGACCTTCCAGAAGCCTGGGATATTATACGGGGAAACAGCAGTGTAATTGTTGCTGTTGAAGACGGGGGAATTGATTATACCCACGTTGATCTGGCAGCCAATATGTGGTCAGGCATAGGATATAATTTTGTGACAAACTCTACTGTTGTTACACCTGATGACCATGGCACCCATGTTGCAGGGACGGTTGCCGCCAATACGAACAACGCAGTTGGAGTTAGTGGTGTAGCCGGAGGTTCTGGAAGTGGAGATGGCATCAGGCTGATGTCGTGCCAGGTGTTTACATCCTCATCAAGTGGAGGATTTCAAAATGCCCCGATATGGGCTGCCGACAATGGTGCTGCTATTTCACAAAATAGCTGGGGCTACTCCAGTATGGGCGTTTATGATCAGGTTGTTCTGGATGCTATTGACTACTTTAATGTCAATGGGGGTGGTACTGTGCTTAATGGAGGAATATCTATCTATTCAGCAGGGAACACCAATTCCACCGGATTAAAATATCCGGCCTGTTATAGTGGGGCATTCTCAGTGGCAGCAACCAATAATCAGGATGTAAGATCATGGTACTCGACATGGGGATCCTGGGTGGATATTGCTGCACCGGGAGGAGAGACGAATACCATTACGGAAAGAGGGGTACTCAGTACTTTACCTGGAAATACCTATGGATTTTATCAGGGTACTTCCATGGCTTGCCCGCATGTATCCGGCGTTGCAGCACTTATTGTATCACTGGCACCTGGCCTGTTAACTGCTCAGAATGTTAAAGATATCCTGACCTCTACGACAGATGATATCAGTGCTTTAAACCCGTCTTATGCGGGAATGCTTGGCAGTGGCCGTTTGAATGCCTATCAGGCTTTAGTGGAGACGCAGACTTACCTGCCTCTGACAGCCGATTTTTCGGTTTCAAAGGCCGCAGTCTGTGTTGGAGAAACAACAACATTCACTGATTTGTCCACAAATAGCCCTATCTCATGGACGTGGAGTTTCAGCCCCAACAATGTTGTTTTTGATGGAGGTACGAATGCCAATTCACAGAATCCACAGGTGCATTTTACAGCTCCGGGGACTTACACGGTTGCGCTTTCGGCTTCAAATGCCTTTTCTACAGATTCCGAGGTTAAGACGAACTACATTCTTGTATCTGCTTTATGTTATTGTACTCCAACTTACATATCCGGTTCGGGTGATGGTGACTATATCTCACTTGTGCAATTGGGCACGATAAATAATTCGACAGATGCATCTGCAAGTCCGTTTTACACCTATTACCACAATTTATCTACTGACCTTAACCGCAATTCAGTTTACACTATAACCTTAAGTTCTGGAACATATCCAAATTCCAACTACATAGCCGTATGGATTGATTTCAACCAGAACGGTATCTTTGAAACCAGTGAGAAGCTGGGCAATGTTGATATACCTTCGACACCAGCCACCGGAACGATTACTTTTACTGTTCCTGAAGATGCATTAATGGGACCCACCAGGATGCGCGTGCGCGAATCCTTCGGTAACACAAATATTGATCCTTGCATAGCGCTTGATTTTGGTGAAACAGAAGACTACAACGTAAATATTACTTTGCCGTATTGTGCTCCCACTACTTTAGAAGGCAGCACGGATGGAGATTACATTTCCCTTGTGCAACTCGGAAGCATCAATAATGCAAGTGGACCCTCTGCAAGCCCATACTTTACTTATTTCAGGGATTTAACAACCGACTTATCCCGCTCTTCGGTAAACATTATTACACTCAGTGCGGGTACTTATTCTGTCAACAACTATATCTCAGTCTGGATTGATTATAACCAGAACGGAATCTTTGATGCCAATGAGAAACTTGGTGTTGTCTATCCTGGAGCTTCTCCCGAAACAGCCACCATTACTTTCACTGTTCCTCCGGGAGCATTGCTTGGAACAACCAGGATGCGTGTGCGGGAAGTGTATAATGGTTTCGATATTGATCCATGTTCTACTTATGATTATGGAGAAACTGAAGATTACCATGTAAATATTACGCCTGTTGTGTATTGTACACCATCCTATAGTAATGGCTCATACTATGGCGACTATATTTCATTGGTTCAACTTGGGAGCATAAATAATTCAACAGGACCTGCTCCAGACCCATTCTATACATACTATAGCAGTCTTTCAACCGATCTAACCACCAGTTCGGTGTACACCATTACGCTCAGCCCAGGCACATATTCCGATGGTAACAGAATATCAGCGTGGATTGATTACAATCAGGATGGGGAATTTGATGAAGGCGAAAGACTAGGCGTTGTCGATATTCCAGCGAGTCCGGCAACAGGAGCCATAACATTTACTGTACCTGCCAATGCCTTATCCGGATCAACCCGGCTTCGGGTCCGGGAAGTTTATACTTCTGGTGACGCAAATCCCGATCCATGTGAGCTGGCTAATTTTGGCGAAACGGAGGATTACAATGTAAATATTCTTCCCGTTTCGTATTGCATTCCGGCTTATCAGTACGGGTCTGTTGACGGGGACTTTATTTCATTGGTTCAACTGGAGTCCATTAATAATGCCACAGGTGCTTCTGCAAGCCCTTACTACACTTACTATAGTGATTTGACTACCGACCTGAATGCGGGTTCACAATACACTGTTACGCTTAGTGCAGGTACTTATGAAAGCAATAATAATAACATATCAGTCTGGATTGACTACAACTACAACGGGGTATTTGAAGCCAATGAAAAGCTGGGTAACGTTGTTCTAGCCGCTGCGCCGGCCACCGGTACAATAACCTTTACGGTTCCGCAAACAGCATTCCAGGGTACTACCCGGATGCGGGTTCGGGAGGTATTTGGAGTTGATGTCCTTGATCCTTGCTCTCAGCAATACTATGGTGAAACAGAGGATTACAATGTGAACATAATTAACACAAATAAACTACTTAACTTATCTGTATTCCTTGAAGGTCTTTATTCGGGAAGCGGGACCATGAACCAGGCTCATAATGGAACCGGGCCGCAATTCGGTGCAGGTATTGCCGACCAGATATCAGTTGAATTGCATCAAGGGGCTGACTATGGTGTAATTGACTATACCGTTTCCGACCTAAACCTCGGCACCAATGGGTCAGTGATTGCAGTAATACCAGACATCTACATTGGAAACTACTACATCACCATCCGTCACCGCAGCAGTTTAGAAACCACAACTGCATTACCGGTTTCATTTGCGTCGGGAACAATCAATTATTCCTTTGATGCCCCTTCCAGGGCTTATGGAGACAATCTACTTTTGATGATTGACGGGCGATATGTGATCTATAGTGGCGATGTGAATCAGGACGGCACGATAGATATAAGTGATATGAGCCCGGTGGATAATGATGCTTCCAACTTCGTGGCAGGCTATGTGACCACTGATGTTAACGGGGATGGCGTGGTTGATATTGGTGATATGACCA
>JAVEQP010000097.1:0-13278 GCA_034007585.1 Lentimicrobium sp. | reverse complement strand
CGGTAATTGAAGAGACGTAGTTTCAGAGAGCTGCGATATCAGTTGCACTTCAATGAACTACGTCTCTATAAAAAAACAAAACAATGCACGAAACAAAACAACCCATAACCGATGCGCTGCAAACCAAGTGCAAATCGTGTGGTGGCATTATGCAGTACTCTCCGGCAGATGAAGATCTGAAATGCGTTTATTGTGGATACATCTCCCCATTGGACCATGCGGCCGCTGAAATAAAAGAAAACGATTTCAACCACTGGAAAGACCACGCCGATGAAAATAGCGAGGAACAAACCGTAGAAGTGACCGAAATAAAATGCCGGCAATGTGGCGCTACCACTACTTTGGCACCCAATATTTCGGCAGCCAAATGTGTGTTTTGTTCTACGCCGCTTATCTTAAACGAAGCATCGGTAAAACGTTTCTGGCAACCGGAATATCTGCTTCCTTTTAAGATAACCGAAAAAGAAAGCGGCGCTAACTTCAAAAAATGGCTGGGTAAGAAGTGGTTTCTGCCATCAGAACTAAAAAAAGGCGGTGTTTACACCGATATGTTCAAAGGCGTTTATCTGCCATTCTGGACCTACGATGCCGACACTTACACGGAATATACCGGTGAACGTGGCGATGACCGTACCGAGACATTCCGAAACAACAAAGGCGAAGATATACGCCGCACCATTACCGATTGGTATACCGCATCTGGCGAAGTATCGGTGCCGTTTGACGATATAGTGGTACCTGCGGCAGCAACGCTTCCGGCCAAAATTATGGACCGGCTTACCAATTGGGACATGATGAACTGCGTGGCCTACCGTCATGAGTTTATGGCCGGGTTTATCACGGAAATATATCAAATCGATTTCAGAGACGGTGTGGAAAAAGCCAAAGTAAAAATGGATAATGTCATTGACAGCATGATACGCTCTGATATCGGGGGTAACCATCAGAAAATCCGCAGTAAACATACGCAATACAACGACTTAATGTTCAAACTGCTGCTGCTGCCGATATGGATCAGTGCCTTTAAATTCAACGGAAAATTGTATCAGTTTGTGGTAAACGGACGCACCGGGCAAGTTATTGGCGAATATCCAAAGAGCACAGCAAAAATTGTGATGCTGGTGGTGGCTATACTAGCTATTATAGCTGCCTTGATAATGATATTTTGAAGGGGGCAAGGCAACCTAACAGGTTTTCTTATAACCTGTTAGGTTTTAATGGTTAATGAATTAGAACGCAAGCATTCAAAACAAAAATAACTATGGGCAAAAAAGCAATCATCTGGTTCTCGGTTTTCATCGGCCTATTATTGATAGTACCCTTTTTCTGGGGAAGCTACAACAAGCTGGTAAAGCGCGAAGAAGTGGTAAAAACAGCCTGGGCGCAGGTAGAAAACCAATACCAGCGGCGAAGCGATTTAATTCCGAATCTGGTGGAAACGGTAAAAGGCTATGCTGCGCACGAGCAGGAAACATTTACCAGCGTTATTGAAGCACGTGCCAAAGCCACGCAATTAAATGTTGATGCCGACAATCTTAGTGCTGAAAATCTGCAACAATTCAGTCAGGTGCAGGGCGAGCTATCACAGTCATTATCAAGATTAATGGTGGTGATTGAACAGTATCCTGATTTGAAAGCCAACGAGAACTTCATCATGCTGCAAGGGCAACTGGAAGGAACGGAAAACCGGATTGCCGTGGAACGCAAGCGGTTCAACGAATCGGCAAACATCTACAACACTTACCGGCGACGCTTCCCGAAGAACATGGCGGCAGCAATTTTCGGTTTTAAAGAGATAAAATATTATGAAGCCGAAAAAGGGGCGGATGTTTCGCCCAAAGTAGAATTTGGAAGTTGAAATGAAATTTTTATATCGCTTTTGGCGCAAAACCGGACATTTTAAGGTAAAAACAAAAATAAAGTGACATGAATAAAGCAACTTACATCCGACTTTTTAACCTAACGTTTCTGTTGTGTCTTTTTAGCGGCACTTCGGCACAAACCCACTATAAGGTAAACGAGGTCCCCAATGTTCAACGGCAGGACTACCAGCAATTTGTGAGCGACCCGGAAAATGCTCTTTCTTATGAAGACGTGCACACCCTGAATGCCAAAATGCAGGAAATAAAGGATTCACTTAACGTACAATGCGCCGTGGTGGTGCTGCCGGCAATTGACTCTGCGTATGCTTCGGCAAAAGACTTTGCCACCGAGCTATTTACAGCCTGGGGCATAGGCGACAAAGAAACCAATCAGGGGCTGCTTATTGTGCTCACCACCGCTGAGGGCGAACGCGAAATTGCGTTTGAAACCGGCTACGGTCTGGAAGATAAATTGCCGGATGGGATGTGCAAGCTTATTCAAACCACTAAGATGCTGCCTCACTTTAAAGAAGAAGATTTTGGCACCGGATTGATTGCCGGAGTTAGCGAAGTGGAAAAAGTATTGAAAGGCAGTTCCGATTTAGTGGCAGACGAAGGCTGGCCAAAAGCAGCCACCTGGTTTATTGTTGCCTGGATAGCGATGGGGTTACTGGTTATTTGGCTGAAAACCCGCTCTGCCAAACCCGAAAAACAAGATGGTTCATCCAACTACATGGCGGCAGTCAATTCCGATGGGTTTATGGGTGCTGGATGCTGGATTGCCCTACTGTTTTTGCCCGCATTTATCCTGTTCGCCATATTTAAAAAAGCTTCGGGAAAAACTACCGGAGGAGCTAAAACAGTAATCTGTGAATCGTGCAAGGCCGCCGGAGGAGTAAAACTGATGGGAGAGCCGCGCATCAAACAAACCGCCATTCCCGGACAGGATGGAATGAAAGAATACAGCTTCAAATGCAGTAAATGCGGACATGTTCATACTGAATTGGTGCCGTATGTATATGTAGAAAAGACATCATCCTCCTCCTCCTCATCATCATCAAACAGCTCGTGGTCGGGCGGCAGCGGAAGCAGCACCCGTGGCGGCTCATGGGGTGGCGGAAGCAGCGGAGGCGGCGGAGCGTCAACAAAGTTTTAAAAAAAACCATAATGCTCTTTGCAAATAAAACACAACATTAAAACTGAACAATACACACTCACTAAAAAGAAGAACCATGAAAAAAAGAATGTTTTTTACCATGCTATGCCTGTTTGTTGCCGTAGCTATAATTAGTTGCAGTGGTCCTGCACCACAAAAATTGACGGACCAGGAAATTTTGGTAAAAATTTATGAAGCGATGAATGGTACTGAATGGGAAGATTCACGAGGCGAAAATTGGCTAAGCGATAAACCGATTGGAGAATGGAAAAATGTAATAACCAATGATTCAGGAAGGGTAATTTCCCTGCGAATTCAAGGTGGCGGTGTACGCGGTTTGATTCCGGCGGAAATAGGCGGACTGACAGAACTGGAACAACTGTACATTGATTCGAGAGAATTCGATGTTCCTAATGCAATTCCATCAGAAATAGGAAAATTAACAAACCTGAAAATTTTAGCGCTAAGCGCATCTACTGACGCAACACATGGAAGACCCGAGTTTCCGAATATTTCGACACTGGTAAATTTGAAAACGCTGTATATCAGCGGGTTTGATGGCGCAATCCCGGAAAACTTTTCGGAATTAAAAAAACTACAGATTTTAAGTGTTGAAGGGTTTGAAGGAAAAATACCCGAAAGCATTTGTCAATTGTCGGAGCTTGAGGATCTTACTTTAAAAACACATCACCCGCCCAAGGGGGAAGTGCCGGCATGTATTGGAAAACTAAATAAACTAAAAACGCTTGTTATAGATTACAGTGGTGGATTTACTGGAGAAATAACACAAGCCGATGCCAAATTCCCCGAATGGATATGGGATATGACAAATCTTGAACACGTGAATGTGCGTGCTATTAGCAATAAAGGTGGCCCCATACCCGGCGATAAAGTGGCTAGAATGAATAATTTGAAAAGCCTTACCATTCTCAATTGCGGCCTTACCGGACCCATTCCTGCCGAACTATTTGCATCAGGCAAACTAAGCAGTTTAACGCTTAGCCAAAACGCATTCACAGGAAGCATTCCGGCAGAAGTAGGAAATTGTTCAAAATTGACCACATTCCGTCTGGATAAAAACCAGCTTACGGGAAATATTCCTGATGAGTTGACGAAATGCGAAAAACTCTTTTTGTTCGATTTATCAGGCAATCAACTCTCACCAAATATTCCGGCAGCACTAAAAGCACATCCAAAATTCAGCAGTTTTAAATTTTAGATTTATTTCAAATATGAATCCATTAAAAATAGTGTAATTATGAAAAAAATGATAATTGGCTGCCTCGTATGTCTGATGATATTCAGCATGGCTGCAAACGCACAAAAGAAAGAAAAGGTAATTCTCGACACCGATATGGTAGAGGTGTTTGACGATGGAATAACGATGATGATGCTTGCCAATGCACCCAACATTGACCTTATAGGAGTTACCATTGTGGTAGGAAATACCTGGGTTCCGGAGGGAACTGCTTACGCCATCCGACAGTTGGAGGACATTGGAAAATCTCATATTCCTGTTGTACCGGGCATTCGCTACCCTATATTTCCAAGCCGTTTTGAAACCATTAAGAACGAGCGTATTTTGTTTGGTATTGGCGATGCTTATGTAGGTGCTGCGGGATATTCCGAACCAAAATCGTGGGAATCGGTGTATTTGCAAAAATATGGGTCAGAATCAACTGCCAAACCTTTGGATATGAAGGCGGTCAACTTTATTATCGATGAGGTAAAGAAAAGTCCAAACGAAATAACCATCATTGCCATTGGTACTTGTGTAAATCTGGCAACAGCGGTTCGTATGGCCCCCGAAATCATTCCTTTGATTAAAAAAGTAATCTACATGGGAGGTTCGTTCTTTAAACCCGGGAACACTACGCCCACCGCAGAGTTTAATTGGTGGATGGACCCTGAGGCGGCAAAAATATGTCTGCGTTCTCCTTTCAAGGAACAGATTATTGTAGGATTGGATGCATGCGAAAAAATGCCATTTAAAAAAGACAGGTATGAGAAAATAACTGATATCATTAAAAATTCTGACCTGAAAGCGATGATGAAGCGTAACTTCTTAAACGCACTTTACATCGACGATGCAGAATATGTGCATTATATCTGGGACGTAATTGCAGGAGCTATTATGATGGACCCTGCCTTAATTACAGAAGAAGTCACACGGTATGTGGATGTTAATTCACAATTCGGCTTTTCATACGGACAATCAGTTGCCTTCCAAAACAATCAACCGGTTGGAACGCAACAGGCCCGTATTATTCTATCCGTAGATAGCGACAGACTTTGGAAAATGGTAGAGAACTATTGTAAGGAGTTTTGAAAGATGTGAATAATAAAATGAATGCTGTTTTGCGATGACAAATAAGTCTTGAAAAACTGCACGTAACTGACTAGAAAACAATAGGGTATGAATGTATTTTTCAACGATGAAAGCGTTCCGATTTTTAACGGCGCCAGGGTATTGGATGCAGTGCGCGCCTACTATGCACAGCACGATAAAAAAATGCCCCGCAGCTTACCCATTGTGACCGATGCCTTTGGCAACAGCGTTGCACCCGATGGCGAACTAAACGAAGGAAATCGCCTGTATATAAAAATCAAAAACAAAAGAAGCATGAAAAAAATACCGACAACACCAAAAATAATCTGTGCTATTGTTCTGCTTGGCACCTCTTTGTTAATGGGTTGCAGCACAAGCCGAAAGGTTAAGGTAGCAGAACTGCCCAAAGCGCGAACCATAGAAATACTTGCCGTGAACGATATGCATGCAGCCCTGGATAATTTCCCGCGGTTTGCCTTTATGGCGGACAGCCTGCGTGCCATCTATCCGAACCTGCTGCTCGTTTCGGGAGGCGACAACCAAACGGGAAATCCTGCAAATGACCAGTATCCCGAAAAGGGAATGCCCATTATTGAACTGATGAACGCAGTTAAATTTGACCTGTCGGCAGTTGGAAACCACGAATTTGACTCCCGCCTTGCAGGCTTTGAATACATCACACAACAGGCCGGGTTCGATTTTCTCAATGCAAATTTGGAGCTTCCCAAAGATGCCGGTTTCCGCATTAAACCTTACAAAATAATTAAGGCACCGAATGGACTCAAAACAGCTTTTGTTTCCTTTTTGGATATTAACGACAATGGGATTCCCGACACTCATCCCGATAATGTGGCGGGGTTCACCTTTAAAGACCCCTTTGAAGCAGCGCCGGAATACCTGTTTTTAAAAGACAGTTGCGATGTGTTCATAATGGTGAACCACATGGGATTTGAAGAGGATGTAAAACTAGCCATGCAACTGCCGGCAAAAACCATAGATGTAATTATTGGCGGGCATTCCCATACCAAAGTCGAAAAAGACCAAATCCACAATGGAATTATGATAACGCAAGCCGAACGGAAACTCAAATATGCAACGCTGATAAAGCTTTCCGTCAGTCCCGATGGAAGGGTGGACAGGAAAATGCAGTTGCTTACCGTGGGCAACAAAGGGAGCACCCGTGCCGACATACAGACCATGGTGGATGCTTACAACAACAATCCGGCATTGACCGAAACCATTGCCACAGCCGAAGATGACTTCTCAAACTATGAAGAAGTAGGATTTCTGATGACCGATGCCATTCGCATAGCCTCCGGAGCTGACATTGCCTTTATCAATCCCGGCGGTGTGCGTGTACCAACCCTTGCCAAAGGTCCCGTGCGTACCAAAGATGTGTATGAAATGGACCCGTTCGGCAATGAAATGGTGAAGTTCAACCTTTCCGGACACGAAATGCGCAACCTATGTCTCGCTGCATTTACGCTTGATGACCATTTGCCCCTTTATCCTTCGGGAATGACCAGTCGTTATTTGCTGAAACCCGATGGAAGCCTCAAAGATGTAGAACTTCTCACCACCGATGGTAAACCGTTTGATATGGACAAAACGTATTCGGTAGTAATGAACGATTATATGGCTTCGGTTTACAAGTACGACCGCAAAGACGCGGGTCAGGGAATGTTTCGCCCAACGGCAGAAACAACCATTGAATATCTGAAAGCGTTGAAAAACATCCCAAGTTACAGGGGAATGCAAAGGGTGGAGATGGTGAAGTAGGAAGTAGGAAGTAAGAAATCAACCTAACAGGTTTTCTTTCAACCTGTTAGGTTTGAATTGCCGAAGAAGTAAGAGGTAAACCTAACAGGTTTTCTTCTAACCTGTTAGGTTTGAATTGCCGAAGAAATAAGGTGCAGCGCACCGAAATATTTGTAGAAAAAGAATGTTCCAGATGGGTACAATCAGGTGCAGCGCACCGAAATATTTGTAGAAAAGGAATTCAAAACAATTAAAAGGTGCAGCGCACCGTGATATTGAGAAACGGAGTTAAGATGAAAAGCAAGAAGTAAGAAGCAGGAAATCAGCCTAACAGATTGTCCGGTGCCAAAGGGGACTCAGGACAAGCCGTTCGGTTTGAAAAACAAATCAAAAATCAAAAAGCAAAAATTAATAAAAAAAAGAAACCATGAAAAAACAACTACTTTTTATTCTGGCAGCTCTTATGATAAGCTGGAGTGCAAGTGCACAGATGGTTTTAGAATTCAACACCAACCTTTCGGATGGTAAAACCATCGCACTTCCACTTTACGGAGATGTTAACGCAACCGTTAACTGGGGCGATGAAAGTAGCGACACTTACACCGAAGCAGGGAACCAAGACCACACCTACGCAGCAGAGGGTACCTATACCGTGTCAATTTCGGGCTCACTCGAACAATTTGGAATGTTTAATTACCCAAATGCCGATAAACTGGTTAAGGTAACCAGCTTTGGCGATATTGGACTTCACTCTCTTGAGCATGCTTTTCATAACGCTGTTAATTTAGTGGAAGTGCCTACGCAGCTGCCTTTAACCGTTGAAGTCCTTGAATTTACATTTCGTGGTGCCACTAACTTTAATTTTGATATTGGTGGGTGGAATGTAAGCAATGTTTACAATATGAAAGGTATATTTCATAGTGCATCCTCCTTCAATCAGGATATTAGCAATTGGGATGTGAGCAACGTTGGCGATATGGACTATATGTTTTTTGCTGCCACTGCATTTAACCAGGATATTGGCAGTTGGGATGTAAGCAAGGTTTACAATATGTTTTCCATGTTCAACGGGGCATCGTCATTTAATCAGGACATAAGCAATTGGAACGTAGGCAAAGTGACTCAAATGGGTTATATGTTTACCTGGGCAACTGCATTTAACCAGAATATTGGTAGTTGGAATGTGAGCGGTGTTTATGACATAAACAATATGTTTGAAGGATGTGCATCCTTTAATCAGGATATTGGCAGTTGGAATTTGAGCAAGGTCATCAACATGAAGGAAATGTTCTCTAATGCCACTGCATTTAATCAGGACCTTGGCTCATGGAATGTGACTTCTGTAACCAATATGACTGATATGTTTGCAGAAGTAACGCTATCAACCGCCAACTATGATAATATCCTTATTGGATGGGCAGGGCAAACGGTTAAAACGAAGTTAATTTCAATGGTGGTAACAGCAAATACTCGCCCGGCGCAGCGGCTGATGCAAGAGCAATTCTGACAGGAACCTATGGTTGGACAATTACTGATGGCGGGGAATCGAATCCTACTGCTGTTAATTCCCTTGTTGCAGAGAGCATTAATGTATATCCAAACCCCTTCCAAAATAGCTTCCATATATCCAATGCCGCCAATGCAAGCCAACTTATTATTACAAATATTGTCGGGAAGGTTGTCATGACGGTTAACCTAAGCCGTTCGTCCAATCAGGTCATAGAAACCAATCTGCCCTCGGGCCTTTACCTGATAACCATTGTTGCCAATGATGGCAGTATAGCGGTAAGGAAAATGATTAGCGAGTAGGAAGTAAGAAGTCAACCTAACAGGTTTTCTTTCAACCTGTTAGGTTTGAATTGCGGAAGAAGTAAGAAGTCAACCTAACAGGTTTTCTTTCAACCTGTTAGGTTTGAATTGCCGAAGAAGTAAGAAATCAACCTAACAGGTTTTCTTTTAACCTGTTAGGTTTGAATTGCCGAAGAAGTATTAATAATCAAATAAATGCATCCATGAAAAGCAACAAATTAAAAGTGATTCTGCTCATAGCGTTTGCGATAACAATTAGCATGAGCGCTTGCAAGAAAGATGATGATTTTTCAGAAGAAAAAGCACCTGCTGACAATGCATCCATTACAGGTACACTGGCCGGTAAAATTAACCACGATGAGCTTGATATGAGCGACAAAGCCTCCTGCACCTTCGACCGCTTCCCGTGGACTGTGGCAAAATTCCAGGAATTGCAGGCACAGGTTTCCACCGAACCGCAAGGCGCGGTAACTATGGTTTTGATTGCCATGGAAATCTACCGCAAATACCCCGTTATCGGCGAAAAGTGTTTGTATCTGGCAACCACCGAAAACGAGCATGACCCCAACAATCCCGGGCGCATGAGTCAGGACCGGATTATGTATCGCCTGAGCCAACTGCTTCGTAGCACAGATAAGTATTACGTGCGCCCTTATCAGGTGGCGGCTTATCTGAAAGGCGCCCACCAGCAAAACGGATACATACCCGAAAAACCCTATACCGTTGAAGTGGAGGCCATGAATTTCACGTATGAATACGACAGTAAAATGGATGCCAAATTCATTCAGTATTATGTGCTTACGGGTGGAAAAGACAGCGGGAAAGACATCATTCGTGTCATCAAACCGTGGAACAGTAAATATTTCCTGGTCGATAATTTCCCCGGGCTTTATTCGCAAGTAAAAGAACTGCCCGGCAGCAAAACCTGGGACAATAATATGTTTATCAAATAAGGCCAACATGCACTGTCTTTTGCTTTATGCTCCGGAATCCAAAGCAAAAAACAGAGAATCACTTTTCAAATAATTCAACAGTATTAAATACTAAACAAAAAATCTCTCCAATATGAAAACCAAACTATTCTTAGTCCTATTCTCATGGCTATTATTCAGTCAGGGATTATTTGCAGATTCACCTCTGACCTCTACCAATTTCAGCGAAGCCTATGCAGATTCAAAAATAGTTCAATTGGCTTCCACTACCGAAGGGATATTAACGGTTGAGCTGATGGATTATTTGGACCAAAGCATGCATCCAATTGAATTGAAAATGGCGGTTATAAATCAAATAGGCTGGGATTTGAGTGGATATAATAATGCAGATTCCTTTTTTGAATACCTGCAAAAGAAATACGGGTTTAAAGATAAGGATGAATTTCGTCAACATGCCAACGCCGATTTGCTCATTAGTATGGCTTACCTTATGGCAATGGACGATTATTTTAACGTTGAAGAAGCAGTTATTTATGCAAAAGAGGCAAAGTCCAGGAACAAGGAAAGCTATACAATCAATATTATCTGCGCCCTCATTGAGGCACAAAACGCATTTGGTTCTGATTGGAGTGAAGTGTATAACCAAACCAATGAAGTTCGCAACAATCGTTCATTAAACAGAGATATGAAAGAAGATGCTGTTAAAATTATTTTTGAATACATGGATTTATACAAATAATTCAAATGGCTCTTCGGTTTGCATCCACTTAACAATCAATATATTTATGTTTCAACTTTTAAAACGATGAAAAGTACAATAAAATCAGTAATTTATATAGCTACACTGCTGTGTTCATTCCTGGTTGCAACACTATCCACAAGCTGCAATCAATCTTCCGGCAACCAGCAAGAAAATACCACCGTTTCTTTGATGGAAGGATTGGATACGCAACAAATTGCTTCGGGCGAAACATGGCTTAATGGTATATTTCAATGCCCCGATGGCAAGGGCTATTGTTTTCCCGATGAGGAGAAAGTGCTTACAGAGCAGTATTATCAGTTTTTTATTGAATCGGTCGCCATGTTTGAATATCCTGATTTTGAAACAGAAGAGGAGCGCGTGAATGCTGAAAAAGTGTATAACAACAAATGGGAAAACACCTATCCTTTGGGTAACGAAGTCTGGGCGCCTTTCGGCAGAGGAAATGGAATAGGAGCAGGCGATAAGTTACAAAATGTGACCATAACTCATCTTTCCGATTTAAAATTTACTGCACTTATTGATTATGGCGAAGGCAACGTATTTTTCAATGCGCTTCTTCTCGTCCCGTCGGGCAACGCATTTTTGATAGACTATATAGAAACGATGGAAATCGACATACAGGAAGGTGAAATGAATCTTCCCTTTTTGCAAAATCTCACCCTTGCTAAATTTCAGTTGGGAGCCAATCCCAAGGATGCAAAACGTCTGCTGGGTAAACCGAATTCTGAATCTGCCAAAACAGGACCTTTGGAGGTTTCCGGCTACAT
Source organism: Lentimicrobium sp. (assembly GCA_034007585.1). GTDB lineage: Bacteria > Bacteroidota > Bacteroidia > Bacteroidales > Lentimicrobiaceae > Lentimicrobium. The sequence goes on along the minus strand of JAVEQP010000097.1, from coordinate 1,902 downwards.
TGATGAAGATTATATTGTGACCACTACAACAATGGAGTACGACGGAATTAAACTAATCTATGATGACCAACGTATGATTCACGCCACCGTTAACAAACCGGAAAAGCGGTTTGGATGGATTATTTGTGGCGACAAAAACTGCGACAAGGATTTTCTGATGCAAAAATTCAGGCTGACCGAAGAAGATGTGTACGACAATGACGAAGGTAATAATACGATGGTGATGAATTGGGAAATCTTCTCATTGGTCGTTTTATTGGATGTGGATAATCTGGTTAAAACAATAGAATTTAACGCTGGGCCTTGATGGAAAAACAAACCTGGGAAAGAAAAATTGACGGATTTATCATTAACAAATAACAAAAACAAACACATGAAAACAAAAATATATCTGCTTGCACTTCTTGCATTCCCTTGTGCCTGTATTGCTGAGAATAATGACAGCGACCGGGCTAAGAACGATTTGAACGGTAAAATTAAGTCAGTTAAAGAATCCTATTACAGAGCCGCAAATACAAAAGGAGATTTTAAATTGCGAAGTATTAATGAAAGCACATTTAATAAAGAGGGCAACAAAACAGCTTATATTCAGTACACATCTGAGGGTGATATTATTTCAAAACAGCTTTACACCTATGATGACAAAAACAACCTGATTGAAGATAATTCGTACGGTTCCTACGGAGAGCTCTCTACGAAAACGACGTATACATATGACAGCAAAGGAAACCGAGTAGAAGAAATTCTATTTGAAGATGGGTTTCCTCCTTTAAAGGAACACTATAAATATGACGACAGCGTCAATATGATTGAAAAGAAACAATACAATCCTGAGGGTATCTGTTGGAATAAGATAGTCTATTCATATGATGAAACGGGAAAAATGGTTGAAGAGAACCGTTTAGGTCCTGATGACGCGCACATAGAGAAAAAACTGTATAAGTATGATGACAATGGTAATGTGATTGAGGTACAATCACTTTCTTCCCTGAATAGCAGCCATAATTACAAAACGCTCTCCATGTATGATAATAAAAACAACTTAATTGAATATAGCTACCTGCAAGATGGCAACTCCGCACCCTTCAAAACTACTTACAGCTACGAATTTGACGAACCAGGAAACTGGATTATGTCAACTGAATTTAAAGATGGTGTTCCCCAAAATAAAACGGAAAGAGAAATTGAATATTTCGATTGAGAACAATCTTGCCTTAAACCTTGAATGACAACGGGAACAGGGATTAAAAAACGAGAAACATGAAAACCAAATATTATCTACTTGTTGTGCTCACATTGCTTTTTGCCTGTACAGGTGAAAGTCAAAAGAGCGCCAATGCCGAAACTTCTGATTCTATGAGGCAGGAAAATAAAGATGCAACAGAAGACTACGATGCATCGAAAGTAAACATTAAAGACATCTTCCTGCTGTTGCCCGATGATGCATTTCCAATGGAAGGAATCAGCCTGGCCAATCGAAAGATGTTGCTCAACCACATTGGCGATGAAAAAGGATATGACATTTCGCCCACGCCCATTGATATTTGCGATGTAAAAAACGGATACCTCAATCTTACCGGAATGATGTATAATTGGGAAATGTGTTATTGGAATTTGAAAGATGGCCGTAAGCTGGTAGCTGTAAATAGCGGTTCGGAAACAGGGAGTGACATTAGGATATTTTTCTACCAAAACGACAAATTGACCGAAGACTACGATTATCAACTTGGCGGCAACCAAAAATATACATTGACCGATTTTGTGGATGTTTCAAAACTGTCGTCCGAAACCCGAAAGTATGCTGAACAACAATTTGCCAAAGGTGATTATCATCTCTACTACGAATTGCCCCGGAAAGGAACCTCTATAAAAATAGGTATGGATGTCAATGAAATGACTGAG
>JAVEQP010000096.1:1424-13340 GCA_034007585.1 Lentimicrobium sp. | reverse complement strand
GGAATATAATCAATACAAAAGCAAGCCTGAATTGAAATAACGAATCGATAAAATATTTCTCTCTGAACATTGCCTCCTCTTTACCGGGAAGGTTCAGCGTAATGCTGTTATAGGTCATTTTCCAGAAACGCATAATGCTATATATTCCTATGTTGTTATGAGTATTAAGGTTGTCGAAAAATTATCGTTAAAAGTAAGAAAAATTATTTTAAGCCAAAGACAGTTTTCAATAAAAGTATTTTTCAAATGGAGCTGGTCTAAAATATTTTCCTGGACGTAATTTTTCAATGAGGCAGAGGCTTGTGCAGGCAAAGAGCCTGCAGTGATAAAGAAGTCTGAGGCAGAGCCTCAGACTATCACTTAACAAGTCGAGGTTTGGCAGAGGCAGAGTCTCAGACTAACACTTAACAAGTCGAGGTTTGGCAGAGGCAGAGTCTCAGACTAGCACTTAACAAGTTGAGGTTTGGCAGAGGCTCTGCCTCTGCCATCCTATCTTTTCAGGCTCTGCCTGATCGCGGGGGAATGACCGGACGGATAAAATCATGAAAAGAAGAAACTGTTTCAATAAAATACTATGGCAATCTTAGCCCTGGCTTTTGTTTTTGAGGTAGAATTGTGCAGGTCGCTGTATGATAACTGTAAGAACCAGGATAAATCAGGGCGTGATCTTGCTGATGAACTGGGCAGCATTGTTATCTACAACTGTAAAATCGGCCACATCAACAATACCGTCCCCGTTAATGTCTTCAGAAAGATAACCGTTGGCGAAGTTGGAGGAGCTATTATCGATGGAAGTAAAATCGGAAGTATCCACCGAACCATCCTGATTTACATCTCCCGAGAAGAGCATATACCGGCCATCCTGGTAATGAAGCTGGGCGCCATATACTTTTGATGGAGTGTTAAAGGAATAGCTGACTGCCTGTGGTGAAAACGATATCGGTTGAGCTGAGGTAATTTCAATAGAATTCCGGTGTTTAATGGTGAGGTAATAACTCCCCGTAAGCCCGGAGGGAATATTTATTGATGTGCTTCCGTTCAGGCTAAGCTGAACTTGCGAAGCCTCAAATTCAATTTGGTTATAATTGTTTTTATTGCGCAGTTGTATGGTAACCACATCAGCGATTGAGCTTCCGAATTTATACCCGTATTCATCCAGGCATGGGCGCATGAGTCCATTGCCGGAATATAAACCCTCGATCAGCAATGAACCAATATTCAATACCTTGTCAGAAGGACCCTGCTGCGTTAAGGTGACCACTACCGGTTCTGTTCCTGAAGCTGAAGTAGTAATATGTACCACTCTTGTTTGGGTGGTATTTTCACCAAAAACGGCGGTCATGGTAGCACTTCCGTTCGCTGTTGGAGTTACTGTACACCAGGACTGGTCGCTGCTTGCCATCCAGGTGGTATTTGAAGTAACCTGGTAATCAAAGGTTTCAGTACTTGAAGGCACGGTTTGTTCCTGAGGAGTTACTCCAAGTGTAGGGCCACCCTGTTCGTAAATAATGGCAACATCAAAAATCTCATTTACAAACTGAGGCGCTATAAGTGCAGTGGCTGCAGCGTTGGGATGGTTGTCTGTGGGACTTACACACAGTGAAAGCGGGGCAAACCCATTCGCATCAGCTATTTTCCTGAAGTAGTCAAATACATAGACATTGGGAGGGAAAGTGCCAAATTCAGGGTCAAGACCCATGGCCAGGGTATCTTTTGCCCAGGTGCAGAACTCTTTGGCCAGGAATGCTGCGGTAGCATTGGTACTGCCGGCGCCCAGGGGGGCGTTGGTCCAGATAACAAAATAGTTTTGCGGACGTTGGCGCATCTTATATATAATATTTCGCCAATGCCATTTGTAGTTATAAACGCTTTTAGTAGTAAAGGCGATGGTATCCGAATGTGTCCCCATACCGGTTATGGCCGAAGAGGGGAAGCAGGATTTAATAACTACAATACGATTATTATCCAGTATTGGCTGTATGTTGGCGTTAGGTTCATCGCCTATAAATATTCGGTGCCAGCGTTCCCATTCATTTTCCCACGGATTTAATGGCCAGCCTTGCTCTGCCATACTCACCGCGTTACTTCCGGTATAGCCATGTGTTGAATTGTATTGCTGTATCTGAGCAGGAATGCTGGTAGAAGATCCGTTTGGGCCCCAGATGTTTTGTCCGGTAGAGTGGTGTAAGAACCTGCCGCTGCGAAACGAGGTTTGCGCAGAAGCCACCATAGGTAAAATAAGAACAAGAAATATGTATAAGTATCTTTTCATGGGAATGAATTTTACAGTGATTTAAAAAATCAGAGAGACAAGTCTTTGCACGAGGTTAATTCGTGAAAAAAAATGAAGTAAATGCCGTTGTATCTGTCCGGAATGTCGTAATTCCCGGAAATAGATGCAAATATAACTCATTTTGAAAATTTGTCAAGAGCTAAATGCATCAAAATGTGCTAATTATTTGTTAAATTTTGGAATTTGACCTTTTTTTTAGGTAATAATGGTAATTATTGTTCAAGGAATTTATTTTTTTTGAATCAGAAATTTTATTATGATGAAATCCCCGCCTTCTTTAAGATTCATGCCTGTAAGTTACAGCTTTGTCTCCAGGTCTAAATCCCATCTGCTGCATTGTAAATCTATTTTCCCGTATCAAAGAAATCCCTGACCGGTATCTTCTGAAAATAAATATCTTTTACCCCTTCGTACAGAATCCCAACCGTATCTTCATCTATCATACTCATGCACGAATAGCCGAAACCGATGGTTTCGTTCAATGTTATGTGATATTCCCGGGGCCAGGTTTGGCCTTCATCCAGGCTTGCCTTTATGGTCATATTGGTGCGTTCTGTTTTGCTGTTGGGATTGCTGAAAAACAATACCTTTTGAGTTTGTCCGTCAAGCCAAATGTTGGCTGAAATAAGGCTGCCCATGCAGTTTGGTTCCTTTAGTGCAGCGTTGGAAGAGGGATGGGTTTTCCAGGTTTGGCCTAAATCGCGGGTTATAGCCACGGCTCTACCGTTGGTTTCGCCTTTATCTGTCCGGTTGCGGTCATCGCGCATATTGAGCATCAGACTGCCATCGGTGAGTTCAGCCACCTGTGCTTCGGTAGTATTTGATTTGGCTCCGCTGCCTATAGTCCAGTTCTCGCCGGCATCAGTACTGTAAATAATGGAAGAATGGCAGGTGTATTTTCCGCCGTCCAGGGCTTTTTCTCCCATGTCCTTTTTGAATTGAACCGGAAAAACCAGGGTGCCGTTTTTCATACAAATTCCCCTGCCGGGTCCTTGCAACAGCAACTGCCATTCGGAGTCTTTGATTTGGCTGGTAATATTGACGGGTGATGTCCAGGTCAGACCGTCGTCTGTACTTTTGGTCAGCATGAATTGGCCTGTTTCGGTGGGTGACATTCCCGGTTTGGATGCCCACCATAGCATGTCTTTTTCCGTTGCGCCGCTCATCCATAATGCAGCCACCCAGATGGTCGCATTTTTCTCATCATATAACACACAGGGATCACCAATACCGTTCAGGCTTTCGGGCCTGCCTCCCCATTCGCCCATATCCATAATCACCTGCATGGGCTCCCATGTCTGTCCGCCATCGGTGCTGCGGCTCATGCCGATGTCAATATCTTCCTGCAAATCTTTGCTGTTGTTGTAGCGGTTATCATACACTGCTATGAGGGTTCCGGTGTTGGTAGTAACCAAGCCCGGTATGCGGTAAGTGTCACAATTATCCTGCCCCGTAGCCCGCAGCACCAGGGCCGGACGATGTACAAAGCGCTCCCCGGGGAGAACGTGGATGATTTGGCTCATAGCGAAAACGACTTCAGCCGACTCAAGTTCCAGCCTTTTTCCCAGATCCGTATTTTCATCCACCCTAAAAGTGAAAATAAGGGTTTGTGGTCTTTGGCTATGTTTCTGATTTAAAGAAAGGGTGATATTCTGCCCGCTTTTTACACCCTGGCCTGAGTAGTATTTTAAGCCGGAGGTATCAGTAACCTCCATCCAGGCAAGCATGTCCAGATTACTTTCCGGGGTAAAGTGCAACCTGATTTCTTCGATTTCTCCCGACAATTTTTCTGGTTCCGCAGAAAGGCTCAGTTCAAAAAGGCTGTTCTCTCCTTCAAGGAACATGGGAATCTTATGAATTTTCAAGGAGAAGATCGGATCCATTGTTTCTGCCACAATGGTTTGGGTCATGGCAAAAAGAGAAATAAAAACGCATAAAAAGAGGAGCAATGGTTTTTTCATAACTACTTATCACTACATTTATCGCTTAATACCTGACCTGGGTTTGTCAGGAATATTTGGTGCGTGGTGCCATGAATTAACGCAAAATAAAAGTAATTAATCTTTTTGGTTCAGAGGCAGAATATTGTTTTTTAAAAGGAAATTCAAAGCATACATCATTTTTAACTTTTCAAAGAAAGTTATCAGGCATATGCATGGAAATTTCCAGATTGCTGATTTGAAACACTTAACAATACTTATATGAATAAAGTTCGACTACTTTTATCTCTGGTCATCCTTTTGATTTTTCAAGGTGTTTCTGCGCAAACTATCTCGGTGAGCGGAGTGGTAACTTCTTCTGATGACAAAGCCGGCATACCTGGGGTAACGGTTAAGGTGATGGGTAAAAACCAGGGTACAGTAACGGATATAAACGGGAATTATCAACTCACCGCCGTAAAGGGTGAAAAACTTGAGTTCAGGTACACCGGAATGACTACTCAGCAGCGGGAAGTGGGTGATAAACAGCGAATAGATGTGGAAATGTTTCCGGCAGTCAGCGAACTGGATGAGGTGGTGGTTACAGCCCTGGGCGTGAAGCGACAGAAGCGCGAAGTGGGCTATACCATCGAAAGTATTCCGGCCCAGGAGCTTCAACTGAGCAATACCGGCAACCTGGCCAATGCCTTGAGTGGACGCTCAGCGGGGGTGCAGGTCATCAACAGCAACGGCGTGGACGGAGGCACCACCCGTTTTGTTATCCGGGGCGTTCGCAACCTGAACGACCGAAACCACAACCAGCCCCTCATCGTGGTGGATGGCATCCCAATGGAAAATGAGCCTGGCCTTACCGATATCGGGCGGGGTGTTGACTGGGGTTCAGCCCTGAATAACATCAACAGCTTTGATATTGATCGGGTTGATATTCTTAAAGGTCCTGCGGCATCGGCCTTGTACGGATCGCGTGGTGCCAACGGGGTGGTTATGATCACCACCAAGCGAGGTACCCATCAGAGCGGATTGGGCGTAAATTACAATGTTGCTTACAAAACAACACAGCCTTACCGCTATCGTGAAGTACAGAATACTTTTGGTGCCGGCGGGCCGCTCAGCTTCCGCGAGCCTACCCTTGAGATGAACGAAGCGGGCGAACTGATGTATCCCAAAGATATTTATTCTGATTTCGGCCCTTTGGGCGAGCATACTTCCACTACCTTCGGGTTTTATGGTTCCTCGGTATCGTGGGGGGCAAGAATGGATGGCCAGATGATTCGCTGGTGGGATGGCGAAATGAGGTCCTGGGAACCACAGCCCGATAATCTACACATGTATTTTAAAGAAGGCGCAACCTCCACCCACAACATCTCATTTAACGGTGGAGGCGAAATGGGCTCCATGCGGGTATCGCTCACCAATACAAGCCACGAAGCCAACATCCCCAACAGCGATTTCAGGCAAACTACGATAAGCCTGGGAAGCAATCTTAAGATTTCTAAAAAACTGACTTCTGATATTTCCATCTCCTATATGGATTATTTCAGACACAACAGCCCAACCATTGGCGAGTCGGAGAATTCATTCGGAAAGGGTATGTTGTACAGTTGGCCGCGAAGCTATAAGGGCATTGAAAAGGAATTTTATGCAGCGCCAAACGGTTCCATGATCGATTACCGCAGTTCATCGCCCTTTTATTACATTGACCAAAATTTTTGGTGGGGCGTTTACAATAAAAATACCGATCTGAACCGTAAGAAACTCATTGGTACGGTTTCGCTGGTTTACGAAATTACCCCCTGGCTGAGTGCGATGGGTCGTTTTGGTCTGGACAATACCAACAATGAATTTGAAACCCGCCACCGGCCCATCGACTCACTGGGTCTGGAAGGTGGATACTATGGGCACAGCCTTGCGCGCGATCAGGTGACCAATGCGGAGTTTTTGCTGATTGCGCAGAAAGAAGACCTGTTTAAAAGCGGGATTGATGCTAAATTTTCCTTTGGCGGAAACACCTGGTCGAGAGATAATTATGGCATGTCGGCCAATTCGGGAAGATGGACCCAGGCCTGGGTTTATTCCGTTTTTAATGCCGAAAGACCAGAGCAGCGGGGATTATCCGAAGCACGCTTTGCCAAAAAGATCAACTCCTTCTATGCCCTGATAAATCTGTCCTGGCACAATTACGCTTTTCTGGAGCTTACAGGCCGCCGCGACTGGTCGTCAACGCTGCCATCCTACAGCAATGACTATTTTTATCCTTCGGTTTCGTTCAGCTTTTTGCCTTTTGAAGCCTTTGATGCCGAAACGGGATGGCTCAGCCAGTTCAGGCTGAGGGGTGCTTATGCCCTTACCGCCATAGATACCGATCCTTATAAGCTGGATTTTGTATACACTTCTGGTAATTTTGGCGGCGACAAAACTTCGGCCCTGCCCTATACCATTCCGCCCTATTCACTTGAACCACAGTTTTCATCGGCTTATGAAGCGGGTACCATCATCGGTCTTTTCGACGACCGCCTTGATCTAAACTTCACCTGGTATTATATCAACAGCTACAACCAGATTATGAACTCTCCCTTGCCGGTTTCTTCGGGTGCCGGACAAATCACCATCAATACCGGAAAGGTAGAGAACAAGGGAATAGAGCTTATTATCAACACGGTGCCTGTTCACACGGCCAACTTTACCCTTGAAGCCGGATTAAACTTTACCCGAAACCGCAACAAAGTGGTTAGTCTGGGCGAAGCGGCCGAAGTTTTCGAGATTGCCAATATCTGGGAAGGAAACGGACCGGCCATTGCTGCCGAACCCGGTCAGGATTTTGGAACCATCATCGGGTGGGATTACGTATATCATCCGGATAACGGCCAACCCATACTTAACGATGCCGGCACCCATTATTTGCTGACCGAAAACCGTGTGCCCATTGGCAATGCCTCTCCCAAATTCCTGGCAGGCTTCACCACCCGTATGCACTGGAAAGGATTCTCACTCAGCACGTTGATTGATACAAAGTGGGGTGGCGATGTGTATAGCGGCACCTACGTGACCAACGTTCAGACCGGCCAGAGTCCCTCTACCCTTGATGAACGCCTGGGTGGAGGATTGCCTTATACCGATCCCGACGGAAATGTGAGCAACTCGGGGGTTATTCTGCCGGGCGTGTATGCCGATGGAACACCCAATGATAAAGTAGTGCATTATTACTTTAAATATATGCCCAATGCCGGAGGCTGGGGTAAGTTTCTGTCAACACCGGGCGTGTTCGAGAATTCGTGGATAAAAATGCGCGAAATTGCACTAACCTATACGCTGCCGCCGCAGATAATGAAAAATATCAAGTTTATCCAAAGCCTCTCCTTCAATGTGGTGGGACGCGATCTGTTTTACATCTATTCGTCAATGCCCGACAATGTTAATCCCGAAGGCGCGAACGGTTCGGGCAATGCCCAGGGACTGGAATGGGGCTCGTTCCCGAGTTTCCGATCTATAACCTTTGGTGCAAATGTTCAATTTTAACACATTACCCTTATGAAAAAATTGAAAATATATATCCTGCTCACTGCAACCCTTTTTGCAACACTCTCTTGCGATAAAGATTTTGAGGAGCTGAATAAAAATCCCTTTGAGTCTATTGAAACCGATGTCGGCCCCTTATTCAATAAAGTGGTTTCTTCGATGACGTTGGGCTGGAATGAGCAATTCTATGTAAACAACGAGGCGTTGTATAAGTATACAGAACTGGGTGCACTCACCCAGACCTCATGGCCCAACGTAAACATCGGTACCGAGGAAATCTGGACAAATTATTACACGCATCTGGCTGTTATTCGCGATATAGATAAGCGTTTTGAAAATTACAAGGGCAGTCAGGATGAATTGGTGAACGCAAAGGCCATGCTTAAGGTACTGCTGGCGCTCAAAACCTTTAAGGTAACCGATTTATTTGGCGATATGCCTTTTTTCAATGCCGGGCGCGGTTTTGAATCACTGGATTATGCCCGCCCCGAATTTGACGGACAGGAAGAGATTTATATGTTTCTGATGGACGAGCTAAAGTGGGTGGAAGATAACATCAACGCCCAGCCTTCGCCTGTAACTCCTGATGGCACACCCTTGTACAACCTGGCGGCTTACGATAACCTCTTTAACGGCAACATGATTAAATGGCGGCGCCTGGCCAATTCCATGCGGCTGAGGTATGCTTTGCGGATGTCGGATAAAATGCCCGAGAAATCGGCGGAGATTATAGCGGAGATTGTGAATGGCTTTCTGCCCGTTCTTAAACAAACCGGTGATGATGTGGTGATGTTGCCTGAGACTCAGGGCTGGGAAAATAACGGCGTAAACTGGTCGTTCAGGGAGCATGGTAAACTTCGCATGGGCGAAACCATATGGAGCATGATGTCGAACACCGATGCGGAGGATGGAAGCGGCATTTTTGACCCCCGTGCCTATATCTTTTTCGAAACCAACAATTACGATGCATGGCGGGCTTTTCCGCAGGTGGTAACCCCCGAAACTCCTTCCGAAGGCGGGGTTCCTTACAATCTGCACCGCGACAATAACTACGCGATAAAAGGAACCACCTGCCTGTTTTCACCTTTTAACTATTATCTGGTGCGTGAAGAAAAAACCATTCCCGAAATCCTGATGACCGTGGCCGAAGTGAAATTTCTTCTGGCAGAAGCCTATTTTCGGGGCATTGGAGTGGCGCAGGATCAAAGCATGGGTCAAGGCCTTTATGCCGAAGGCGTGGTGGCTTCGCTTACCTTCTGGCAAAATATAGTAAAAGCCACCGACCGCTGGGTGAACCATGAACCTTTTATGACTGAAGGTGAGTTTTTCTCGGTATTGGTAAATCCGCCCGTCGATATTTTTAGTGCTCCGGAAGCGGAACAACTGAAAATGATTTATGCACAACGCTGGATGGATGCTTTCCGCCAGCCTGCCGAAGCTTTTGCTCTGGCCAGGCGCACTCTGGCAACACCCCGCACCGGGCCGGTACTGGCTCAGTTCAGGTTCGATTATCCCGATTCAGAATCCATTAATAATGCCGAAAACTGGAGTGCACAGGTCGCTAAAATGGGTGGCAGTGACTCGCAGCAGGTTAAAGTGTGGTGGATGAATTGATTTGAATACGCTTGAATAATTTAACGTAAACCCTTAAACAAATCGCTTATGAAAACACATGTACTCACTATTGGATTATTGTTGGCTGCCTTTCTAAGTATGGCACAGGTAGTTTCTACTTACGATTTCAACAGCCTGAATGCAGGCGGCTTGAACAATCAGGATGGCTGGAAAACCATCGCACACACTGCGGCTGCTTCACCCGATTTTGAAGTGGGTTATGCCAGTGGCGATGTGGTATCTCCCGACGGCAGCCAGGCGGTATTTTATCCGCATGGCGGGCCCAATATTGGTCGCACAGCCACACGAAAATCAGGGGGCAGCTTTATTTTTGACTTCTCCGATGGAGTGGTTGAAGTGGAAGTGGATATGCACAAAAACTGGTGGGGTGTATTTTTTGGCGTTGGCTTCGATGCAGACAATGACGGATATATTGCTCCGGGTCTTCCCTCAGAGCCCAATGATGGCGGAGTGTATATTTATATGCGCGAAGCAGCCCCTGCCGGTGATAAGCTGGTGTTGCCCTCGGGTACTGAAATCAGCTTTACAGCCAATACAGAAGGTTGGACACGCTATAAAATGGTCATGGATTTTACGGCCAACAGCGGTGTGGGTACCATTGCCCTCTTTTATAAAGTGGATGCCGTGGGCGAATGGCTGCCGGCAAGCGAAATACAGGGCGTGAGCATGGAGCTGACACCCGGCACCGGCACCAAAACCGACAATGGCGTTTGGGATGGTGTTTTCTTCCACTCACAGGGCGGAATTGGTGCTTTTGACAACATATTGGTGCGCCAACCCGATTTAAACGGACAATATCAGTTTATAAATTTTCCGGCCATCGGCAATAAACTTACTACCGATCCTCCGTTTGAATTGCAGGCAACCGCCAGCTCAGGCCTGCCCGTAGTTTTCACTGTGGTTGAAGGACCGGCAACGGTTTCGGGGAACATCCTCACCCTGAACGGAACGCCCGGAATGGTTAAGGTTAAGGCATCGCAGCCCGGCAACGACGTGTATGCTCCGGCCAACGACCTGATCAATGAGTTTGAGGTAGTGGATGCCTCTGCCTATTATCCGACGCTTAAAGTAAGAAGGCCTGTGGACGACAACAAGGTGTATATGGATGCACTCAACGCCGTGATGTTTGTGGCTGAATCGGAAGTGGAACATCCGGAAGTGCTTTCGGTTAAATCGCTAAAATTCAGTATCAATGGGGTGAATCTGCCGGTTATCGCCCGCGGAAATCACCATTATACCACTTACTGGACACCGCCTGCTTTCGGGAACTACAGCATGACCGTGAGCAGTACCATTACCGGTGGAAATGTTAGCAGCAAGGTAGTAACTTTTGAAGTTACCAGCGATTTTTCAGATATGGCAGTTCAAACTTTTTCCGGTGAAACCGTTACCGCGGAAGAACAAATTGTTTATGGCACCTATAACTTCCCCACCTTTACCGGAGCTTTTTCGAATATTAATTCGCTGCTGACGATTTCATGCCCCGCCATGGGTTGCGACCCATATGATCGCGTTTCGCATGTTGAAGTGAAGGACCTTGACGGAAACTGGATTGAAATGTATCGCTATCTCACACCATTTGGAGTGGGTTGCAGCGACCAGACTGATGTTACGGATTATGCATCCCTGCTCCAGGGCGAAGTGGATGTGCGTTATCACTGCATTACCTGGGACAAGGGCTTTAATATTGACATCCGCTACGAATATACCAAAGGTACTCCTGAGTATTTGTATTCATGGGTTACGCCTGTATGGAAAGGGGAGTTTCCTTTTGGAGATATGGCCAATCTGCAGCCGGTTCCGCCGGTAGCGTTTAGTTTTCATCCCGATGCCACGGCTGCCCGTTTAAAGGTAATGACTACCGGCCACAACTGGGGCGAAAACAATACCGGCAATGCGTCTGAGTTTTATCATGCCACGCATTATATTAAGGTAAACGGCAGCCGCACCCATACCCAGGATTTGTGGTCGGTGTGCAACCCCAATCCAGCCGGCTGTCAGCCGCAAAATGGAACGTGGATATACAATCGTGCCGGATGGTGCCCCGGATCAATCGGTCGAACCTTTAATTTTGATATGACCTCTTTTGTGGGTAGTTCAAACGTAAACCTGGTCTATGAATTCGACCCTGATTATAAGGATCTGTGTCATCCTTCAAATCCTGACTGCGTTACCGGAGTTACCTGCCCCAATTGTGAGGATACGTTTAATCCGTTGATGAACGTGGCTACGCATATGATCTCTTACAGCAATTCGATTTCGGTTTCGGTGCCCATCATAAACCTGACCGGTTTGCGGGTGATGCCCAATCCGGCGAATGATTTCTTTACGCTGGAAAGTTACCAACCCGGCCAGTATCAAGGTTCAACGGTCGAACTAATTAACCTTTCGGGAAAAGTTGTTTCAAGTTTTGGATGGAACGGCAAACCCACACAAGTGGACGTTGCTTCCTTTTCTAGTGGCTTATATCTGATTAAGGTTACCGGTAAGTATGGTGTGGAGGTTGTGAAGTTGGTGATACAGTAAGGGGGT
>JAVEQP010000096.1:0-1324 GCA_034007585.1 Lentimicrobium sp. | reverse complement strand
CTGCCGCCGAGAATTTTATAACTTTGCCGTTCGGAATATTTCCGGAAATAGTACTTTAAGTTCTCATACATGAGTTTAGTTGTAGTAGGCACCGTGGCTTTTGATGCCATAGAAACACCTTTTGGTAAAACAGATAAAATACTTGGCGGGGCAGCCACTTATATCGCATTGGCCGCTGCCAAACTGGGTGTTCAAGCCAACATTGTTTCAGTCGTCGGAGGCGATTTTCCCGCAGAACACCTGCAATTGTTACAAAACAGCAAGATAGATACCCGTGGTATTGAAATTATAAAAGGAGGCAAAACCTTTTTCTGGTCAGGGCGCTATCACAACGATATGAACTCCCGCGATACTCTGGTAACTGAGCTAAATGTGCTGGCAGGTTTTAATCCTGTTCTCCCGAATGCTTATCAGGAAAGCGAATTTTTAATGTTGGGCAACCTCACGCCTTCCGTTCAGAAACAGGTAATTGAACAATTTACCAGGCGACCCCGGCTCATAGCCATGGATACCATGAATTTTTGGATGGATACCACCTGGGATGATCTGATAGAAGTGATTGGTATGGTAGATGTGCTTACTATAAACGATGCCGAAGCCCGTCAGCTTTCCGGCGAATATGCACTGATAAAGGCGGCCCGCAAGATTCTACAGATGGGCCCGAAATTTCTGGTGATTAAGAAAGGGGAGCATGGCGCATTACTTTTCCATAAGAATGAAGTCTTCTTTGCACCTGCCTTGCCACTCGAGGAAGTTTATGATCCTACCGGTGCCGGAGATACTTTTGCCGGTGGGTTTATTGGTTATCTTGCTCAAACGGGCGACATCTCCTTCAGTAACATGAAGCGCGCTATTATTTATGGTTCGGCCATGGCTTCTTTTACGGTGGAAAAATTCGGTATTGAAGGCCTTCAGGAACTAAATAACGGAGAACTTGAAAACCGTATTCAGCGCTTTTTTGATATGGTGCAGTTTGATATTAAGATTAAATAGATTTCGGATTTCAGATTGTAGATGTGATGATGTGCGGATATGCGGATATGAAGATTGCAGATTTTTAACAACACCTCGACACCTCAACTGATTACAGATTACTGATTACTGATTACTGATTACAGATCACAGATTTCGGATTTCAGATTGTAGATGTGATGATGTGATGATGTGCGGATATGCGGATATGAAGATTGCAGATTTTTAACAACACCTCGACACCTCAACTGATTACAGATTACTGATTACTGATTACAGATCACAGATTTCGGATTTCAGATTGTAGATGTGATGATGTGCGGATATGCGGATATGAAGATTGCAGATTTTT
>JAVEQP010000095.1:7755-13416 GCA_034007585.1 Lentimicrobium sp. | reverse complement strand
CGTCCTGCATTTGCAGGATTGCACCTATCCGACCTTATGTCGTGCAGGCGGGTCTTAGTGTCTTTGCAGCGATTGGAGGTTAGAAATTAGTCCCGTCCCATATGTTACGGGATCGGGAAGAAATTAGAAATTCCCCTCCCTATTTCTTCAATGACGCCTTTGTAAAAATATACTCCGGAATTTTCACATCAAATTGCATTTCGGTTACCACAAAATCGGTTCCCTTGCCCTCTTTCAGCATGTCTTTATAGTTCATTCTGGTGGGATACCAGCGGCTGCCGTATTGCTTCACTTCGCTCATTTCTATTTTTTTGAGCAATTGTCCGCTTTTGGCGAAAAGCTCTTCCTTCAGTGGAATATAGCGTTCCTGGTCCACCCAGGTTTTGCGTTTTTCGTAGGTGGCATCGTCCACTTTGGCAATCATCTCCAATATCCAGGTTTTGCGGCCATCAATGGTTTCTTCGCCAATAATTTTGGCATTGTACATTTCGGTCATTTTGCGGTCTTCCATCATATCTTCATACGAAAGGTCAGAACCCATCACCGATTGCCTAAGCATGTGGCCCGACAGTTGAATGGTGCGGTCGGTGGAAGGGGAATATATCCACAACCGGTCATCGAGTTTCAGCATTTTGGTGCCTTTTTCCCGCTCGGGCGACAGATACTCGGAGAAGGATTTTTTGTCCCCTTCAGCATAACCTTTCGCGGTGATGGTGCGGCTGTTACGCCGACCGTAGATAACCATTTCTGATGTCGAGACCAGCGTTTTTGATGTCATATTCGCATCCACTTTTTTCAGGATGGCGTCTGCATCGGGTGTGCTTTGTGGCATGGAAAACATGCCAAAAATCAAAGCGATTGAAATTATAGTGTTCATGGTTTTGTTGTTTGTTGTTTAAATTTGGTTGAAGTTTATCATTCAGGCTATTAATGAGGCCAGGCCTTGCTTCTCCTGGTTAAATGTAGCCAGTAAGCGCTTAAAGGATTTTGCAACCCGTCATATTTTCTGATTCCACCCACAGCTTTCTGGCGACTTCTTTATCATCCGAAAGTTTCGTGCCCTTCACTTTCACCGGTTCTCCTTTCCATTCCTGCCAGCCATCG
Organism: Lentimicrobium sp.; assembly: GCA_034007585.1. Lineage (GTDB taxonomy): Bacteria > Bacteroidota > Bacteroidia > Bacteroidales > Lentimicrobiaceae > Lentimicrobium. The sequence goes on along the minus strand of JAVEQP010000095.1, from coordinate 12,312 downwards.
GGGCCAATATAGTCGCCACCCTGAATGTCGTTGCCCAGGGCAGCATATAAAGTGGGTTTTGCCCCATCCGCAGGCGTTTGCACCATCAAAGAGCGAATTAGTCTTCCAAAAATTGTGGTTACGAACTTTGGTACATGCTTAAATAGATTGGTATCAGACATGCCGGGATGTGCCGCCACCGAAAGTACCCTGCTGCCCGATTTTTCCAGCCTGCGTTGCAACTCTTTGGAGAACATCAGGCAGGCGAGCTTACTTTGGCTATACGCCGCAAAAGCACTGTACTTCTTCTTAAAATTGAGGTCATCAAAGTGGATTTTACCATTCTTATGGGCATTGCTGCTCAATGAAACTACCCGCGAACCGGGCGTTTTTTCAAGCAGGGGAAGCAGCAATCCCGTCAACAGAAAGTGCCCGAGGTAATTCACACCCAACTGGCTTTCAAATCCATCTTCGGTCAATTCATAAGGCGGTATCATAATGCCCGCGTTGTTGATAAGCAAATCGAGGGGTTCATGCTTTTGCTTGTATTCTTCGGCGAAAGCACGCACCGAGCTGAATTTACTCAAATCGAGCTGCATCAGTTCCAGATTGGCTTCTGGTGCCTGTCGGATGATTTTCTCGCGGGCTTTATCGCCTTTCTCCAGGTTGCGACAGGCCATCACTACCTTTATTCCTGTTTTGCTCAAAGCCAGCGTGGTTTGAAAACCCAGCCCATCGTTGGCGCCGGTTACTATGGCAATTCGCCCGCTTTGCGGAGGTATTTCATTGATATTGAAGCTCATTTGATTATGGTATTTATTTAAACATATTGTTGGTCCGTGACTTTATGCGATTTTCATTCGTATTGATTTCAGCAATTAAACAAGGGGTTGCAACCCCTTGTTGATCTTGACTAGTTGTGATTTTCAGTCCAATTGCCAAAGCGCCTGTTTGATTTCATTTATTTTTAAAAACTTTGCGTTTCTCCGCGTCTTTGCGTCTTTGCGTGGTGTTTTTTCAAACTTACATAGCCTACACTTCCAACTCTTTAAACAAAGTAGCCGTTTCGCGCTTGTAAATCCCAATCCCCGAAAGCATATTGCCCAGTACCATCGCAAAAAGACCGGGGATAAATCCAATATAAAACAGGCTTGGGGTTACCCTTGCCCGCATCACCGTTGGCATCATCATGCTTGAATCGGCCATCATATCACCAATATTTATGCCGTGAACCTGCAGGTAATACGTGAGGCCCAGCCCAAGGGTGGTACCAATTACCGAACCAATGATGCCGATCAACACGGCTTCGAGCACCATGGAACGGTAAATGTGCCCCTTGTTTTCGCCCAGCGCCAGCCGGATGCCATACTCCTGATAGCGGCGCAAACCGCCCAGCAAGCCGGTGTTCCATAGTACCAGCGACATGGCAATAACAAATATAATCACGAAAAGTGCGGAAAAGGTGTCCACATAATCCAGGTAGCTGGCCAGGTTGTTTTGTTCACGAAGGGGTTGCATTACCGGGGCAAATTCATCATCGGAGGCTGCATAGCGTTGATTAAATCTTTCACTGATTTGTTGCGCCTTTTCATCAATATAAACGCCTTCGTTTAAAAACCCGAGCAATTCGCCGGCACCATCCGGCATATCCAGCATAAGCTGGGCATCCGAAATGTCAATGATAATGGCGCCCTTGTCCATGGACGACGCCCCGAAAGTTACCATCCCACTGATGGTAAAGGTCATAAAGGTCATGCTGCCATTCATGGTTGAGCCCACATAGGTAACCTTATCGCCAATGCCGATTTTTAGTTTTTCGGCAAAGTCGTTGCCGATGATGGCCTCACCTGATGAGATGGGAATCCGTCCCCTTTTCAGGGATGCTTCGATGTTTAATCGTTCGATTTCTCCACTGTTTTTGTTGAACAGTTCCAGCGCCATGCCTGATGCCGGTCCCTGGCCCCGGGTTTCGCCGGTTGAATCAGGAACATCGAGCAGTCCCCCGAAACGAATGCGCTTGACCCATTGCACATCGGGAAAATCCATACGCAGGGTATCCAGGAGTTCATCTACGCCAAGCAGGGCCAGGTCGTTGGGCAACTGATCTTTGTCTTTGGCATAGGCGCGGCTCATCACCTTTACATGTCCCGTATCAAAACGGGCATTCTGGTCAATAATATCGCCCATTACCCCTTTCAGAAACCCTGCAAGCAGTATGGTAAGGATTACCCCTATGGTGATGATGATGATGGGCAATAAACTGCGGTTTTTATCCCTTAGGATTCCGCGAAGCAAGAATTTTATCATAACATTTTTCCTTTTAAAGCATTAACAGGGTTCATATTTGCAATTTTGCGTGCAGGTAAGAAACTTACCAGCGTGGCAGAAACCAACAATAGGATTACGGTGCCGGTTACCAGCCAGAATCCAAAAACGGGGTATATCGTGTTGGCCATGGTAATCCCCAATTCATCTATCCCGCTAAAGAGGCTGATTCCTCGCGTGGCTGTCAGAATAAAGAGGGGCAATCCGATCAGGCCTCCGGCCACCATGGCAAACAGGCTGTACATGCTGCCTTCAACGGTAAATAGTCCAAGTACCTGTTTTCGTGTCATGCCCAGAGCGATGTAGGTGCCAATTTCACGCTGCCGGCGGAAAATGGAAAGCACCTGGGTGTCGAATATGGCCAGCATGGCAATGCCAAGCAATACCAGGTAAATGATGGCCGAAGTGGATCGTTCCATATTTACAGCATTCCTCAGATCGGCCAGCAGGTAATCGAGGTTTTTAAATTCCCAACCTTGTGTTGCTGTGGGTTGATAGCCCGGTTTAGCAATAAAGAACGACGCCTCGTTGGTCAGTTCGGTCATTTTCCAGAGCTTTTCGATGGGCAACCACAACTGCCCATTGTCCACCGCTGCAGCGTTGGTGCTGAAAATTCCTGCCACGGTAATATTGGCTGCATCGAAGGTGCCGTTTTTATCGCGCCAGCGCAACAATACCTTATCGCCCTCCTTAAGATTTGCGGATTTTGCAAACCGCTTCCCGATAAGGGTCGGTATTTGTGCTTTACTTTCAGCCAGCAGGTGGGTGGGAAGCCGAAGCAATTGTTGATTGGCTTTTATCCCTTTGATTACCACGGGCATCAATCTGCCTTCCGGATAAAGTGTCGCCTGCCGGATCAGCACCGGCTCCAGGTTTTGTTGGTCGGCTTCGGGCAGAATTCCGTGGCCATCCTGGTAGGTGAATGGGTCCTGCGGATCAAAATTGTCATTGCGCAGTTGGCCCTGACCGTATTGCCAGGCAATTTCATCCTGTTCGGCCTGATTCTGCCAGCCATTGATAAATCCATTGTAAAAAATAATGAAAATAAAAGTGAAGGCCAGCACGATAACATTTAACCAGGTGCGAAGTCCCGCTTTTATCAGGTTTTTATAGGCCAATCTGAAAGCTAATTTCATCTGTTATTAATTTTGATTTTAATGGTCAGATACAGCGTCATGTTAACTGCTTTTATTGAATTGATTGCGTAAATCCGCAAACATGTCCGGTTCATTGTAGTTTTCCTTTCAGAGCTTCAACCGGATTCATTTTTGCAATTTTACGTGCAGGCAGGAAGCTCACTATGGTAGCCGCAACCACCACCAAAATTACGGTGCCGAGAATAAGTCCCAGTCCGTAAACCGGATGTATGCGGTCGGCCACGATTATGCCCATTTCCTGAGATGCGGCAGGCATGCCGATGCCTTTCCATGCCATGAACCACAGCAATGGTATGCCGTAAACGGCGCCAAGCAGGGTTGCGAAAAGACTGTACATACTGCCTTCCATCGTAAACAACGAAACCACCTGCCAGCGGGTCATGCCCATGGCGATGTAGGTGCCGATTTCGCGCTGCCTGCGGAAAATGGACAGTACCTGGGTGTCGAATATGGCGAGTAAGGCAATGGCCATCAGCAAGCCGTACATAATGCTGCCGCTTATTTTTTTCATTTCAATAATGTCGGTCAGCTCCTGCAAAAGCGCTTGCTGGCTTTCAAAATGCCAGCCGGGTGTTTCTTTGGGTGTATAATTACCACCGGCTATATATAGGGTGGCATGTTGGTCCAATCCGGTCATTTGCCACAGTTGATCCACTGCAAGCCATATTTGTCCGCCATCCACCATGCTTACCTGGGTGTCGAAAATGCCCGCAATGGTAATGTTGGCGGCATCAAAAGTGCCGTTTTTGTCGCGCCAGCGTAGTAAAAGCTGTTCTCCATCCTTAATGTTGAGTGCTTTTGCCATGCGTTTGCCAATGATGGCCGGAATATCAGCCTGGCTTTCCTTCAATAAATGGGTGGGAAGTTTAAGCGTGGTCTGATCCGCTTCAATGCCTTTCAGGCTTACCGACATCATGCGCCCCTGCGGATAAACCGTGGCCTGCCGGATAAGTACGGGTGTTAAGTCCGCTGCTTTGGCATCCGGCAAAATGCCATGAGCATCCTGCAGGGTAAACGGGTCCATTGGGTCATAATCTTCATGGCGAAGCTGACCGTGGCCGTATTCCCATTCTATGCCGTCAATACTGGCTTGTTG
>JAVEQP010000095.1:0-7655 GCA_034007585.1 Lentimicrobium sp. | reverse complement strand
CTGCTTTGGCATCCGGCAAAATGCCATGAGCATCCTGCAGGGTAAACGGGTCCATTGGGTCATAATCTTCATGGCGAAGCTGACCGTGGCCGTATTCCCATTCTATGCCGTCAATACTGGCTTGTTGGTTCCAACCATCAATCAGGCCGTTGAAAAATATAATCAGCACAAAGGCAAACGACAGTACGATCACGTTGAGCCATGTCCGCAGCCCGGCACCCATGAGGTTTTTGTAGGCCAACTGGAATGCGAGTTTCATCGTTCGTTGTTTTGGGGATTAATAATTTCATCCTGAGCTACCTTTCCGTCTTCCAGATGTATCATGCGATCGAGGTAACTCATTACCTTCTCGTCATGGGTAGAAAATAGGAAAGTGGTTTTCATTTCCCGGTTAAGGGTATGCATGGTTTTCATGATGGCGTGGGCGTTTGCTGCATCCAGGTTGGCGGTGGGTTCATCGGCCAGGACAATCACCGGTTTTTTTACCATAGCGCGGGCAATGGCTACCCGCTGGCCTTCACCACCCGAAATCTTGGAAGGTTTTTTATCGGCCATATCCTGCAGGCCCACCCATTCAAGGGCTTCCATTACCATTTTCTTACGTTCGCTTGCGGCTATCTTTTGCAGGATAAGCGGAAACTCTACATTCTCGAAAACGGTATAAACCGGCAACAGGTTATACACCTGAAAAATAAAGCCGATGTATTGGTTGCGCAGCATGGCCGACTCCTTGTGCGAGAGTTCTGAAATGCGCTTGCCCATTACGATGGCCTGGCCTTCGGTGGGGCTATCGAGCGAACCGATGATGTTGAGCAACGTGGTTTTACCCGAGCCGCTGGGCCCAACAATTCCGGCAAATTCGCCCTTATCAAACTCCAGATTGATGTTCTTCAATGCCGTAAATTCGCCATTGCCCACGGGAAACCGTTTGGTCAGGTTTTCAATGGTGATGATGTTTTCGTTTGCCATGTTATGTTTGTTGATTTGTTGATTTGTTGAATTGTTGAGCAGTGAGTGGTGAGTTTTGGGTTCAGGGTTCGCGGTCTTTAGCTTTTGGTCTTTGGTCTTGGGTCTTTGGTCTGCAGCAGTTGGAGGTTAGAAGCTAGAGGTTAGAAGTTAGAAATTCTCTCCCAGTCTTCCTGTGGGTCACTGAGTAGCCTGTCTCGTCTTTTTTGACGAGAAAGTCGAAGTGCCCCTTGTCCCGGTGTCCGCCAATAAAAAGCCGCATCCTCAAACGCAACGTCGTCCCTTGTCCCATTTTCCGTCCCTCGTCCCTTTTCTGCGTCCCTCGTCCCCCGTCCCTTTACCACCTCATCCGCCTTCAGCACCTTCTCTCCGCCTTAGGCGGAAAGGACTTTTCAAACTTAATTCGTTGATCGATTAAAATTCTCCATCTCTCCCCGTCTCCTTGTCCCTTTGTCCTTTTTTCTCGTCCCTTCTCGTTATCACTTCGTTCTCACGAGACAAGCTGTCTTTTTTTTCGTCCCTCGTCCCTCGTCCCTTTTTCCGTCCCTCATCCCTCTTTTGCGTCCCTCGTCCCTTTACCACCTCATCCGCCTTCGGCACCTTCTCCTCAAGGAGAAGGACCTTCTAACTTAGTTTGGTTGTTTAATCAGTATTCTTCTTGTCTCCCTTTGTCTCCATTTCTCCTAGTCCCCGTGTCTCCTTGTCTCCCGTCCCTTTACCACCTCATCCGCCTTCGGCACCTTCTCTCCGCCTTAGGCGGAAAGGCAATTCTAACTTAAATTGGTTGTTCAAACAGTATTCTGCTTGTCTCCCCGTCCCTTTTTCCGTCCCTCGTCCCAAACGCCCCTCGTCCCTTTTTTCAATGATTAAACACCCACATCACCCTAACCCCCGGTCCCGGAAACGTATTCACCAGCTCATTTTCCTGGATGGCCTGTGGTGTATCCGGATTGTAATAAAGCATAAGGTAAGCGGTTGTTTTTCTGAACTGACGTTCGTAATTCAGGAAAAATGAAAAATCTTCTGTAGCCCAACTGTAATATAGCACCGCACTGATGTTTGAAAACATAGTGATGGGATAGGATACCGTTGAAGCCGTTATGTTGGCTGTGTTTTCAAAGCCAAATGCTTTGTTGTCGTTTGTCATCAGTAGGTGTTCGCCTACCACGTTCAATCCGCTGCCAATGCCAAAGGTGTAGTCCATCCCCAGGTTCAGCAAGGATTGGTTGGTGAGCATGCCCAGGTTTCTGGTTTTGTGGATGTGCACCGCTTCAAACCAAAGACCGACGGTTACATCCCACTTGCCGTCAAGACTGAAACGGTCTTCCGGGATTTTATTAAATTCACCTTCGCCAAAAAGTGATGAGGCATCAGCGGTGCGGTGATGGTATGAAGCGGCCAGTTCGCCTTTTGGCACCGGATATTGAAATCGTCCGCCAAATTCCGGGATGTCCTTATTGGTTTCCACGGCATCGTAGCCACGGGTTTTCTCATTGCCGTATAGTATCCACAGCCATATGTTGGCATTGTTAAGAAAATAATAGCGGCCCAGCGCGGCATAAACGCCATTGGTCAGTTTGAGCGGATCGCGCGGATCAATCTGATTGAACCACTGCAGAGGACGCAGTATAGAAGCTGATCCAAAATCTATTTTCTGCAAACCCAGCCTGATTTCATATTGTTTGCCGGTGTAGCGTGCCCAAATCCGGTATGGCTGAATGTCGCCATCGGTTTTCGATTCATAAAAAGGATTGAAGGCCACCGTGCCAAAGATATTGGCGGAAGCTTCAAAATCGAGTGCTTTGGCCGAATTGAGCGGAAGATTATAGTTTAATTCAGGAATATAGCGGCCGCCCAGCATCATCTCCAGTTCGGCATCGGGACTATAATTACCAAAGCCCGACAACTGTCCGTCGAAAACGAGTTTTTGCTGGGCCGACGCCAGGTTGGTCAGTAACATTAATCCGGTGACAACTGCTATAATTCTCATGGGTTTAAGGTATTGTCAGCGCTTCCTATGCCATAGAAAAAGAAATTGGTGAGTTCCATCACCAGATCGTGCGAATTGCCGAATATCGCTTTCAGTTTTTCGTCAAACATGCGCTCACCTATGCTGTTCATCATATACATCAGAAAGTCAATTTTCAGGTCTTTTCTTATCCAGCCTTCCTTCTGTGCTTTGGTAAAGTCATCACGCAGGGATTTTCTTGACAATTCTGAATATTTTGTGAGCAACTCCTTAAATACCGGCTCATCACTCTGGTAAACATCATTTAAAAATTCTTCGCTTATGTCAATGGTTCCCTGATGCTTCAACAATACAGTCTGGCGTATCTTTTCAGGAAAAGTCAGGTCGCTCTGCATTATTTTATTGTAATCCTGAAGGGCATTTTCATAGATTTCGGTGAGCATCAGCGTAGCCAGTTCAATTTTATTCTCGAAAAACCGGTAAAATGTCATTTTGCTCACCCCGGCTTCCTGGCAGATCTCTTCCACGGTAACCTTACGTATGCCGTATTTCCAGAACAGTTTCCGGGCGGCAGTGAGCATGGCATTGCGGCTTTTTTCTTTACGTTTTGGGCTCATGTTTATTACTTTGATTCGGCAAAGATACGAAAAAAGTAATGTAATACTAAATAAGTAACAAAAATAATTTAATGTATGCTATTTAGGCCTGCCGAAAAAGTCCGAATAGGCTAATATTTCATAAATGATGCCTTGTTTTTTCTGACATGATTTGCAGTGCTTTTTGACAGGATTTACAAGATTTACAGGTTTTAAAGCTGTTTTTATCCGCGAAATTACGACTTCCGCATGAGGCGGGCAGGCAACGACTCAACGACTCAACGACTCAACAAATCAACCTGCTTTTTGACAGGATTTACAAGATTTACAGGATGAAATTATCGTTGATAGTGAGATTTTACTCCTCATTGGAGTTAATTATTTGAAAATCACAGTTTGAGAATGACCGGACGGGATTAGAAACGTTTTTTTACCAGTCCAGACTGTTTCTCATCTAACCATTGATTAATTTCGTTTTGAAGTTCATCATGCGAAATGGTCTGTCCATTTTTTAATTCGCTCTGGTAGAATTAACAAGAATTCACTACCAAATGACCAATGAAGCCCTGTAACGAAAAATTACCCTGCCGGGATTAAAAAAACATAATTTTGGACAGGATTAACAGGATTTACAGGATGGGATTTTTTTTGTGAAGGGTTGATTTAGATTCATTTCCAGTGTAGAATACCTGAATATGTTTCATTCGCCCCGCCTCAGGCGGGTCGCATAGTTAGTTGATGTTTTCTACCCTTGATTTCCGATGCCAGCAGACTGCCGCATGTAGTCTGGCTGTTCCCAGAGATATTTTAGTTTGCCCCCTTCGGGGATTTTTATATTTCTTTTCTATGGGCTTTGCTTCCCACAAGTTCGCTTGTGACAATAAATTTTTCCCAGCCTTTTTTCTTTAATCCTCTTTGAAGTTCTTTATCTCCGCTCCAAAGTTTGGCTTTAAGATGCTCAGTTAAAGCAATAAACTCAGTATCGTCAATATCTACATCCTGAGCTAATGCTTCTGCTTTATGGTAGCATTCAGCAGAAATTAATTTCACATTTATAAATCGGATCCTTTTGGTAATAATTTCAATAATTCTGTCCAGTTCTTCATCTGAATAATCAGAAAATTTCTTTAATTTATTCTTATGATCTTTAATTTCAGAGAGAAGTTGCTCTGTGGAATAAAAATTAAGATTGCTCTTTGGCTTTAAAAGTATTTGTGCTATTTTGTTATTAGTGTTTAAGATTGCACTAAAAACAATATTTGTATCCACAACAATTCTCATCAGTCAACAAGTTGTTTTGTTTTTCCCCATCGCCCTTTCTTAATAGATTTAACGAGGCTATCAACGTCTTTTTGAGATGCCTTCGACTTGCCGGTGATTTCTTCATATTCGATTAGATCAAGGAAATCCTGTAAAATATCCAGATCGAAGTTTTTAGGAAATCTTAAAATAATTTCGGTTTTTGTTCTTTCGATTATCATAAGAGAGTCTTTTTACAAAGATAATAAATCTTAGACAAAGTAAGATTATTTAAATGATTCATTATTTTTCATATCCGCAGATTGGATTCTCCGAATTAATATGGAGCTTTTTGAGAGACTGGTTAATGCAATACAAATAATGGGAAGTAGGCTGAATTCGGCTGGTATGGTAAGGCTAAATTAATAATTGCTATCTTATTCGCCCCCATCAAAGACGGGAAGTTGTTTGGTGTTCGCTAACCGTGGGTTCCGCTTCGCTATACCCACGGCTATTTGAAATTTGCCCCGCTTCAGGCGGGATAAGTAAAATCTTCAGAAAAAATGAAGTGGGGGAGTAGTTTTGGACAGGATTAACAGGATTTACAGGATGAGATTTACCACTGATAGTTAGATTTTACTCCTCATTGGAATTAATTATCTGAAAATCGCAGTTTAATAATATCCGGACGGAATTAGAATCGTTTCTTTACCAGATTCAAACTATCTTTCTTCTAACTATTGATTAATTTCGTTTTGAAGTTCATCATGTGGAAAAGTCTGTCCATTTTTCAAGTCGTTTCGGGCGGAATTTACCCTGTCAATCTGAAAATCACTCAACTTATATGTTTCGCCTGAAATCTTTGATTCAACGATTGTCTTGATTGCATTTAAGAAAGATGGATCCTCAATTTGTGAAAGATGCTCCATTATTATGTGCCGAAGCTCAACTGTGCTCATGAGCTATATCTTTTATTGTTTTACAAAAACAATCAAATTAAAAGCTGGATGCAATATACATCCGGCATAAATTTAATAGCCATAACTAAAGAAAAAATAGGTTTAATGAATAATGTGAGGTGCAACCTGACAGCGCAATCAGACTGGCAAACGCACTATAACATCAAGAGGTTATGAATTCTTTAGCGGCTCTTTTCAATTGAATATCTCTTCAATTATATAAAATTCTCCCGTTTTAGAATTCTTTTCTTTCAATCTTTCTTTATTTCTTAAACTCTCCAATTTTAGCTTTTCATCATCGTTTAGGTTATATTTCTCCAATAGTTCTTTAGTGCTGAGCGGAAAGATCGTATCCTGCAAACTTGTGCTAAAATAAACAAACAATTTTTTGCCGGGAATAATCATGTTGTCAAAAATCAGCGTATCATCTCTCAGGTCTGAATACAGGACAATTCTATTGTTTATGGTTTCAACTTTCAAGGATTTACCGCGATGATCCCTTACTTTATATAGAATGTTCCTTTCATTTGTATAGCCCCAAATGCTATCACAAGGAATTTTATATTTATTGCCCTCGAAATCGTGAAGTATAAAGTTATTGGTATAGATTGCCAATGTTATACTCTTGTATTTTTCTTTATTACTTGTATCCTTAAAATGCTCATAACTCCTGTAAACTTCAATTTGTCCAATAGCAAAAAACGGGCAAATGGTTAGCAGCACAAAAAAAATAGATGAGTATATGAAGGTACTACTTTTCATTGCGGAGATATTTTGGTTAAACTTATCAACAAATAAAGCATTCTAATACCATTAACCATCAAAACAGGTTTTTACGAAGATAATCATTTTAGAAACAAAATGTTATGATTATTTTAAGGAGGATATTATTTATAGAAGAGTTTGTACCTCTTATCCCCCTTCAGTGCCACGCAGAAGCTTTTTTCGTCAAAAATACTATTCTATCTCAACCGCTTTTAACAAATCCCGAATTTTGCTGTTTCTATTTATCACCACATTTTGCTGTTTTTTGATTAAATTTGCAATAATTGGGAAGTATAAATGCTTTAACGTCTATAATCATGAGTTCACAGCAAATTCTATTAAATATACCCATTAGTTTTAATCAGGTTGTTGAAATTGTAAAACAGTTGTCTCCAGCCGAAAAACGACAATTACGTGCAGTTTTAGAGATCGAACAAAGCAATGACGATATAATCATACCCGAAGAACATAAACAAATAGTGCGGGAGCGGAAAAAAAAATACGAAAAAAGTCCCGATAGTTATGTTGAATGGAACGAAATTGAGAATAAAATGAATTCCCGAAAATGAAATTCAAGGTAGTTTACAATCCTGAGTTTTATAATGATATTGTTGATGCTGTTGACTGGTATAACGGAGAACAGCCGGGGTTAGGAGAGCGATTATTTAAGGTCATCAAATTACAAACAGCAAAACTATCTGGTTCTGCCTTGCATTATGCTATCAGATATGATGATGTGCGTTGTTTAAATATTGAAAAATTTCCATATTTAATACATTTCCGTGTTGATGAAGCTCATGGAACAGTTAAAGTTGAAGCTATGTTCCACACAAGTCGCGACCCAAAATTATGGGATAAACTTATTGATTAGTAAATGAATAGACCCAACTACCTTGACATTTCAGGTGTCCGATGCATAAATGAAAAGACACAGAGTAGATTGTATTACAAAGGGTGAGCCCGATTTAATTGTTTCATATCCCTACGTTATCGTCTTTATGATTCCCTTCCTTTAACTTTCCCCTCACTCATCTGTTAAAGTTCTGCATTGTTTAACAAGAATTCACTACCCAATGACCGATGAAACACTGAAACGGAAAATTACCCTGCCGGGATTAAAAAAACATAATTTTGGACAGGATTAACAGGATGGAAGAATTG
>JAVEQP010000182.1:0-2970 GCA_034007585.1 Lentimicrobium sp. | reverse complement strand
TTCATAATCTCGCGGGCTTCTTTAAAATACATGCTTAATTCTGAAGGATGATGGGCATCGCTGCTCAGCATAACCGGAATATTCAGTTTGCTGAGGCGGCGTAAAATATACTCACCAGGGAAAAGGTGAGGAGACCGTCCTTTGTAGATTCCACGGGTATTCACTTCAACGATTACCTGCTTTTCGCGGATCAGATTCAGGGTTTCATTAACCAGATCAATATACCAGGGTTCATCTTCCCGAAACCACCGGTTCTGGTTATGCATTTTTATTTTATCCAGGTGTCCGATGATATCGAATGCTTCCTCTTCAAGCATCTGGTTAATCTGATGCCAGTAGGCAGTAACTCCTTTGCGAATATCCCCGTCAAAAAATTGATTCAAACCTTCATCGTAGGTTTCTCGCCTGGGCCCGTCAATAAACCACAATTCACCTTCAGGGTTTTGCACCAGATGCACGCTGCCAATGATGTAATCCAATGATAAGCGGGTTTTTGAGTTGCTGAAACGCTCACTAACCCCCGGAATAAAATCTGCTTCCAGAGAGAGCAACAACTGCAGTTGATCACTATACTGTTCCCTTAATTTTAGAATGGTATTGCAATAGAGGGACTCATCTTCCGGTTTCAGGGCAAACGTATTTTCAAAAGGCAGTACCGAATGTTCCGAAAACCCAAGACTGGTGAATCCTTGCAGAAGGGCTTCCTTAACATACTCAACCGGCTCAGCGCTGCCATCAGAAAAACGGGAGTGGGTATGGTAGTTGTGCATTGTTTTTTGTTGATTTGTTGCCTGTCCGTCCGCCTAAGGCGGAGCGGGATTTGTTTAGTTGTTGTAATCGGTGATCAGTGATCGGCGAAAGGTTGCGTGTCCGTCCGCCTCAGGCGGGATTTGAAGATTTGATGGATAATTTTCAAATTTTCAAATTAGGAATTTTCAAATTTCTTTAATACCCGTCTCCCCGTCTTCATGTCCTGTCTTCACCCGTTCCGCTGCACCTGAAACAGCTCATGGCCGGATTCAACCAGCAGATAGACCTTGTCACCTCTCCTCAGGGTTTCTGTTACTGAAATTGAACAGTTTTCACCTTTAATGGCTTTTTCTACCGGATTTAAATCTACCCTGATTTCATTTAGTTCGGCTTCATAAGCACCTGTGGTGGGCCCAATTATTAAAATATTGTCTCCTGTTTTTACAGAATGGGTTTCAATTTTTATTTCAGCGACTTTTAACTGGTTAAAGAAATTTACCACTTTGCCCACATACACTTTCTTTTGAGTTGCTTGTGAACCGTAACGTTCAGACCACTCTCCTGTTTTTTCGCCCAGATAATAACCGCCCCAAAAACCGCGGTTGTACACCTTATTCAATTCGGCAGTCCATTCTTCCACTTTTTCCTGCGAAAACTGTTTGTTCTGCCAGGCTTCCACGGCTTCGTGGTAGGTTCTGGTTACCGTTTTCACATATTCAGCAGAGCGGCCGCGCCCTTCAATTTTCAGTACGGTAACCCCGGCATCCAGCAGGCGGTCAAGGATAGGAATCGTCATCAGGTCCTTTGGTGACATAATGTATTTGTTGTCAATTTCCAGTTCTATCTGATTGTCCGCATCCTTCACAGTATATGCACGCCGGCATGGCTGCTGGCAGGCACCCCGGTTGGCCGAAGCGTTGAAGTTATCGAGGCTGATGTAACACTTCCCGGAAACGGCCATACACAGTGCTCCATGCACAAACACTTCAATCTGAACGGGATTCCCTGAAGGGCCCGTGATGTTTTGCTCCCGGATGGCATGCGTAATGGCTTCCATTTGGGCTATGTTCAACTCCCTGGCTAGTACCATTACATCAGCGTAACGGGAATAAAAACGTATGGCTTCAATATTGGTGATGTTGCATTGGGTGGAGATGTGAATTTCTACGCCTTTGGATTTTGCATATTCCATCACCGATAAATCAGAGGCAATAATGGCGCTTACACCACTTTCTTTGGCCAGGTCAACCATCTCACGCATAAGCGGGAGTTCCTCATCATAAATAATGGTGTTGAGGGTGAGGTAGGATTTTACCCCATATTCTTTACAAATGCGCGTAATTTCACGTATGTCGTCGGGTGAAAAATTGCTGGAAGAGCGGGCGCGCATATTCAACTGACCTGCTCCAAAATATACGGATCCTGCTCCTGCTTTTATGGCCGCCATGAGCGATTCAAACGATCCGGCAGGAGACATGATTTCTATGGTTTGCATGTGCTCAATTTTTGATGCAAAAGTAAGCATTAAACAGAAAGTGGTTGCCGAGCCTGGGTGAGTCGCTTAAAACCACTTCATTCTATGGGCAAATGCCCTGGCATCCTGAATGATAATGTCGTGATCGAAACCTGTTTCGGGAAGAACATCCACATCAAACCAGCCCGCTTCCGCTGCATCGTCGGCTGCCTTTACCGGGGCATCTTTTTGGGTAAGCAGGCCCGCATAAGCTATAGATATTGTTCTGTGGCGTGGGTCCCGATCAACTGCACCGTAGGCATGAAACTGGTGTAAATCTACCCCTTCGAGGCTTGTCTCTTCTTTAAGTTCACGTGCTGCCGCAGCTTCCAGGTTTTCATCCATATTTACAAAACCTCCCGGCAGCGCCCACATTCCTTTAAAAGGAGTATTGCCGCGGCGGATTAATAATAGTTCAATCTTATCGTCTGATTTCCGGAAAACCACGGCATCGGCTGAAACCGAAGGTCTGGGATAATCATAGGTATAGCTCATATTTATTCAGTTAAATCAAAAAAAACGGACGTGTGGCTGAATTGGTGCATTAGCAAAAAGGCTGTGTTTCCACAACCTTTTATCTTTATTTTAAAAGAAATAGTGTCAGGATTTTTTAAACATTTTGTCCACTACGCTATTGCTGCCCGGTTCCTGATCGTCGGTATAATAACCATAACCATAGCCCGAACCGTATCCATAACCGTAGCCGT
>JAVEQP010000094.1:0-13854 GCA_034007585.1 Lentimicrobium sp. | reverse complement strand
TCCCCATCAATCAGTCTCTTTGTCTCTCCATCTCTCCAACACTCCATCACGCCATTTCTATCCTCGTCCCCAGGCCCCCCCAGTCTCCTTGTCCCCTTGTCTCCTCGTCCCCTTGTCCCCCCGTCTCCCCTTCCCCATAGGCGTGGTAAATGCAGTGCACTGCTGTTAAATTGGGAGTACAATGGTAAATGTGGTGCCATGCTCCGGGCTGGTTTTAACCTTTAGTTCGCCGCCGTGGCCTTTGGTAACAATGTCGTAGCTCATGCTTAGTCCCAGTCCGGTACCCTCACCGGCAGGTTTGGTAGTAAAAAAGGGCTGAAATATTTTTCCCAGCGCGTGTTGTGGAATACCATTGCCATTGTCATAGATTAACACCATTACCTTATCATTTGTTTTTCGGGTGCTCACCTTAACGAGCGCCTTATAATTTTCAGTGCCGGATTTTTGTTTTTCGTTCACCGCGTAAAAGGCATTGGTGATCAGGTTAAGGATTACGCGGCCCATATCCTGGGGAATAACGTTCACCTTTCCGAGCTTGGTATCGAAATCTGTCTCCATGCTGGCATTGAAGGATTTGTCTCTGGCTCTCAATCCATGAAAGGCTAAGCGTAGAAACTCATCGGCCAACGCATTGATATCAGTAGGCTCTTTACTGCCGGGACTACTGCGACTGTGCTGAAGCATCCCTTTGATGATGGAATCAGCGCGCTTACCGTGATGGTGGATTTTTTCAAGGTTCTGTTTAAGGTCATTCAGGATTTCCTTTGCCAATCCCGAAACTTCGGGATCAACTGCCAATTCATTCATTACTTCATCAATAAGCTCCTTACTCACCTCCGAAAAATTATTAACGAAGTTCAATGGATTCTGTATTTCATGCGAAATACCTGCTGCCAGTTCGCCCAGAGAAGCCATTTTTTCGCTCTGTATAAGTTGCGATTGGGTGGTTTTGAGATTAATGAGGGTTTCACTAAGTCTATTGTTCAGCTTTTTCTTCTCGATATATCGAACAAATGCAATCATCATCAGCACTATGGCAATCACCATCCCCGACAGACTGAAATTCCGGGTTATCTTCTCCCGCCTTATTTCTGCCTGCGACAGTATTAACTCTTTCTCATGCTCCTGGTTCTGAAGGGCTTGTTTGTTCTCAAAATCGAGACGCTTGGAGAGGATGGCAATTTTTTCGAGGTTCTCTGACACCACCAGCGAATCCTTAACCATGCTGTACTTTTGCTGATTCAGATATGCATTCCTAAAATCGTTCAATTTAAAGTATGTTTCAGCTATGCTTTGGTAAATGTCAGCCAGATAAACCAATGACGACACCGAGGCCGCTTTTTCTGCTTTGCGCAACCAGGTAAGGGCCAGGCGTGGATTACCCTGTGCCAGATAAACTTTCGCGATAAAAAGGGATGCCTCTGACTGTGAGGACATGTCCTTCATTTCAAGGGCGTGACTGTGTGCCGCGGAAAATGCTTTCAATGCTTTGGTATAATCCGGCAATTTCAGATAAGCCTTTCCCAGGCTGATTTCAGCATCAACCACGCTTATTTTGAAAGCTGAATATTGTACATAATTGAAAGCATCCTTGTAACTTTGAATAGCTTCGGGAATGCGGTTCAATTTCTCCAGTATATCTCCAATGTATAGATACGAGGCAAAAGTATAGTAGTTTTCCGATGACTTCAGGCGAATGGCAAGAGCTTTCCGGTGTTGCGCAAGCGCCACTTCGAGCTTTCCGGCGTTCATATTGGTTACACCCATGTCGTTATAAATCCTGGCAATGCCAAGCGAATCGTTTACTTTACGGTAAATTTCAAGCGCCTGTCCCTGAAACTTCAGCGCATCATCCCACCTTTCCACAAAGGCATAGGTAAATCCGATGGCCAACAATGCTTCAACGGTGTTGTCGTTGTCGCCTAGGCTGCGGCTGATTTTCAGCGATTCCATCAGGTATTCCATCGTATCACCATAATTTCCAAGGTTGCGCTGCGTAATACCAACATTGATCAGTTGCTCAGCCAGCGCACTTTTATTGTCTGTTTCGCGAAGCAATGCCACGCTTTGTAAATAATACCCTAAGGCAATCTTATCTTTTGAAAGGCTGTTGTATGCCTCCCCAATATCTGCATAAAGGAGTGCTTCCAGGTTTTTGTCTCCGGTTTCTTTTGCCAGTTTTAAGGCCGATTGCAGCGTATCCAGGGCAAGATGGGGTTTGCTGAAAAACAATCCCACGGAAACAACAGCCATTGATTTGGCTTTAAGTATTTTACACCTTTTCACATACTTTTGATTGGTTTTGACGATATTTAATGTGAGCAGGCTATCTGCAATGCTGAGGGCCCGGGTTGAATAGATCAGGCTGCCGTCAAAATCTTCCTTATTTATTAGTTTTTCAGCCAATGCATTGAGGCTGATGATGCGGACGGTATCGCTCAAACCGGGCAAATTACCCACCTTGCCGGCCCGGGCCTTCGGCAGAAAAGCCATGGCTGCTGTCAACAGAAATACCATCACACCTTTCTTCATCTAATCATTAATCTGGCAAATAAACAATAAAAGTAGTGCCTTCGCCTTCTGTGGTTTCCATTTTCAATTCGCCGCCATGCCCTTTGGTCACAATATCAAAGCTCATGCTTAATCCCAATCCGGTTCCTTCACCGGCAGGTTTAGTAGTGAAAAATGGATAAAATATTTTCTCCCTGTCCTTTTCGGGAATACCGTTGCCGTTGTCGGTAACCTTCAACTCTACCCCCCGATTTGTTCTTTTGGTTTGCACGCTGACGGTGGGTTGGTAACCAGGCACTCCTTGCTTGCTCTTCACGTTAACAGCATAAAAGGCATTGGTGATCAGGTTGAGAATCACCCGACTTATGTCCTGGGCAAAAATGTTGATTTTCCCAATTCCCGGGTCAAAATCGGTCTCCATCAGTGCATTGAACGATTTATCCTTAGCCCGCAGGCCATGATAGGCCAGCCGGAAATATTCATCTGCAACCACGTTGATGTCGGTAGGCTCTTTGATGCCCGGACTGCTTTGGCTGTGCTGAAGCATGCCTTTTACAATGGCATCGGCGCGCTTGCCGTGAAAGGCTATTTTTTGAAGATTTTCTTTCATATCTCTCAAAATTTCCATCGCCTCAGATTGATTCCCTGCATCCAGTTCTGAAGCCATTTCATCAAGCAGTTCCGAGCTTACTTCCGAAAAATTATTTACAAAGTTGAGTGGATTTTGAATTTCGTGTGAAATACCGGCTGCCAGCTCTCCCAAAGATGCCATTTTTTCGCTCTGTATAAGCTGCGTCTGAGTAGCCTTGAGTTCCAACAAAGCTTGCTCAACCTCTTCTTTGGCTTTATGTAGCTTTGAAAAGTCCTCATATCGGGCATACGCCACTGAAAAAGTTTCTGCCAGTGAATTAACGAGTGACAGTTTTTCATCATCAAGCGGGGCCACATTGCCAACATATAATATCCCTTGCCCGAAGGGTACAAAGTGCAGATAAAGGGATTCCGGAGGTTTGGCTGCTCCTTGATAGGTGCCGGCGTCCTTGATTTGCCCGTATTCGAGCATTGATTTAGTCCATGCTATAAATTCCTGACTAGTCCAATGTTCGGTATATACTTTTTTCATTTGCCAGTGAGCATATGTTTTAGCAATAAAAGCATTGTAATCCAAAGGCAGGAACATTGTTCCGAGTGGGCTGCCATCGGGCGTAGTCAGATAAATTTCCACCTTATAGGCTGCTTCATCAATAATAATCAGGCCACAACGGATAAAAGGTACATCAAGTATTTCAAGCTCGTGCCAGATAAGGGGGGTTATGCGTTGTAGGTCTTCTGTTGAACGCATACTTGAAATTTGCCCGCGCACCCTGTCGAGAGAGGATTGTTTTATTGTTTCCCGGGTTTGTGCTTCTACTTTTTGCAGATCAAGAAATCTTACATAACTATGCTCAAAAACTTTCCCAAACCGTTTGAGGATTTCATTGTCCGCATCAGATAACTTTCTGCCGTGGTGGTTAACCACGAATATGGTGGTGTAATGGGATATTGAAACAGACCTTGTATAACCACCTTCACGGGACAATACCTGATTTTTCCATTCAAGCGTAGATGAATTGTACGGTGGATACTTAAACATGTGTTTGAAGAATTCTATCTTTTCTTCACGGGTATATTCCTCGACAAAAAACCCTTCGCTGTTTTGAGCAAGTCCCTTCAAAGCAGTATAGATTGGGCGATCCAGGAAAGGAATTGAAGCTCTTTTTACATAGGTCTCAGCTACGCCCGATGATCCCCAAAAGGTAAACTCTTTATCATTTGACCTATTATTGATTGATATGAAAACACCCGTTATGTCCATTTCCATCTTATGCAATTGCCGGGCAACAAGGTTCACAATATCCTGAAGTTCTGAAGTGCTCTGCATAGCCATACTCCTGGCCCTGATCCTTTCAAGCGCAGTTTCAATCTGCGCTTCCCTGGCGAGCGCTTCGGCATGTTCAATATCAAGAAACCGGCGATAAGCCAATCCGAAGGCCTTATGAAAGCGATGAAACATATCCAGACCCACATCTGATAGTGGTTTGTAGGTTGACAAGCCTAGCCAGCCGCCGCCAATAGCATAGAAATAGTAGTGTAACGAGGTGGAATTATCAAGTAAAGGATCGGGAAATTGCTGATCTTCCTTCCGGTACTGCCTGAATTTTTCCAGCGCTTCGCCCTCAAAATCTATGACAAAAAAGGCATCTTCCGATTGCTGCATTCTCTGCACTATTTCAAATACTTTAGGGTGCTTATTGTATTTAGCTTCCTCAATGGTGCGTTCGCCATAGGCAGTAAAATACTGATAATTAATATAAGTGTCGTTTTTATCGTCAATCAGGGCGGTCTGCACATTGCGTATATCTTTAATGCCATGCGCCTGCATTTGTTCAGAAATTACCCGGCACACCTCTATCATATCAGCCGGATACTTCATTGACAAAGCAATTACCCTCACTCTTTCCAGAGAAGCTTCAATTTCGAGTTCCCGGGTTTTCTGCTCCAGCTCCCGGGATTGTTTTATAATTGTATCCTTAAGTGCCTGGTTTTCGGCTATTATTCTATCTGCTTCCGGTAGAGAGGCGATTTCTTTATCCCGATTTTTTTGTGGTTTCATTTCTCTGCTAGTTTACCGGAATAAATACTGTAAAATCTGAACCCTGACCTTCATCTGATTTCACTTTAAGTGTGCCACCATGCCCTTTTACAATGATGTCATAGCTCAGGCTAAGTCCAAGGCCCGTGCCTTGCCCGGTGGGCTTGGTAGTGAAAAAAGGCTGAAAAATTTTCTCTTTTGCCGTTTCAGGTATTCCATTACCATTATCAGAAACTCCAATTTCTACACCTTCGGGAGTCCTTTTGGTTTTTACCCAAACGGTTGGTACATAATCATTGCCGGATAGTTTTTTTTTCTCTTTAACGGCATAAAATCCATTGTTAATCAGGTTTAGCATTACCCTTCCCAAATCCTGGGGAATGATACTGATGTTGCCCAATGTGTTATCAAATTCTGTTTCGAGCCGGGCAGTGAACGCTTTGTCCTTAACCCTCAGCCCGTTATAGGCCAGACGGAGGTATTCATCGGCCAGCAGGTTAATGTTCGTAGGTGTTTTGATGCCCGAACTGCTTTGGCTGTGCTGAAGCATCCCCTTCACAATAGCATCAGCCCGTTTGCCGTGATGGGCGATTTTAATCAGGTTATCCTGAACATCTTTAAGTATCTCTCTGGCCGATTGTTCCGAAAACCCGGGTCCAACATCCAGAGCATCCAACGCATCCGTAATCAGTTCGTTGCTCACCTCCGAGAAGTTATTCACAAAGTTAAGCGGATTCTGTATTTCGTGGGCAATGCCGGCGGTAAGTTCACCCAATGAAGCCATTTTCTCCGATTGTATCAGTTGCGATTGGGCAGCTTTCAATTTTCTTAAAGTGTCTTCAATTTCATTTTTCTGCTTCCGGAGCAGGGCATTGGCCCGCTGTTTGCCCCGGTATCCAATGCCGGCACCTACTATAATAATCAGTGATAGCAGAAGTCCGCTAATCAAACCAATTTGCCGGGTGCGGTTAAGCTCGTCTTTGGCATCCTGCTTTACTTTTTCTGCCTGCTCCTTTTTTTCAAACTCATAATTCATGGTCAACTCCGTGGCCTTTTGGATGTTGTCCCTGCTGTGTACCGAATCGGAAATTACCGTGTATTTTTTATGCATTTCGAGAGCTTTTGCGGCGTTGCCGATTTGCTCATAGGATTCTGATAAGTCCTCGTAAAGGCTGGCATTCCCACTGCTATAATTTAGGCTGAAGTCATTAATTATTAGGGCTTTCTCATAAAAAGCGATGGCTTCTTTCCATCTTTTTAATGATTTAAGTACATCGCCCATACTTGAATACGCCTGATTCCGTACCAAAGGCTGATCTATTGAATCAGCAATCGCAATGGATCTTTTAGACAACTCCAGGGCTTCATCCAACTGTTTGAGCGAAATTTTTGCTCTGGCAGCTTTAGATAAACTGGCGGCCTCTATGCCCCTATCTCCCATCTTTTTACCCAAAGAAACCGCTTCCATGGCAAAGTCATAGCCTTTCTGCCATTGATGTTTTTCAATATACAGATTTGCAAGATTCGAATACCCATACAATTCAACATTATTTATATTGTTTTTTTTCGCTATTTCGATGCTCTGAAGAAAAGTAGTTTCAGCCCGCTTCAAATCGCCCATATATTGATAAGTGGTCGCCATATTTACCAACGTATATGCTTGTCCGCTGCTATCTTCTAAACCCTCTTGAATTTTAAGTGCAATTTGCTGATAATGAAGCGCGGTAGGATAGTTTGAATGTTGTTGATAGGCAATAGCCAGGTTAGAAGCACTTGTGGCTGCAAGTGACTGTTTGCCAGATTTTTCATATATCGACAGGGACTTTTTATAAAAATAAATAGAAGAATCGTAGTTACTTTGCATGCCATAATACAATCCGGCACTGGCATAATAATCTGCAATACTCAATGAGTCATCGGTATTCTTTATCAGAAGCTTATATTGATTAAGGTACTTGAGGGCCTCTTTTGAATTGCCGGAAAAAGAGTAGTTGGCAACCATCTTTTGTATGATGGACTGCTGAACAGCACTGCTATTTATACGCTTTGCTTCCTTCAGCGTTTTTTGGGAGTAACGAATGCTTGAATCGAGATTTATTCTGGACAGTAAGCCCGATTTTGTCAGCATATAATCCAGCCGCTTGTTCTCATCAGTCTCCTCTTTAATAAGTTGGGTCAAACTATCGATCTGCCGGTTCTGGGAATGTACATCATGATAACTGCCTGTGAGCAGAATAACGATTGCACTAATTTTCAAAAATGTTTTCATATATGGAAAAATGAAGTCAAAGTTGATGAAGAACCATTGGAATAAGCGCAAGCTTTATTGAGAAGTGTGCCTTTTTATTGCAGGGCAGGCTGCCAATCGGGAAGAATATCAAGTACAATCAGAAAATGCGTGTCATCAAATGTCTGATTGGAAAGTAAGTATATAGATAACTATATATTAAACCTTGATGAACTGGCATTGTTCAGTCAAAATCATTTGTGTGAGTATCCGGTTAAATATTAAGCCAAATCCGGTAGTTGCATCACCAGGGATGTTCCTTCTTCTGCTTTACTTTTTACCCTTAACTTGCCGCCATGTCCTTTGGTAACAATATCGTAACTCATGCTTAACCCCAACCCAGTGCCTTCTCCGGCAGGTTTAGTGGTAAAAAATGGCTGAAATATTTTCCCAATATCCTTTTCAGGAATGCCATTGCCATTGTCGGCCACCTCAATTTCAACCTGTCCATTCAGCTTTCGGGTGCGTAACCAAACGGTGGGGCGATAATCGCTCCCCGACTGCTTTTTGCGCTCATTCACTGCATAAAATGCATTGGTGATCAGGTTTAGGACAACCCGTCCGATTTCCTGTGGAATAATATTAATTTTTCCGATGTTCTCATCAAAGCTGATTTCCATAAAAGCATTGAAGGATTTATCCTGGGCCTTTAATCCATGATAGGCCAACCGGAAGTATTCATCTGCCAGGGCATTGAGATCGGTTGGTTCTTTGGTCCCAGAGCTGCTTCGGCTGTACTGAAGCATGCCTTTAACAATGCCATCGGCCCGTTTGCCGTGGTGATTAATCTTTTCAAGATTTCCCTGAACATCATCAAGCATTTCTTTTGCCAATTGTGAATTGCCAATGGCCAACTCCTGCTGCACTTCCATTATAAGCTCTCTGCTGACCTCCGAAAAGTTATTTACGAAATTTAACGGGTTTTGAATTTCATGAGCAATCCCGGCGGCCAGTTCGCCCAGCGAAGCCATTTTCTCGCTCTGTATAAGTTGTGCCTGGGTTGATTTCAGTTCAGTGTAGGCTTGTTGAATTTCTTTAGCCTGAGCCAACTCCAATTTCAGGGCACGTTGACGCTCCCGGGCAATCAATCGCCTGCGCTGAAAACGGTCCACCGCGAAAATTCCTGCCACCAGCAACAGGGTGTAAAGCAGGTAAGCCATCCACGAACGGTAAAACGGCGGCAGAACTTCAAAATGATAGGCAACCGGCTCACTCCAAACGCCTTCGGGGCTAAGGGCTTTCACCATAAAGGTATAGCTTCCCTCCGAAATATTTCCAAAACTGGCTGTGGATTTAATGCCTGCCGGACTCCAGGTTTTATCGTAACCATTGAGCTTAAACTGGTACTGAACCAGTGATGGCCTTGCGGTTTCAATGGCTGCGAAATCAAAACTTATGTTGTTGAAGGCA
The DNA here is from genome assembly GCA_034007585.1 of Lentimicrobium sp. Lineage (GTDB taxonomy): Bacteria > Bacteroidota > Bacteroidia > Bacteroidales > Lentimicrobiaceae > Lentimicrobium. The sequence goes on along the minus strand of JAVEQP010000094.1, from coordinate 5,014 downwards.
TAAGGCAAAACCAGGTTTTCGGGAAGCGCGTTAAACCGTGTAATACCATCAAATTGTACCTTCCCGAAGCGCTGAATCAGGGTGTCGCGTTCATGTTCGGCCAGTTTGCGACCGAAAACACTCAGTTCATTCTTTACAAACGGGGCAACCGAATACGTTTTGCTTTTGGGTTCACTACCAACTATGTACGCCTGTTGAAGGGTGTGCCAGCTTATTTTCTCGTTGTTCACCTGCACCGCTTCAATGAATACTTTCAGCGGGCTTGAATTCCTGCGGACTTTTTTATAATCAAACTTTACCAGTTTATCGCCCGTTCCAGCCCAGATTATCCCTTTCTTATCCAGGTACATGCTGTAATTGTTGGCGATGTCTTTGATCGGATAGCCGGTTTTCTGGTTGAAGTATTCAATCCCATCTTTAGCAAGACGGTCGCCCAAAACGCTGATTCCACCCCTGAGCACGGTAAATCCCAGGCTGGTTCCTATGAAAATATTTCCTGCTTCATCTTCCAGAATGCTGTAAACCACATCATTGGCCAGACCTTCGTTGGTGGTAAAGTTTTCAAAAATAGCTTCTCCGTTGGGAAAAATCTCCCCGGAAGTGAGTTTTTCAACCATCTGCTTCCGGATAACCGAAACCCCGCCGCCCCAGCTTCCGATAAGGATGTTGCCGTTTTTATCTTCCGTTACATAGGAAAGTTTATTGTCGGTCAGTCCCTGGGCTTTGGTGAAATTCTTAAAGGATTTTCCATCAAACAGGCTCAGACCACCGCGGGTGGCCATCCACACATTGCCTTTTTCATCTTCATAAAAACTCCAGACCGTATTATGCACCAGACCTTGTTCTGTGGTGAAATTGGTGAAGGATTTACCATCAAACACACTGATCCCTTTTTCATAGGTACCAATCCACATGCGGCCCCGGCTGTCCTCCATCAGGCTCACCGCGAATGGGGCAATCAATCCCTGCGTCGGCGTGTATTTTACGATGGTTCGTCCGTCGTAACGGCTTACACCATCATCTGCACTAAACCAAAGATTACCGGCCTTATCGCTGATCATTGAAAAACCCGCTATATCAGGAAATCCCTGTGCAGAAGTGTATCGGGTAAAATATCTTCTATTTCCGTCGGATTCGTTGGCGTTGTAGCTGATAATTCCACCGTTTTGGCCACACATCCACAACCTTCCCGACGGGTCTTCGGTGATGGCCAGGCAACTGTTATCCTGAAATCCCTGGTCTTTGGCAAACCCGGTAACACTGCCGCCGTCGTACCTGCTCAGACCGCCGCCCATGGTAGCAAACCACACGCAACCCTTGTCATCCATAATAATGCTATTAACCTTATTGTGGGCAAGGCCTTGTTGCGTGGTAAAATTCACCATTGCACCGTCAACTATACGGATTTGCGACACACCGGTTCTAGTTCCAAACCATATATTGCCTTCCCTGTCCACACAACTACTTCTTATTTCATTGTTTATTAATCCATTATTGGTCGTAAACTGAATTGAATCAATGCTGTTCTTTCCCTTTCGGGAATCGAAAGCGGCCACACCCCGGTTGGTGCCGATCCAGAGCCTTTTGTTTTCATCTTCCACAAGGGTATTTGCCTGAGCAGCGCTATCCCGGAAGGGATAATTAACAAATGCCGGCCCCCCAGTTGCTTCGGAAGCAGCATCGTATCGACTTATGCCATAATTTGTGGCAAACCAGAGCTGGCCATCACTGTCTTCAAGTATATCTCCCACGAAATGGCTTGGCAAACCTTGCTTTACTGAATAATTTACAAATATTGTCTTCCCTCCTGGCACTTTTCCTGGGCTCACCCTAGATATGCCGGAAGTAGTCGAAATCCAGATATTCCCTGTTTTATCTGTAAGCATCTGGTTTACATCATTATCCACCAAACCCTGTTGGGTCGTATAATTTTCAAAACCTATTCCGTCGTACTTGCTTATCCCTCCATAAGTCCCTATCCATAAATTACCTTCATTGTCTTCGGCAAAAGCGGTAACAAGGTTGTGGATCAGTCCATGATTTGAAGTGTAATTGGCAAACGACTTGCCATCGTATTTGCTCACCCCATTGCCCGAAGTGCCAAACCAAAGGTTCCCGGCTTTGTCTTTGTAAGCACCGGCTATACTGCTCAGTGCCAGGCCGTGCTCCGTGTTAAAGTTTGGCATATTTACATAAAAACCGGCGGGATGAGCTACCGGTTTCGGTCTGGATGAAACCCGGACTACTTGTGATAACGGCATGGTGTCCAGGGAGTAAACCACAGGTAAGCCTGCTTCCACCACCACGGGAGCTTCAATGGAATCCTTTTGGTGAAAGGCATCCGACTTCATCGGCCTTACATCAGACTTACAGGCAGCCAGCAGAATAACCAGTAAACTGATCAGATAAAATGGGCGGATGATGCAGGAGTCTTGCATTAATTTAAGTCCTGGGTTTGTATGACCGGAAAACTCATAATAAACTCAACACCACCAGCTTCTTTGTTGTTCGCAAGCAATTCACCGCCATACCCTTTGGTTATAATATCATAGCTCAAACTTAATCCAAGTCCGGTGCCTTGTCCGGTTGGTTTGGTGGTGAAAAAGGGTTGAAAGATTTTATCTATTATCGTTTCCGGAATGCCCGTTCCGTTGTCGGTTACCCGGATTTCAACAGTATTGTCCTTCATTTTTGTACTCAGGCTAACCAACGGTTCGAATGCCTTGCCGGCCACCTTAGCTGATTTGCCTTTTTCGGCCACGGCATAAAATGCATTGTTGATCAGATTGAGTATGGCCCGGCCAATATCCTGTGGCACCACATTCACTTTATCTATTGTGGGATCGAAATCGGTCTTCATGGTAACATTAAATGTGTTGTTCTTAGCCCGCATTCCATGATAAGCCAGGCGGAGGTATTCATCCGCAAGGGTATTGATATCCGTGGGCACTTTTTCGCCACTACTTCGGCGGCTGTGCTGGAGCATTCCTTTTACAATGCCATCGGCACGTTTGCCGTGATGGGTGATTTTTTCAAGGTTATCCCGAATTTCACCTGCAAGAACATTGGCTGAATCCTTGTTTCCGGAAACTATTTCTTCCTGTAGTTCATCAATCAACTCAGTGCTCACTTCCGAAAAATTATTTACGAAGTTGAGGGGATTCTGTATCTCGTGAGCAATACCGGCTGTCAATTCTCCCAACGAAGCCATTTTTTCTGATTGGATGAGCTGCGATTGTGCTTCCTTGAGCCGGACCAGCGCGTTTTCAATTTCGTCTTTTTGCTTCCGAAGCTGGGTATTGGCGCGCTGCTTGCCACGGTAACCAATGGCGGCTCCGATAATGATAATAAACGACAGAAATAGTCCGCTTCCCAGGCCAATCATCCGCGTACGATTAAGCTCATCTTTGGCATGCTGCTTTACTTTTTCGGCCTGTTCCTTTTTTTCAAACTCATAATTCATGGTGAGTTCGATTGCTTTCTGGATGTTGTTTCGGTTGTTCACCGAATCAGCGATTAATGAATATTGCTTATACATCTCGAGGGCTTTTGCCGGATTGCCGGTATGCTCATAACATTCTGACAGTTCTCTGAAAAAGCTACCATTTTCTTCAATAAACTGATCTGCATTCTGGAGCGAGGTAAGTGCTTTTTCGTAATACGGAATGGCTTCCTTCCATTTTTTTTGCGACTTCAACACAAAACCCATACCCGAATAGGCCTGCTGGGTGATCATAGGTTGGTTCACAGAGTCGGCCAGGGAAATAGCACGTTTAGATAACGCGAGCGCTTCATCGGGTTTATTCTGACGGGCTTTGGCTAGAGCAGCCTTTGTATAACTAGCTGCCTGTATGCCCTTATCTCCCATTTTGCCGCCCAATTCTGCCGCTTGCATACCGTAATCATAAGCCTTCTGCCATTGAAGCATATCGAGAAACATACTTGATAGATTGGTATAGGCATACACTTCAACATTGGTCAACTGTTTCTGCTTCGCCAGTTCAATGGACTTCAGAAAATAACTTTCAGCCCTCCGGTTATCACCCATATTCTGGTATGTATTGGCCATATTCACCACAGTGTAGGCCTGTTGGCCTATATTCCCATCTTCTTCATGAATTTTAAGTGCTTTTTGCTGATAGAAAAGTGCTTTTGGATAGTTGGATTGTTGCTGATAACCAATCGCCAGGTTAGATGCACTTTGCCCTGCGCGCTGCCGGTTACCGATCTTTTCATACAGCGGAATGGCCTTTTCATAAAAATAGATGGACGAATCATATTTGCTCTGCATGCCATAATACAAGCCGGTGGCTGAATAATAATTGGCAAAAGTGCCGGAATCCTTTACTTGCTCAGCCAACTGCTTAAATTCGATCAATTGTTTAAGTGCTGCTTTTGAATTGCCCTGGTAGGAATAATTGTGCACCAGCTTTGCCCTTGCTTCCTCCTGTCCGAGAGTGTAATTTATCCGTTTGGATTCTTCCACTATCTTCAAATTGAGGCTGATGGCGGAATCGAGGCTGATGATCGCTATGCGGTCAGCTTTTTCGAGCATGTGGCCGATACGGGCCTTGTCATCGGTTTCTTTGCTGATGAGGCGATTAAGACTGTCAATTTCAGCATTTTGTGCCTGTATATATACAGTGCCGAATATCATCAGCAAAGCGGTTGAAAGGGTTTTCAGCAGGTTTTTCATAAATCAGAATGGTTTGTAAGCAGGCAGATGAAGATAAGATTACCGCTTATGAATTGGCAACTCCATTGACGGCCAGGCGAATGCTGATGATTGTAAGCGCAATAAGTAAGGTAGTTTAAATATACCATCCCATTTTAGGGAACGTATTCAGGCAACTAAATATAAACCTAAGAAAAGGGGGCAATGTTCAGTGGGGCTATTTGCCACAAAGGCACGAAGGGGCACTATGGGGCTTTTGATGTTCTGACGAGACTCACGCAATGACCTGCCAACACTTCGTTCCGTGGGGCAGGCGTAGAGACGCAAAGGGTTTTTTAA
>JAVEQP010000093.1:0-13927 GCA_034007585.1 Lentimicrobium sp. | reverse complement strand
TCACAGATCACAAATTACGCAATAATTCAGTCCAATGGCCTGCCAATTGGTTTAAAAGTTATAAATTAGCAGCTTGAAACGTATTCAACTATCTTAAATTAAAAGCATTATGAGGCAAAAATTATTCTTGGCCATTGCAGCATCATTTCTGGTGGCTGCCATGAGCAGTTGCAATCAACCCGTTATCAACGAAGAAGAGATGGAAAACGCGCTTCCCGGCAATATCCCCGCCACCGAAAGTTTTACCGCCGCCGATGATGTGGATGTCTCACGTCGCGTGCAGATTTATGCTCCGGTTACCTTAACCGCTGATATCAGTCACCTGAGCGCCAAAGAGAAAGAGATGCTGCCCCTACTTTTTGATGCAGCCGCTTTGATGGATGACATCTACTGGCAGCAAACCATTGGCAATAAAGAGGCTTTTTTAAGTCGCATCAGTGATGAATCGGTGCGCCGCTTTGCTGAAATCAATTATGGCCCCTGGGACAGACTCAATGGCAACAAACCGTTTATAGCCGGCATTGGAGCAAAACCTCTGGGAGCTAACTTTTATCCGGCAGATATGGAAAAAGCTGAATTCGAAGCCATTGACAATCCCGACAAGAGTAGCCTGTACACCCTGATTCGCCGCAATGAAGATGGCACACTGCGGGTGGTATGGTATCATGAGGCCTATGCTTCTAAAGTAAAACAGGCAGCCGAACTGCTGCGGAAAGCTGCCACTCTGGCCGAAAATGAATCCCTGAAAAGGTATCTGGAACTTCGGGCTGATGCTTTGCTTACCGACAAATTTCAGGAAAGCGATTTTGCCTGGATGGAAATGAAAGATGCCAACCTGGATATGGTGATTGGACCCATAGAAAATTATGAAGATGCTTTGTACGGGTATAAGGCCGCTAATGAGGCGTTTATATTGATTAAAGATGTGGAATGGAGCGAACGGCTCTCTCATTTTGCCGCTCTGTTGCCTGAGCTTCAGCAGGGACTTCCGGTGGATGCGAAGTACAAAGCAGAAGTGCCCGGTTCAGATGCCGACCTCAACGCCTATGATGTGGTTTACTATGCCGGCGATTGTAACGCCGGGAGCAAAACCATTGCCATTAACCTGCCCAACGATGAAGAAGTACAATTGAAAAAGGGATCACGCAAACTTCAGTTGAAGAATGCCATGAAGGCAAAATTTGATAAAATCCTTTTGCCTATCTCTGAACAACTTATAGATCCCTCACAACAGAAGTATGTTAAGTTCGATGCCTTCTTCAGCAATACCATGTTTCATGAAGTAGCTCATGGGCTGGGGATTAAAAACACCCTGGATGGTAAAGGTACGGTGCGTGATGCGCTTAAAGAGCAGTATTCCGCTATCGAAGAAGCCAAAGCTGACATTCTGGGATTATATCTGGTAACCCGGCTTTACGAAATGAACGAACTGACCGATGGCGAAGTGATGGACAATTACGTAACCTTTATGGCCGGCATCTTCCGTTCGGTGCGCTTCGGTGCAGCCAGTGCCCACGGCAAGGCAAACATGCTCACTTTTGCACATTTTACTGAAAAACAAGCATTTACTAAAAATGCCGATGGCACCTATCTGGTCAATTTCGACAATATGAAAGCCGCAGTAGAAAGCCTGGCCAACATGATTTTAACCATGCAGGGTGATGGCAATTATGAGGGTGTTAAGCAACTGATCAGCACCAAATCGGTGGTTCCGCCTGCATTACAGGCCGATATCGATCGCCTGAAGGATGCCGATATTCCGGTGGACATTGTATTTGAACAGGGCAAAAGTCAACTGGCACTCTGACAATGAATATGTGCGTGAATGGACAGGGGTTGTTCTGAAAGCGAACAACCCTTTTCCCGGAACACAGCTTCACCTTACTGAGCCGCAGCCTGTAACGTATCTGGCATGATTTTAGACGTGGGCACCCCTTATTTGTTACACTTCGCAATTATATTAAAGAATTTTCAATCCATTTAATCATATTAATTCAACCCATGAAAAAACTGTTATTATCCCTGATGCTCTTTACCGTTGTTATGGCTGGTACAAGGGCAGGCAATCCACCCGATGAAGGTATGTGGCTTCCCATGTTTGTGGAGCGCCTCAATTACGTTGATATGCAAAAGATGGGGCTTAAGCTGACGCCTCAGGAAATCTATGACATCAACAACTCCAGCCTTAAAGATGCCATCGTAAATCTAGGCAACTTCTGTACTGCTGAGGTGGTTTCTGACAAAGGACTGTTGCTTACAAACCATCACTGTGGTTATGATGCCATTCAAACCCACAGTTCAATTGAACATGATTACCTTACTGATGGTTTCTGGGCGCGCAGCCATGAAGAAGAGCTGCCCAACGAAGGCCTCTCCGTCTCCTTTTTGGTTAAGATGGACGATGTAACTAAGACCGTAACGGAAAAACTTACTCCCGAAATGAGTGAGAGTGAACGCAACGCTACCATTTCAAAAATCGTTACTGATTTAAAAAACGAAATGTCCGAAGATGGCAGATACACCGTATCGGTAAAGAGTTTTTATAATGGGAATGAGTACTATCGTTTTGTGTATGAAATCTTTACCGATGTTCGGTTGGTAGGTGCACCTCCTTCATCCATTGGGAAATATGGCGGTGATACCGACAACTGGATGTGGCCACGCCATACCGGAGATTTCAGCATGTTCAGGGTTTATTCAGGCCCAGATGGTAAACCAGCAACCTATGCTAAGGAGAATATTCCGCTTAAATCCAAATATTTTCTTAAAATTTCGGTAGATGGCGTTGAACGCGAGGACTTTGCTATGATTTGGGGTTATCCGGGCAGTACCGACCGGTATATGACCTCCTGGGGCATCCAAGCTACGCTGAATGAGATAAACCCAGCCATTATCAATGTGGGTGGTGCCATCCTCGACATCATGAAAGCCGATATGGATCGCGACAATAAGGTGCGTATTCAATACGCTTCAAACTATGCCGGGCTGGCCAACTTCTGGAAAAACAAGATAGGTGAAAGTCGCGGCCTGAAACGGCTGAATGTTTATGACAAGAAAAAAGACATTGAAACTGAACTGAGTGAATGGATCAATGCCGACGAACAAAGACGTGAGAAATACGGCACCATCTTCCATGACCTGGCCGAGGTGGGAGCTGCACTTACTGAACAGGATTACAACAAAAAATTGTGGTACCTCTCCATCTCATTTTTTGGCTCACAAATGATGAACTTTCCCATGCAGGCCCAAGGTATCATCAACATTCTGAAAACCGATTTAAAAGGCGCTGCACTTCAGGAACAACTGGCCCCATTTTATGCCATGGGCGAAGAACATTTTAAGGATTATAACCCCGCAACGGAACAAAAAATCGTGGCCAAAATTCTGGAGCTTTACAAAAGAGATATACCCGCCAATGAATTGCCCGATATCTTTAACTATATCGATAAAAAATTCAAAGGAGATGTGAATCGTTTTGCTGAAAAACTGTTTGAAACTTCAGTGCTGGCTACCCGGCAGAATTATGAAGCTTTCCTGGCCAAACCATCATTAAAGACTTTTGAAAAGGACCTGGCTTACAAATTGACCAACTCTATCTACACGGCTTTTATGACTCAAAATATGGAAGCTGCCCCGCTGAATGAAAGGGCAGGCCGTGCTGAACGACTGTTTGTGGATGCGTTGCGCAAATCTCATCCCGAAAAGGTATATTATCCCGATGCCAATTCTACCATGAGGGTTACTTATGGTCAGGTGCTGGATTATTATCCTGCCGATGCCATTCATTATGATTATGTAACTTATTTGGAGGGTCTTATGGAGAAAGAAGACCCCACCAACGAGGAGTTTATCGTTCCCGAAAGGTTAAAAGAAATTTATCTCACCAAAGATTATGGCAAATGGGCCGATAAAAACGGACGTATGGTGGTGAATTTTCTTACCAATAACGATATTACCGGCGGCAATTCAGGCAGTCCAGTGCTCAATGGCAATGGAGACCTGATTGGCATTGCTTTCGATGGCAACTGGGAAGCCATGAGCGGCGACGTCGCTTTTGAACCCGAACTGCAGCGCACCATCAGCGTTGACATCCGCTATGTAATGCTTATTATTGACAAGTATGCCAATGCCCAAAACCTGATTGAAGAACTCCAATTCGTAATGGGTAAGCGGTAGTGCTTCTTCATATCTTAAACAGGAATCCCGGGGCCGCTGAGCGGTTTCGGGATTTTTTTTGGTGAGGGACGGAGAACAGAACTGTAAATTCTGCTTCGCATGGATGATAGCGACTCCCGCTCCGTCTGCCTGAGGCGGAGGGACGGACACGCAACAAATCAACGACTCTTGAGCGTAGCGATTCGGGAAACAAATCACCCATTATTACCTACCTCAAAGACCTAACGGGTTGAAAGAAAACCTATTAGGTCGCTTTTCTCAACGACTCAACCCTCCACTCATCTCTCATCACTCATCTCAAATATTCCTAAATTTATTGATAAATCTCCCTCGAATTAAGGAGAGGGCTGGGGTGAGGTGAAAACGTCTTATCCACCTAACACGAACTAACGGGATAATCTGCTAGGCTACTTGTTACAACGACTAAACAACTCAACGAATCAACGACTCAACAGTCTAAGGTCGTCTGCCAGTTTCAGGGTAAATAAGTCAGAGCCCTTTATGTTCAGGTGGTCCGGGTCGAAAAAGTATTCAGGATGTTCGAAGAACAGGTTGTGATAGTCCAGGGTACCCAGATAGGAGGAGTAATCCGATGCAATGCGTTCTACTTCCGGGTAGAGCTTTCCAGCCGGAACAATCTTCGTTTCTTCGGTGTAAAATTCCTGAGAAACAGGATATCGGATCAAATAGACCTTTATCCCATTGTCTTCACAAAGCTGTAATATCTTCTTAAAATATGCCTTTATGGTGGGATCGAAATACACGCCCGGGGTGGAAAAGAGATGGGCCTTATCCCAGGCCAGTTGTTGACGGTTTGGCTCTTCGGCAAAGTTTCGGTAATCGCGGTGGGGCCGGAAGCCGTTGTGCATTTCGAGGGTTTTAATCTTTATCCGGTAAACAATGGAAAGCTGCACATCCTTATAATTGCCGGCATAAGAAAAGAACTTCCCTTCCAGCCATTTAGTCAGTACCTGTCTGTCGTTTTTAATCCGTGCCAACTCGGGATAATCAATGTATTTTATCCAGTAGGAATTGTATTCATAGCGATCGGCAATCTTAGCCCCGTAGGTGGAGATATCGGCCTGTAGCAACAGATATTCAGGCTTCTTGCCGGAATGCTCCAGTATGTGTTTCAGCTTATAATACGATTGTATGTAGTTCTCGCTGGGCGAACCATAATTAAAGCTCTTTTCCAGCAGGTAAGTATTCACACAATTGTGAGAGTTGCCCAAAGAAAGGTATTTCAGGGTATCCGTGTATTCAGCAAACTGCTCATCCATCCGCTTGTTCAGGATGTTGTGCACCGAAAGGGCCTTGAACGACTGATCCAGCACCACATTTATCATCATCAGTAACATGATAAACAGCAAGGAATGAAAGACGAATTTTCTGCTCATATCACGGTTTAAAACTGAAAGTAGATAAATTTCTGATTATGCAGCACCCCAAACAGCAGTATAAAAAAGACAAAACCAATATATACCGACCAGCGTAATGCCAGGGGTTTGGAGGCAATTTTCTGAATCAGATTGTGCCTGTCGTGATATTGCTCTACCAGCAGCAGTACGGCAATCATCAGTATGCCAAAGATTAACTCATTGTTTCTCAGCAGAAGCCGGATGGAAGCTGTAGTATTGCTAAAGTCAAAGGCCTTTAACATCAACAGGTCGCTGTCAGTCAGGCTATTGGCTCTGAAGAAAAATAAGGAGAAAGTGAGCGTGGTAAAAGTGTAAAAGATGCCCAGTCCGTTTTTTATTTTCGGGAAACGCGAAAGGCCTGTCCGCTCATAGATCAGGGCAACCGGTCTTTCAGCTACTGCCTCCAACACCAGCATCAGGCCATGGAAAAGACCGAAGATTATAAAAGTCCAGGCCGCACCATGCCAGAATCCCATCAGTAAAAAAGTGATGACCAGATTGCGATGCACCTTCCAGGTGATGACTTTCTTTTGGTGGATATAAGGCAGGGAGTACAGCACATAATCGCGGAACCAGGTAGTAAGGGAAATGTGCCAGCGGTTCCAGAAGTCACGTAGGGAGCGGGCTATCAACGGTCGGTTGAAGTTGATCATGAGGTCATAACCCATCAGGCGGGCAGAACCCCGCGCAATATCAGTATATCCCGAAAAATCGCAATAAAGCTGAAAGGCAAACAGCATGGTGGCCAAAATAACCGGAATACCATTGTGCTGGCCGGGATTTTCGTAAATATAGCTGACAAACATGCCGAGGCGGTCGGCAATCACTAGTTTCTTAAAAAAGCCCCACAGCATCAGTTTCAATCCGCTAACCAACCTTGCCTCATCAAATTCAAGCGGCTGATGTATCTGTGGCAGCAGGCTGGTGGAGCGCTCTATGGGGCCGGCAACCAGTTGAGGGAAAAATGAGACATACAGTGCGAACTTCCCAAGATGCGTTTCGGGCTTTTTGTATCCCCGGTAAACGTCAATGGTGTAGCTGAGTGATTGAAAAATATAAAATGAAATCCCTACCGGAAGAAGTATTTTGTATAGTGAAAAAGGCGGTGATGCACCTGTTGCGTTGAAAAACATGTTCACTGTATCCGCAAAAAAGTTAAGGTATTTAAATCCCGCCAGCATGCCCAGATTTATCACCAGGCTCAGGATAAGCCAGAATTTCTTTTTTCGCTTCACGGTCTGCGCTCCGATTTTAAGGGCCACCAGATAATCCACCAGTGTGGTGAAGGCGATGAGGATGACGTACTCCATCTTCCAGCTCATGTAAAAAATATAGCTCGCCACCAGAAGTAGCAGCCACCGCCATTTTGCCGGAAAGGTAAAATAGAGTATCACCACTAAAGGTAAAAAGAGCAGATATTCCAGAGAGTTAAAAAGCATGGAGTAAAGGTATTCGAGGCTGCAAAATAAAGCAATTTTGATGAACCAGAGAGCGTACCGGATTATGTTTCACAAGATGTTGAAGATGAATGCTTTTTGTTGGTAGGGTCTGGTGGAAATTTATTATAGGACATTCACTGTGACGGTTTTGCTTTATTGCTAAATATGTTGGTTAAAATGTATATAATACTTGACATAATGTAAAGTATTGATTACTTTTGTACGGAAATTATTGGTAAAAAGCAGACAGATGTTTCTGGGAAATAATTTAAAAGCCAAAAGGTTTAACAAGAATCAGCTTACGCAGGAAGAATTATCTGTGCAGGTGAAGGTTTCCAGACAGACCATTCATGCCATTGAAAATGGGAAATTTAATCCATCTGTAAAGCTGGCCTTGCTGATAGCTCAGTACTTTGACTGTCAGGTTGAAGATATTTTTTATCTTAAAATGGAGGAAAAATAAAATGAAAAAGCGATTTATTTTTGAATGCTGCGTGGGTCTGATTATGGTGATTGCCATTTATTTTTTTGGTGTTAAGGGACTTGCGGCAATTACCTTTTTGGCTGCTCACCCGTTTATCGGCAAAAAGGAATCCGATGAGCGCGAAAACCAACTGTTTTATAAAGTTGGAAATTATACTGCAGGGGCATCCTTATTGGCGGCTACCCTAATCTATTACTTCTCCGATCAGGTAATAAGTGGGCATTTAGTTGGAAACCATTGGTTTGGACTGTTGATTGCTTCTTTTTTAATGGCGCATGGAGTTTCCGGATTGATTATTTTCAGGGATGCCGACCGATTGGGCTGACCGCATGGCCTCAATGCCATTTTCAGCAACCGGATGAGGGCGCAGGTCATAGTTTCAAAATCAAACCTGTATAGACAAAGCCAAAGAGTTATATCGAAAAAAGCTTACAGTCATCTGGAATTTCACTCAGGTGATCCGATGGTTTGGTCTTATCTTCAGGGGGCGATTTAGTCTGTTTTTAGCTTTAGTTCCCACAATTCTACTTTCTCTTTTGATCGGAGGGATACCGCTCTCTTCGTTTTTGAAGATGCAGGCCGGACCTGCTTGGTAATCAGTTGAACTTTATGAAACCGGTTTCCGGTTTCCAGCTCTCTGATAATGGGATTTACGGTATTTATATCCGATATTTCAGCCAGATTTGAAAACAATACTATCAAACGTCCCTGTTTCTGCATATGCGGGGCGGCCTGCTCAAAGAAACGGGAAAACAGGTCTTCCGGATAGTAAATCGCGGCATCCAGTCCACCGGACAAATCCATCCCCGGCAGCCAGGGAGGATTAAAAACAATGAGTGCGGCTTCCCGTGGACAATGCTCAAACAGGTCGCCGCAACTAAGCTGCAACTTTGATTGAAGTTCATTACGGGCAATAAATTCACTCATTCCCAGTATGGCATTCGGATTGATATCCGTACCATAAATCTGTGAAATGCCATGATTCAGCATCTGCATGGACAGCACTCCACTGCCAATGCCCACATCAATGGCCGGACTTTTTGCACCCTTATAGTGTTTCAGCCAGTTTTCAAATAATTCAAGATGTTCGAACCGGGTGGGAAAGTAGGACCCATACCAGGGATGAATTTTTTTATGTAACACCGGGATAAAAATCCCTTTTTCATACCATTGCCATGAGCTGTTTAGTCCCTGCACCTGAGGAAACGGCAATAAAAATTGCTCCAGCCCGGGATAAAGAATTTTTAGCCAGCCAATTTCAGGCGATTTCCTTACCTGTAACTTATGGTTGTTGATTTTCAGGAATACCCGGTTTGACAATTCCTGATAATCTGCCCGGGCAGCCCGTTTGCCGGTGAAAGAGCTATCGGGATGCTGAAGATTTACGTATTTACTGATTTCATGCAATACCTCCAGCCCGGATGCGTAAAAATCGGCAATTAAAACCGGCAAACCCTCCAGAATTGCTTCCAGCGCATATCCCGGACCCATGCGTTTGCGGTAGGGCATTAAGTCCATGTCAGCCGTAAAGGGTTGAGGTTTTGAGGGCTGTAAGCTTGGATGATCAGCTTTTGAAGGGATATCAGGTTTTTCAGACATATTTTTTACAGGCTACTTTTTCAGACGTTTTTATTCAATTTGAAGATTTAATCCCGGCACCCGATAGCTATCGGAAGCAAAATAAAATGTGCGGTTTACCAGGCCGGAGCAGCTAAAAATAAAAGGTAATTACTTTATGGCCTGCACCTTACGCTGGTTAAACTTCCAGTAGGTTTTCAGGAAAATTCCCAGGAATTGGTTTAAGGGCTTCTGCCAACGCCAGGGTAAACGATTTCCCAGCAACAACGCACGATACATTAAATTGGCATAAAGCAATAACGGACTGACTTTAAGGTAAAGCCAGGGGTTAAAGCCCTGGTATTCCCTTTTATATCCGGTTTTTTCAGCCAGCTTGCCGGCTACCAGGTCAGCCATTCTGATCTGTTTTGGAGTCATCTCTTCTTTCCATCGATCGAGGCTGTCGGTTGAGATGGGTTTAAGCAGGCTGCGATGAATGGTCTTTAATTCCCCCGATGATTCATAAGCATGTTCCACCTCATCTTTCTTTTTGTAAAACGACAATACCGATGCATCAAAAGGAAGGCCGAGGAAATCGCACATTGCCCTGAGATGAGGTTCCGGATTGGTGGCAAGGTCTTCATAGCGGAGCATATAGATAAGTCCCGGATTTTTATTTCTGAGTTTTAGCGCCTTTTTCAGGGCAAATTTCCAGCGATATACCACCAGGGGGACAACCGGCACCTCGAAATTTACGCGGGTAAGCGAAAGGTAATTGTCGCGGTAATCGCGGGTGATGTAAATGATTTTGGCTTCCGGGAATATCTGGTGTGCCCGGTTGATATAAAGGGCGTAAGCCGGATTTTTATCCCCAATCAGTACGAGGTCCGATTTTGGATAGACGGACTGATAGGCGAGGCACACTTTTTTAACCATATGCTGATAGGTGCACTCCCCTTTTTCCTGTAAAAGTAATTCAAGTAAGTGCCCGTGTTCAATGCCCCATTTGCTGAAATAGCGCTGGGCCATTACATCGTCGCAAAACGCCGTAATGGTCGCCTCATCCCATTGGGTAATCCGGCCATATTTCTTGTAAAGGAAAACGATAAAAGGACTTTCTGGTGGCACAATCACCTGTGGATGAGCTTCGAACAGCATGCGCAGCAGGGTAGTGCCCGAACGCGGCCGTCCGATAATGAAAAACAGGGGAAGAGTGGGTTGTGCTGCCATGCTTTGAGTTGAAACCGGGCAAAGATACGATATGTTTTAGGTTTCAGGATCGAAGGTTTCCCGGCAGGAGGGAATGCAGGTTTGAAAAGGCAGGCATGAGGTGCTGACAGACTCAATGCTCACTTTTCTTGCTTTTTCGCCGTGCCAGTCTGCCAGCTATTCCGGCCAGCCACAATGGGCCTTTGCTGAGTATTTTTTCGCGCCAGCGATAAGGGAAACGGTCAATTACGCGGGTGAGCAGATAGAGTAAGCGCGCATAGGCAATACCGGGGATGGCCCGGAGATAGATGAAAACTCCAAAATGTTCGTATTGCTGCTCATACCCGGCGGCCAGGGCGTACTTACCGGCTACCATGTCGGCCATTTTCACCTGAACCGGTGTCAGGTTTTTCTTCCAGAGGCCCAGACGGCTGGTATTTATCGGATTATACAGGCTTTTGTGATGCTTTTCGAGGATATCCGTTGGGTAGGTTTTTGCCACCTCATCCTTTTTCTTATAGAAGTCAAATACTGAAGGCTGGTATTCAATGCCCAGAAATGTACATACTTCCCCGAAATAGCGTTCGGGATCCCTGACCAGGTCTTCATACCTCAGAAAGAGAAAATCACCGGGATAGCGCCGTGAGGCTGACAGTGCCTGTTTGTAAAAGTACTTCCACTTGTAAGTGACCAGCGAAACTACCGGCATCTCAAAATCAACCCGGGTCACCGAATGAAAATTATCGCGGTAATCGCGCAGTACATAGATGAATTTCGCCTCAGGATAGATACGCTTCAGTCGGTCGGTATAGATGGTGTAACCATGATTTTTATCGCCTATCCATTGGATGTCGCTTTTCGGATAAAGGGAAATAAAGTTCAGGTAAACCCGCTCACAAACGTTTCTAAAGGTGTTTTCACCGGCAGCATTTAACAGGTCTTCTTTTAGTTTCTCCCTGTCGAGATTCCATGCGCTGAATTGCCATTGGGTAAGTAGATCGTCATAAAATGCCTGTAAAAGTTCCGGTGTCCATTTTTTAATTTTCCCGTAGCGGGGATAGAGGTTGAGCACAAACTGGCATTCCCACGGTATCTGTATATTGGGATGGGCATCGAAGAGCGATTGCAGCAGGGTGGTGCCGGTACGCGGCCGGCCGATAATAAAGAATAGCGGAAGTGGTTGATGTGAATCCATGCTATGAGTTGAAACCGGGCAAAGATACGATATGTTGAAGGTTATAAGCCATAGGGCTTTATGCTTCACGTTTCATTTGGATTCAGTTCATCCCCAAAGAACCCGTTATAACCGAATAAAAAATTTCGTTCAGATGGGATGATAACGCGCTAAACTGCCTTAATCTGCCATAGAAACTTACCTCTTGCATCATTTCAAACGTGAGGACATCACCACATAAACAATCAACGGAATGAAACTGATTGCCAGTATGGGCAATAAAATAAGCGCCATAGAAGGGATCTGGCTGCTTTTGGCAGATGCTATCATCATCCACAGGATTAAAAGAAATATTATTCCCAGCCCAGCAGCCATGCCACGGATAAAGCGTGTTGCAAGCCGGTATTGGGGCAGTTGATTTTCCGGGGTGATTTTTACGATGTAATTGAAAATATGCGGATAGCGGCTGAGCCACAGCATTCCTGGGATGATCAGCGTGACCATCGCAGGTATAATCATCAACGTGAGTCGGGAACCATAGCCGTCAACATCGCCTTTTATATTGAAATGTGTGGGTATGGTTTCCGGAAGGGAGGGATAGTCAAATACTGCCATTATCCACAATGTGGCCAGGATGAGTAGCGCCATCATCTCAAGTATCCTGTCTGTTGCAGTGAGTTCCGGACGTAAAGGAGGAAGTTGTTCTTTTTTTGTCTGCATTGGGAAGGGGTTATTTTCACAAACATTAAAATAAGATTACGGTCGCTTAAATCTGGACAAAAAGCGCCAGTCATCCCTGGTAAAGGAGAAGATCGCCTTTACTGAAAGTCCGGATATGTGGGCATACATCCAGACATAAAGTACCGATGCCAGCGCATAGCTGATGTTGGTTGCCATAACTGCACCCAGGGCTCCGTAACTTGGTATCAGCAGGTAATTGAGCACTACGTTGATGACTAGCGCCGGGGCAAAGGCTTTAAGGGCCACTTCGGGCCGGCCCATGCCAGAGAGTTGTCCGCTGAGGATGCGGAAAGCGATGACCATGATTATTCCCGGCATTATCGCCTGCATCACTCCGACACTTCGGGTGAATTGTTCGCCAAAAACCAGGGGAACTACCCAGGGCGAAAGCAGCACAATTCCCAAAGAAAGGAATCCTCCGATAACCAGTGATACCCGGAGCAACTGGGTCGTCTGTAGCGTCATGATTTTAAAGTCGGTAGCATTGGCGCTGCGGCTCATTACTACGACGCCAATGGCCAGGGGAATCTGCCAGAGCATTTCGGCTATGGATACTCCCAGTGAATAAATACCCGTTTCGGCTGCGC
Source organism: Lentimicrobium sp. (assembly GCA_034007585.1). Taxonomy (GTDB): domain Bacteria; phylum Bacteroidota; class Bacteroidia; order Bacteroidales; family Lentimicrobiaceae; genus Lentimicrobium. The sequence goes on along the minus strand of JAVEQP010000093.1, from coordinate 1,142 downwards.
CTGCCAGTTTTTTCAGCAGCAAAACATCCACCCGGTAATTCAACTGTATGACCAGAAAGGAGAGGGCAAAGACTACCCCCGTCTTTAAAATGCGTTTAACCAGCGCTTTATCAGCATTTAAGCGAAGTTTAAACTGCCTGAGAACCATAATAACTGCAACTATGGCAACGCTGAAATTGGCCAGGAGCATGGCGGTTAAAGCACCTTTTAATCCCCATCGGAAAGCCACCACCAGCAGCAACGTAAAAATTAACATCAGCAGGCCGGTAAGCCAGTTCATAAGATTGGCTTTGGGGATTTGCTCCTTCCCTAAAAAAATGCCACCGGTATAAATGGTGGTTAACCGCATGGGGATAACTCCCAGCGCCAGCCCAATAAGCAGGGGGGTGTAGCCTGTGGTGTCGGTGAATAGGTAAGCCAATGCACTGAACATTATGCCCAGGGCTGAGGTAAAAATCAGGATGAAGAACACCGCCGAAACAACTTTGTCATCATCTTCGGTGCGTGAGCCAAGGGTATGTATGGTGGTGGCACGGATGCCCATCTGGAAAAAGCTCACCACCAGCACCGGTACCACCAGTATGGCGGTGTATAGTCCGTACTGCTGCGGCCCCAACAGTCGTGCCAGCAGCACTGCCACCAGTAAATTGGCAAACAGGGTGAACATATTGCTGCTAAGCACTTTTACAATGTCCTCGAAATAGGATTGCTTTGCCAAGAGGGAATGGTTTTGGATGCAAAGGTAAGGATTTCGGATTGCGGATTTGGGATTGCGGATTTGGGATTGCGGATTTCAGATTTCAGATTTGGGATTGCGGATTTGAAAAAGGGACGAGGGACGGGGGACGTTTTGGGACGAGGCCTGCCCGCCAGTCTGCCTAAGGCGGAAAGGAGGGGACGGTTTGTTCTGCTTGCAAGTCCTGCTTTTAATTGGATGACAAGGGGCATTTCGACTTCGCTCAATGACCAACGGGGAGACCATCCCGCCTAAGGCGGGCAGGCAGGCACGGGGAGGCAAGGGGATGGGGAGACAAGGGGAGGAGAATTTCTAAGGCTTAAGTCTAAAGACCAAAGACCAAAATAAACCCAGAACCCTCTCGTTATCGCTATGCTCTCACGAGACAAGCAAACCAAGAACCTAG
>JAVEQP010000092.1:0-13933 GCA_034007585.1 Lentimicrobium sp. | reverse complement strand
CCATTCACGTAAATTATTTTCATTTCTCCTTCGGGGAATGAGCGAATCCATTCACCGTTATTTTCTCCATTCTTAAAAGCTCCCCTAAAAAAAGGCCTGCCATCAACGTTCCAAAAAGTCCATTCACCATGTCTTTTTCCCTTTACATGACCTCCTTTAATGTTAATCATTCCATTGTCATAATAGCCGATAGTAGAAGTAATGTCTCCATTAATATAGGTCTCAGTCCTCTTTAATTGTCCGTTGATATACCAGTAATTCCAATCGCCTGTTCTTTTATCGTTCAGGAATTTTCCTTCCGCATTCTTTTCACCGCTTTCATACCAATACTCCCAAAGTCCGTCTGCATTGTCGTTTATATATCTCCCCTTCGATTGTTTCTGTCCATTATCATAATAGTAATTCCACTCTCCTTCATAATTACCATTTATGAACCTGCCTTCAGATTTTATTTTTCCATTCTCGTGCCAATAAGACCAATTTCCATCAGGTAAACTATTTAAATAATTTCCGCCCGATAGCTGGTTCCCATTTTCATACCACTCACTCCAAAAGCCTTCAATTTTATTATTAGAACAACGCCCTTCTGATTTTATTTTGCCATTTTCATAATAATATTTAAAAATGCCGTGCATTACTTTAAGTTTTTTGGATGTATAAGAGCCCGACATCTGGATTTGATTGCTCATAAAGTAGTCATTTACAACCCACATCTTATTGCTGTCTGCATATGCGTTTCGATAATAGACGGCAACGTCTTTATTTGATATTTCATTCCAGTCTTTATCAAAATATTTAACCAGGGTATCCTGAGAGAAAAGTGTTCCTGAACAAGCAACGGTTAAGACAAAAAGGAAAACGATTGGTTTCATGGTAATGGTTTATTTGGGGAAGTAAATGACAATAGGTAACTTTTCAACCAATTCATTGCTTTGGGCGCATATTTTTTTATAAGCGGCTGCTTCAATGCAGTTTCTCTTTGTCATAAAGCGATAGTCAACCTGCAAAGAATGGCTGTTTAGTTGTTCTACTTTTTCTTCAAAATAAAAAGCTTCGTTGTCGTAGGTTTTAAAAGAATCTGTTGCCAGCAAGTCTTTAGGAAAATTCAAAACTACGCGATAATGAACATTTTGAGGAAAAGCCAACTCGTAATCATATACCCGTTCTTCACAGACTGATGTTTTTAGATAATTGTATATCGTGCGCGGCTCAAATCTGTAAAGCCATAACCCTTTTGCTGCTTCAGCAGTTCCCTTATCTCCATCCTTCCACATTCCATCAATTTCATAATTATATGTCATCGTGAATGTGTTGGAGTCCATATCGTCATTGATGATCACTTCACTGGTTTTATTTACAGCAGGGAATTGCAATTTTAATTCATTGCCAACCAATTCTGTAATATCATTTATAGAATAGTACTCCATTCCCAACCTTCGAATGTCTGCCTCGAAACCATTGCGTTCAGAAGTTATTTTAAGCTGTGCAGGCTCGGTAAAAGACCGGAAAGTAAACTCATCTGAATATTTTGTCATTCCCGCTTCGTTTTTTACGTACATTAGTTGTAATGTATCGGCAGCTTGTCCAATAATAAGTGCTTTCCCATAGTCGGGAGTATAAAGATCTTTAAAATCTCCTCCCTGCATGGCAATGGTCGGGTCAACCCAATACGTTTCGTTGTCATACTCAAACGTAACTATACAGTGATCGAAAATCTGGTTGCTGACCAAATATTTATCCACCTTACTTTGCGTAACTGAATTAACCAGTGCCGGATAAGCTTTTTCTATTCCAATATTTTTTAATAACCAAACCAGCAGGAGTGACTTGTCTTTACAGTCTCCAAAGCGTTGTTTTACAACCTGTTCAGGAGCGAAAGGTTTGATGCTTCCAATCCCTGATTCAATTCCCATGTAACGAATGTCATCCTGAACATAATTAATGAGTTTAAATATTTTCTGCTCAGTGGTTTCGTCACCCGTTAAAACCTCCTCCAATACATCGTCAAGCTTAGGTTTATCTGGCAACGAAAAGACACTTTGAGCCCATGCATTCACGTCTTTCCAGGATTTATGGCTACTTAAAGTAAAGAGTTGAAAAGGAATTGACCATGATGGCATATTGTCCTCTAATTTAATGGGTTTTAAGTTTGGGTAATGGATTCCAATTTGCCGGTAATTACCGATCACGGTGTCAGTAATTTTCAGGCTGTCACAATCTACACATTCATAGTTATACTCCTTTTCTTTGGGATACAGGACACGCAATGTGAACAGATCAATTGGATTCATAGAGGCCAGTGGGACAAAAAGAAACTTATCATCATCAAAAATCGGGTTTTTCCCAACCAGGGTGTAGGCAAAGTCAATGAGGTCATCTTTCCTGATATCCTCCAGATTGGCATAGGCAGTAATGTCACCGGTGTAAATTCCATTATGTAGATTATATTCATTATTCATTATCTCCAGTTTAAGTTCCTTTGTGCGGTCAATCTTTTTGTCTTTACGCCAGATGAAAAGATGATGAACTTCCAGATGCTGATAAGAAGTATCATAGGATATAAGTAACTGTGATGCACTGGTAATTCCACCATACGAAATCACATTTCTGACTTCATGGGTGAAGAAAGCATTTTCTTCAAGACTAACCTGATAATCAACCAGTTTTAAATAGAATCCTGATGTTATATCATACTTTGAGATGGAAGATTCAGTGGGAATGTCAACTGATTTAACCCAATCAGGTATAGCCGTAAAACTGAATTTTTGTGCCTGAACTCCAGTGAAAATAAATAATGTCAGTACAATCAAATATGTAATGCTTCGTTTCATTTAGTTTTTTTATTAGAAATCAGTTGAGTAAAAATTCCATTTACGTATTCAAAATCGAGTTTAACCAGTAATTTTATGATCAAATTTACCAGTGTACAATACTTTTAACTTTTTCTTTTGCTTCATCTAATGTGTAGATTAGAGGAACAGCTTCTTTACCATTTTTATCTATAAACCCGTATGCTCCGGGAACAGACCTCACCAATGCTACATCCTTTTCAATTTTTCCAGATTCACCAATATTGTCATAAAATGATCTCACGATTTTTTCCCTCCGTGTTAATCAGTCCATAAGCTCCTGCAAAGTTTTTAACCAAAGCAAAATCTTTACTTTCAACACTAAAGTCAGAAAATGATGCATACTTTTTTAAGTTTCCTGGCGTGCATATATCCGCAACGAAAATAGGAATATAAATCATTAAAAAAAACAATACAAACCATTTATTAAGCAGGCTTTAAATTATGAGACACGACTTATTCCTCTGTACGGCACTGTGTAACTGTATGTTTCACGACTTGTCCCGCCCAGGAGAAAAGTGTTTTCACAGAGTTTAACAGAGCTTGGCTCGACTTGACTCGTCAAGACGGGAGAGTTTCACAGAGCTTTTCTGGTTTTTTATAGATTTACATTGTGTAACATTTTGTTTTTCTCTGTGCGACACTGTGTAACCTTGTATTCTTCTGATCAATGAAGCATTATACATCCTATTGCCATAAATAGGCGAAATCACATTTATTTTCGCCAATTTCCACAAGTTGCCCGACCACTGAAATCACTCTTCCCTTCTAAATCCCCTATTCCACACTCCACCGTACACATTCAGCACCCCACCGTACACACCTTTAGCGCAATCGATTGTAACTTTGTGAATCGTTGCAGCGCACTTCATATTAATGTATTGCATTTGTCGAATGTGAAAAGTCTCTGCGTCTTCGCGCGTGCCCGACTCAGGCGGGTCGTTGCGTGGATTTTAATGAAATGGAACAAATTATGGACATAGCAAAACGTTTCCCCGAAAATCCGTTGATGCGGCCATCCGATCTCAAACCCGGTATCGAAGGCATGGAAATTACCTGCCTGCTCAATCCGGGCGTTTTTAGATATGAGGGCAAGATTTGGCTGGTATTGCGTGTTGCAGAAAGGCCAAAACAGATAGAGGGCAAAATCAGTTTCCCGATATACAATAAGGCCGGAAATATTGAAATACTAAGTTTCGATAAAAATGACCCCGACCTGGATGCTTCTGACCCCCGCGTAATCAACTACAAAAAGAAAGACTACCTGACCACACTTAGCTACCTGCGCCTGGTTTGCAGCGACGACGGGATTAATTTTTACGAACCCGATGGCTATCCGCCCATCTTCGGCAAGGGCGAGCTGGAAACCTTTGGCATTGAAGATTGCCGGGTGGGCACCATGAAAGATGGTTTTGCCCTCACTTTTACCGAAGTATCTGAATTTGGGGTAGGCGTAGGCCTTATCCGCACAAAGGACTGGAAAAACTTTGACCGCGAAGGCATGATTTTTCCGCCACACAATAAGGATTGCGCCATTTTTGAGGAAAAGATAAATGGCAAATACTACGCATTGCACCGCCCAAGCAGTCCCGACCTGGGTGGCAATTACATCTGGATTGCTCAATCGCCCGACCTGATTCACTGGGGGCAGCACAAGTGCATCGCCATGGTGCGCCCCGATAGTTGGGATTCGGCCAGGGTAGGAGGTGGAGCAGCACCCATCCGCACCGAAAAAGGCTGGCTCGAAATTTATCATGGCGCCAACAGAGAGCATCGCTATTGTCTCGGTGCACTGCTACTCGACATCAACAATCCGACTAAGGTGCTTGCCCGAAGTGTGGACCCAATTATGGAGCCAACTCAACCTTATGAACAAACCGGGTTTTTTGGCAATGTGGTATTTACCAATGGTCAATATGTGGATGGAGATAAAATTACGATTTACTATGGGGCCAGCGATGAGGTAATCTGCGCAGCAGAGTTATCGATTAAACGGATTTTGGAATCATTGAATCAATAAGTACAAGCAGCTAAATCGTATCAGGTTACCATATTTGATAAAAACGCATCAGATGAAGAATAAAATTTTGGAGGAGTTCCGTTTTTTCATGTCAATGCCCAGAGACATGCGTCTGGTTCTTATTACCAATATGATATACGCATTTGTGCTCCCGGTTATTGACATCTTTGTAGGTGCCTATATCATGCGCAGCTCTAATAATCCAAGCATGGTAGCGGTTTACCAGTTGTGCGTTTACACGGGAATACCCTTTACCTTTCTTATCAATGGGTTTTTGCTGAACAAGATCAAGATAGCGCGGCTATATAGCTTTGGTATGCTGTTAAGCGGCATTTCTATGATTTTTATGATGACACTCGATAATATTAGCATGGTAGGGGTATCTATATCGGGATTCATTATGGGTACTTCCTTTGGATTTTTCTGGGCCAACCGCGATTTCCTGGCACTTGATACCACAAACGATTCAAACAGAAATTACTATTACGGCGTCGAAACATTCTTCTACACTTTAACCTTTATCATAGTACCTGCCGTTGTTGGCTGGTTCCTGATAAAAAGTGGTGATCTTGGATGGTTTGGTGGCAGTGTAGTAGGCGCCTATAAGATTGTAACAGGAATAGTGCTTCTGCTCACCATTCTGGCCAGTATTGTAATTCATCAGCACAAGTTTAAAAATCCCGACCAGAAAAAATTCCTTTATTTTCATTTCGATAAGTTATGGAAAAAGATGCTGGGACTGGCTTCATTAAAAGGGATGGTGCAGGGATACCTTGTTACGGCGCCCGCCATTTTGATCATGACTTTGGTCGGCAACGAGGGTGATTTAGGGACGATACAAAGTGTCAGTGGCATACTAACCGCTTTTATCCTCTATTTTTTGGGCAGGACAACAAAACCCAAACACCGGATTTACATTTTTGCTGCCGGCATGACCATTTTCCTTATTGGTGCCCTGGCCAATCAGATACTGTTTTCTGCACTGGGCGTTATTATTTTTGTGCTGTGCAAAGTGCTGTTTATGCCCTTGCACGACATCGCCTACTTCCCCATACAGATGCAGGTAATCGACCTCTTATCCGAAAAGGAGAACCGCAGCAAATACGCTTACATCTTTAATCATGAGTTTGGCTTGTATGTGGGACGGTTCTTTGGACTGGTGCTCTTCATTGGCCTGGCTTTCTATGTTTCCAAAGAATTTGCGTTAAGATATTCGCTGGTGATTGTGGCGCTTATCCAAATGCTTTCTATCCCGCTGGCAAAAAACATTATGAAACACTCTTACGCTACTGACAAAAATGAGAAAATTTAATTTTACATTATTTACATTTATTTTTCTGCTATCCTTTGCGGGATGCAAAATGCAGACCGGCGAGGTGGTAACGCAAACTGCGATTCCACGCATCAGCCAGATGCCCGATTTGCCGCAACCTCTGCACATTATAGACTGGGAGAAGAAAGCCCGGCAATTCGACAGTCTGGCGTTCGATTTCAGCAATACCGCCTCTTATGGCTCATTGATCTGGTTGGATAGCGCCCGCCGAAACATTGACCAGGTAACTTTTGGACTTTATACTGTGGTTGGCGATGTGCGCCAGGGTCCAGAACATTACAATGGCGAATTTCACGAAGCCCTTACCGCGCTTAATGCATTGGTAAGTGCCGGTTTGCTGGGCATTGACAAAACCAGTCAACACGGCTACAACTTTGTGAAGATGTCACAAAACTACTTTAACACGGACAACCACTGGAACATTGTGATGAACAATACCAACCCCGATGTGGCTATGGCCGGTGGGGGGTATGGTCGCGACTGGTGGTACGATGTGTATCCCAATGTGCTTTTTTACGGGGTGGCCGCGCTTTATCCCGATGTTGAAAATGCCGAAAACATACAGCACACCGTTGCTGAACAGTTTTACAAAGCGGATTCCACGCTTAACGGGAATTACGACTATTCCTATTTCGATTATTCCACCATGGAGGGCATGCGCAACAATATTCCCTGGCAACAGGATGCAGCGGGCGGACATGCGTATGTGCTCTACTCCGCTTATCAAAAGTTTGGCGATCCGCGCTATCTGGAAGGAGCAAAACGCGCTACACAGGTGCTGGTTGACCAAAAAGAAAGTCGCTTTTACGAGATTTTACTGCCTTTTGGCGCCTACACTGCCGCACGCCTCAATGCCGAGCAGGGAACCAATTATGACGTAACCAAACTGCTGAACCATACCTTTGACGGCTGCCAGTCCAAAGAGGCCCGCTATGGCTGGGGAGTGATTGCGGACAAGTGGGGCGACTTTGATGTTTCAGGATTGCAGGGCAGCATTACCGATGGCGGCGGATACGGTTTCCTCATGAATTCGGTCGCTTTAGCCTGGCCTTTGGTGCCTATGGTGAAATATGAACCGCAATATGCCGAAGCCATTGGTAAATATATGCTCAATGCGGTTAATGCCAGCCACCTGTTCTATCCCGATAAGGTGGACAACGCCCATCAGTGGTTGCCCGAACAGAAAAACCTTACCCATGGCATCATTGGCTACGAAGGTGTTCGTAAAACCGACGATTATGGAAAGCCGGAGCTGGCAGGCGTTTCGCCCGTTTCGCTGGGCGATGGCCCAAAATGGGTAGAAGGACAGCCCGATGAAACCATGTTCAGCCTATACAGCACCTCCATTGCCGGCGTATTCGGTGCCATTGTGCATCCCACGGAAGTGGAAGGCATATTGGCACTCGATTGCAATGCTACGGACTTTTATGCTGAAAACTCCTACCCGGTTTACCTCTATTATAATCCTTACGGGGAGGGTAAAACGGTAACCTATAGTGCCAAAACGCCGGTTGATTTGTTTAATGTATTGACAAAGACCTATCTGGCTAAAGAGGGAAGCGGAAACATCAGCATTCAGATTCCTGCCGGTAAAGCTGTTTTGGCCGTTGAACTGCCCGCAGGAACCCGTCTTACTTCGAAAGGTAAAATGATTATTGCCGGAGATACGGTGGTAGCTTATAAATAAAAATTGTCACAACATATAAAAAACACCAAATCATGATGAAAAAATTACTGTTTCTTGTGATGATGCTTTCGGCCTCCGGGGCTCTTTGGGCGCAACGGACCATTGATGGCACGGTAAGAGATGCCAAAACCAATGAAACACTCATTGGGGTTACCATTCAGTTGAAGGGAACCACCATTGGCACTACCACCGATATTGACGGGCATTATGTACTGACTTCGTCGGAACTCACTGCAACTTCCGTTTTATTGTACACTTATGTTGGTTATACTTCTCAGGAAGTAACAGCAGGCGCCCGAAACACCATCGACATACAATTAAAAACAGAACTGACCATGCTGGATGAGTTGGTGGTAATTGGTTATGGTGCCACAAAAAAACGCAATGTGCTGGGTGCAGTGTCCAAGGTTGACAATACCGAACTTACGCGTATGCCTGTAGCCGGGGTTGACCAGGCGCTACAAGGGCGTGTAGCCGGCGTGCAGGTTACCCAGAATACCGGTGCACCGGGCGAAGGCGTGGCAGTGCGCATTCGCGGAACAGGGTCCATCAGTTCCAGCAACAGTCCGCTTTATATTGTGGATGGTATTGCTATGGCAGATGCGTTGAAAATACTCTCTCCCAACGACATTGACAATATTACCGTGCTGAAGGACGCCTCGGCTGCTGCCATTTATGGCTCGCGCGCCAACAATGGGGTGGTTCTCATCACCACTAAAAAAGGAAAGAAAGGCGAAACTAAAATTACGTACCGCGGCCAGACCGGTTTTCAGCAGGCTACCCGCCTCACCAAAATGGTTAATACCGCCGATTACATTACTGTATATAACGAATCGGCCAAAAACGACAACGCTTTTCTTCCGCCTACCCTTCAGCGCAGGCTCATTACACCCGAAGATGCTGTCAATTTTGCTGATGTAAACTATCTGGATGAACTCTTGCGCACCGCACCTGTAAATTCACATGAAATATCGGTATCGGGCGGAACCGAAAAATCTACTTTCTTGCTTTCTACATCACTCTACGACCAGAAAGGCATCATCCAAAATACCGGCTACACCCGCGGAACCGTCAGGCTGGATGTAACTACTGAAGCCACCCCATGGCTTGAGGTAGGAATGAGTATGCTGGCCGGAATGTCAAAAACGGACATCATTGGAAGTTCCGGTGATGGTGCCGGCGGAAATGGCGGCAGTGTAATCCGGTATGCGTTCTTCCGCAATCCGGCCATCCCGGTGCGGTTTGATGATGGCCGCTATGTTGACCGTCCTGCCGAATATTTCGGAGCACAGATTTATGACTCTTTTTTGGGTGATGGCTACAATCCCATAGGAATGGCTGATTATAACGACAACACCCGCCGTGACGACAGCTATCTGGGCAAAGCATACTTTACCGCGAAAATTACTAACGGTTTGAAATTCACCACCAATCTTGGTATGGATTATCGCAACAGTGACACCCGCCGGTTCGATCGCACCTGGGGTACGCTGAACCGCATCAGTGCCGTCAACAGCCTGAACATTGGCAACGAGCGCGTGGCCAACTGGACGGTTAATAACCTGTTGAATTATGAGACTAATTTTGGCGAAGACCATACGCTCACCGCTATGCTCGGTTTTGAGGCCATTAAAAACCAGGGAAAAGGGCTGTATGCCAACGATTCTGATTTCCCTATTGAACAGAAGGAACTGATTTATATCGGCAACGGGCTGGGCAATAAACTTTCTTCACAAGGTGAATATGCCTCTACCCTGGCCTCTTTTTTCGGAAGAGCAAGTTATGATTACAAAGGCAAATATTACATTTCGGGTACGTTGCGCCGTGATGGTTCTTCTCGCTTTACCTCTGATAACCAATGGGGTACATTTTATTCGGTGTCTGCCGGATGGGTGATGAAGCAGGAGAGTTTCCTCAGCGATGTGCAATGGCTCTCCAACCTGAAACTCAGGGCTGGTTATGGCGCCATCGGAAACCAGGATATCGATTTGTATGCATACAGCGACCGCATATCGCCCTATTATAACTATCCTTTCGGAGGAATTTCCGACGGCGGCTATGCACAGACGGCTCTTGGTAATGAAAAACTGAAATGGGAAACCAGTTATCAGTATAATGGCGGGTTGGATGCCGAATTCTGGAAAGGTGCACTGTCGTTTTCCGTTGACTATTTTTACAAAGTAACCGAGGATATGTTGGTGAAAGAGCCCCTTCCGCCTTCGGTGGGTTACGCTCAGGCCGCCTGGATCAACAGTGGATCGGTGCTTAATACCGGCGTTGAACTGGAAGCCCTATATCGCCATGACAAAACCGACTGGAGTTACTCCATTGGTGGAAACCTTACATTTTTGCGCAACGAAGTGCTCGAACTGGAAGCCCCACTGACCGGTGGAGTGGTTGAAACCGGAATTTATGCCACCAAAACGGAAGTAGGTCAGCCCATTGGAGCCTTTTATATGCTCGAAATGGATGGCGTTTTCCAAAACCAGACAGATATTTTGCTTTCTGCCTTTCAGGGAAACAATATCCGACCAGGAGACGTTAAATACAAGGACCAGAATGGAGATGGACGCATAGATAATGCCGATAGAGTCTATCTGGGAAGTGCCATTCCAAAGCTGATGGCCGGTCTGAATTTTAATGCCCGCTACAAGAGCTTCGACCTGAGTTTGTTCTTCCAGGGAGCTTATGGTAATAAAATTTACGTACAAGTAAACCAGGACATTGAGGGTTTCTATCGTGGATTTCCGGTTACCCAACGTTATTTTGACGAACGCTGGACCGGCGAGGGAACTTCAAACACCCAGCCCCGGCCATCCTGGACTGCCAAATCGAATAATGCAAGGCCTTCCTCACGCTTTCTCGAGGATGGCTCCTACCTGCGGCTGAAAAACCTGCAGATAGGCTATACCATTCCCGCCAGGGTGCTGGATATGGCCAAAATTTCAAGCGCCCGCATTTATCTCTCGGGAACCAATCTGCTCACCTTTACAAAATATACCGGACTTGACCCCGAAATGACGGTGAGCGATAACTCGAAAGATGAAGGCGTACGCGCCGCTGGCATTGACTGGGGAACTTATCCTTCGGCCATGACCTTTATGCTTGGAATTGACATCACTTTTTAATCCGGAAAGGCTATGAAAAAGATAATATCAAATAAAAACAGTGCCTTTTTATCATTTAAAGGCATGCGCATAGGCGGAGGGATCCTGATTGCCGGTCTGTTGTTCATTGCAGGCGGTTGCACCGACTTCCTGACCGAAGATCTGAAAGGAGATTTTTCTTCTTCCACCTTCTATAAAAATGAAAGTCAGGCATTGCAGGCAGTCAATGGGGCATACAACGGCCTCGCTTTCAGTAGGTTCGACAATGCCCTGTGGGTATTTGGCGACATTGCCTCAAACGATGCCGTTAAAGGGGGTAATCCCGGTGACCAGGCTGAAATCACCTACATTGATGAATTCAATGCCGATGCCAACAACGGCATAATCAGCAATTACTGGGCATTTGCCTACGAGGATATTGCCCGCGCCAACAACGTGATTGCCAATGTGCCGGCAGTACCTATGGACGAAGGCCTGCGCAATCGCATTCTGGGTGAGGCAAAATTCATCAGGGCGTACAACTACTTTAATCTGGTAAATATCTTTGGTAAGGTGCCGCTTAAATTGCTGCCACAGCTTTCCCAGGAGGCTATTCATGTACCGCTGAGTGAAGTCTCAACTGTCTATCAGCAGATTGAGAAAGACTTAGCCGATGCTTCAATGGTTCTTCCACCTTCCTATTCCGTCGGCGACGTGGGGCGCGTAACCAAAGGCGCTGCCCTGGCCATGCTTGGGAAAGCGAGCCTGTATCAGCAAAAGTGGTCAGAAGCCATCAACTATTTTCACCAGGTGGAAAGCCTGGGCGAGTATGGACTTTTACCCAATTATGCTGACCTTTTTAAGCTTGAATTCGAAAATAACCGTGAATCCATTTTTGAAATTCAACACCTGGCTCATAAGGATCCCTTTACGGGAAGTGCCTTAAACCAGTGGTTTGCACCAGCACAGGAAGGTGGATATTACTTCAATGCACCTACCCAGGATTTGGTAAATGCTTTTGAAACCAGTGCCACCGGTGAAGTTGACCCACGGTTGGATGCTTCCATTGGCCGCGATGGTCAGCCCTGGCTCAACGGTGAGCTGTTTAACGCTGCATGGTCGCCAACCGGTTTTCTTACCAAAAAACATCAGCAACCACTGTCAGAAATTCCTTCCTCGCTCAAAGGCGATGGTGACCTGAACTACATTTATTTGCGTTATGCCGATGTGTTGTTGATGAAAGCCGAAGCCTTTAATGAAATGGGCAAAGCCGATTCGGCGCTGGCCAATCTGAATAAGGTTAGGGCACGTGCCCGGTCAAGTTTTCAGGGCACATTGCCCGGCGATTTGCTACAGAATATAACCACTTCCAACGCCAACGAACTCCGGACCATCATTCAACATGAACGGAGGGTGGAACTGGCTCAGGAATTTCACCGGTATTTTGACCTGATGCGTTGGGGAAAAGCAGTGGCAGAAACTGCGCTTGGGCAGGAGTTTAATTACGAAGCCAAACGTTACCAACCCATTCCACAAGCTGAAATCGATGCCAATCAGGCAATACCATAACCTCAAATCCGCCTGAGGCGGAGAAACGACGATTCGGGAAAGTCCCGAGAGGAGGAACGACGATTCGGGATCAAATCCTCAAATCCTCAAATCCTCAAATTTTCAAATCTTTTAATCAATCACCAACTAAAAACCAAATTATCATGAAAAACCTAATGAAATGGAAATCCCTACTGTTGATGCTTTTTGTAGGCACGGCAGTAATTATGAGCTCCTGTAAAGACGACGATGACGACGGAATCGTTGAAGGAGACAAAACCGAACTGAATGCGCTGATTGCTCAGGCTCAAGCGCTCATTAATTCTGCCACATCGGCTGATTATCCGCAAACAGCTATTGATGCGTTTAAATCAACGCTGGAAACATTGAAAACTGCTGCTGACAAGCCGCTTACTCAGGTAGAAATCAACAACCTGACAACCCAGCTTTCAGAAGCCATGAAAACTTTTGAATCACAGGCTTATGGGTTTATTGATGAAACACTATATCTAAATGCCGGCTGGCATTTTGACGAAGGCACCGGTACGACAGCCACTGCTTATTCGACCGTTCAGCACGTAGCTACCTTCTTTAAAGGCAGTACAGCAATTCTTGGAGCTGAGGCCATGATGCCTTCCTGGACAGATGGAGTGAGTGGTAAAGCCATTTTGCTTAATAAAGGAGCTCACCTTGAAGTTCCTTATACCACGGCATTTCTACCGGTCAGCCTTAGCATTTCAGTATGGGTTAAACCCATCGAATTGTATGAGGACAACTATATTGTTTCTCAAAATTACTGGACCGGATATAAACTTCAGACAGTAAGTAATGGCAAACCATTTTTCACCTTTAAGAAAACTGACGGCGGTATAGTTGATGCCGATAACGAAACCGATAACTCCATTAAAGTGAACCAATGGAACCATATTGTTGTGGCCTTAAACAGTACTACAAAAGAATTAAAAATGTACGTTGACGGTACCCTGACTAAAACCTGGACAGCAGATGATAAAGGCATAGGCCCTTTAACCCAGACACTTGATCCGGCACCTCAACCTTTTATTATCGGTTGTGTAGCTACCGATGCCGAACTGGCCGCTAACTTTATGGAGTGGACTACAGCCGAAAACCTTGGCTACTTTAAAGGCGCCATTGACGAGCTAAAAATATACAACATCGCACTGACTGACGGTCAGGTGTCGAAACTGTATAACGACGAAAAACCTTAATTGGTTGGTTTGATTGCATGTGTGTGATCAATTGGGGCTGGCTCAACATTTCCGAATAGTGGTTGGCGGAAGGTTGAGCCGCCCTTTTTACTTTTGTTTTTTGCCACTAAGGCACTAAGACTCGAAGGTTCACAAAGGATTTTTAGTTCCATTCTATTTCAAGTGAAAGGTATTTAGACGT
>JAVEQP010000007.1:22757-60459 GCA_034007585.1 Lentimicrobium sp. | reverse complement strand
ATTTCAGTGGTCTTGCTGCTTTCATGCCCAGCATAGTTTGTATAAGTATATAATTATTTTATTTGGAAATATTGGAAGGATGGGTATAACTTTAACCCCAATAACACTTGAAACTAAAAAATGAACCTATGCCCTATTTGTACACATTTCGCACACATGGGCATAAATTCATTTCTCAGTTCATTCAATTTCAGTTTATTATAAAATAACCTGTACCCGAGGCCGGACTTGAACCGGCACGGCCGCAATGGCCAAAGGATTTTAAGTCCTTCGTGTCTACCAATTCCACCACTCGGGCAGAGCGTGTGGATAAAAAAACCCCGAAGTCTCGGGGTTTCGAGCGAAAGACGGGACTCGAACCCGCGACCCTGACCTTGGCAAGGTCATGCTCTACCAACTGAGCTACTTTCGCTTATTTGCTTTAGCGGCTGCAAATATACAATGCCTTTTTAATCTGGCCAAAAAATCTTATGCTTTTTTCAAAAGTTTTTTAATTTCATTGAGTTTAAGCAAGGCTTCAACCGGCGTAAGTGTGTTGATATCAGTATCCAGGATGTCATCTCTGATTTGTTCGAGCAAGGGATCATTAAGCTGAATAAAGCTGAGCTGATAGGGATCGACGTTACGTTTTCCTCCCATTTTACGTCCGGGCCGGCTTTGCAACTGCCCTGATCCATGACTTTGTTCAAGCACTTTGAGCAATTCATTGGCACGGTCAAGCACTATTGATGGAATACCAGCCATACGTGCCACGTGAATTCCGAAGCTATGTTCACTGCCTCCCGGTTCAAGTTTACGCATAAAAATCACCTTATTGCCCACTTCTTTCACTGAAATATGATAGTTTTTGATGCGCGGTAAGGTTTGTGTCATTTCGTTCAGCTCATGATAATGCGTAGCAAAAAGCACTTTGGCTCTATACAGCGGATGCTCATGCAGATATTCTGTGATGGCCCACGCAATGCTTATGCCATCATAAGTACTGGTACCCCGGCCAATTTCATCGAGCAATATCAGGCTCCGGTTTGAGATGTTATTCAGAATACTGGCCGTTTCGTTCATCTCAACCATGAATGTTGATTCGCCAGAGGAGATATTGTCGCTTGCTCCTACCCGGGTGAAAATTTTATCCACCAGACCGATGCTGGCAGCCTCAGCAGGTACAAAGCTGCCCGACTGAGCCAACAGGACAATCAGTGCCGTTTGCCGGAGCAGTGCCGATTTTCCCGACATATTCGGACCCGTTATCATAATGATTTGTTGTTTCTGATCATCCAGAAACACATCGTTGGCAATGTAAGCTTCGCCCACCGGCAGATGCTTCTCAATTACAGGATGGCGGCCATTTTTAATCTCCAGGGTGAAATCTTCTGTAATGACAGGCCGGCGGTAATTGTTGGTTTCGGCCACCCGCGCAAAAGAGAGCAAACAGTCAAGGCGGGCGACGGCTGCAGCATTGTTTTGAATGGGCTGGATATAGTCAAATAAACTAATAATCAGATTGTTATATAAATTAGTTTCCAGTTCCAGCATTTTTTCCTGCGCATTCAGGATTTTAGATTCGTACTCCTTTAATTCGGGAGTTACGTATCGCTCTGAATTTACAAGGGTTTGCTTGCGTTCCCATTCCGCCGGCACTTTGTCCTTATGGGTATTGGTTACTTCAAGGTAGTAACCAAATACATTATTGAAAGCTATTTTGAGTGAGGGGATGCCGGTTCTTTCGGATTCACGCTGTTGCATTCGGGCCAGATATTCTTTACCGGAAATGGTCAGTTCACGAAACTCATCCAGTTCGGCAGAGATGCCGGAGGCCATGACATTGCCCTTAGAAACTGCAACCGGTGGATCGCTCTTTAGTTCACGACCGATTTTCTCTGACATCAGCGTGCAAAGATTAATCTGATCGGCCAGATGGTTGAGCGAACTCACCGGAGCTTTAGAACACAGGGATTTCACCGGTTCGAGGGCATGCAACGCTCGTTTCAATTGCAATACTTCCCGCGGGTTAATGCGCCCGACAGCTACCTTGGAAATTATGCGCTCCATGTCGCCCATGACTTTTAGCTGCAGCCTGAGCTCTTCACTTATCGCCGATTCGTTGAGCAGGTATTCAACCGCATCCAGCCGATCATTAACCGGTTTTTTCTCTTTGAGGGGCAAAACCAGCCAGCGACGCATCATGCGAGAGCCCATGGGCGATACCGTTTGATCCATCACATGAAGCAAGGTGGTGGCCTGTTCGTTTGGTGAGTTTAGAATTTCCAGGTTTCGGACAGTAAATTTATCAAGCCACACATAATGGTCTTCTTCAATACGTGCTATGCGTGAGATATGCTGAACCTTATCGTGATGCGTTTCGGCAAGATAATGCAAAGATGCTCCGGCAGCAATGATACCGGAATTCATATCTTCAATACCAAAACCTTTCAGCGAAAGCGTATTGAAATGACGTAGGAGCAATTCTTCCCCAAATGTTCGGGTAAAAACCCAGTCCTCAAAGGTATTGATGTAAAACTTATCGCCAAAAAGCTCAAAAAACTCTTTCTTTTTTGATTTCTGAATAATGACCTCACTGGGCTTAAAAGTTTGCAGCAGTTTATCAATATATTCCTCGTTGCCCTGAGCCAGCAAAAATTCACCGGTAGAAATATCCAGAAAAGCAATGCCATTATTTTTGGGCTGCAGGTGGATGCTGGCCAGAAAGTTATTCTGCTTATTTTCAAGCACCTTGTCGTTGTATGACACCCCCGGAGTTACCAACTCTGTTACCCCCCGTTTTACGATTGTCTTGGTCAATTTGGGGTCTTCCAACTGATCACAAATGGCTACCCGGTGCCCTGCTCTAACCAGTTTTGGCAAATAGGTATCCAGGGAATGATGGGGAAATCCGGCAAGTTCAATATAGGATGCGGCGCCATTGGCGCGACGGGTAAGTACAATGCCAAGTATAGCAGAGGCGGTAATTGCATCACTACCAAAAGTTTCATAAAAATCACCTACCCTGAAAAGGAGCAGGGCGTCAGGGTATTTGGCCTTAATGGCATTGTATTGTTTCATCAACGGCGTTTCAGCCGTTTGCTTCTTATCGCTTCCCAAATCTTTACACTTTTATCAAAAACAAAAATAGACACTTTGCCTCAAACTAGAAGCTAAAATCTAAAAAACTAAAAGACTTCATACTTTTGCAGCGATAAACAGAGTTTAAACTTATGAAAAAGCTCCCAACCTCAGCCATTGAACGGCTGTCTGTAGATGATTTCAGACAAGCCAAAAAAATACCGGTTATTATTATTCTGGATAATGTGCGCAGCCAGAGCAACATTGGCTCCGTTTTTCGCACTTCCGATGCCTTTCGCATCGAAGCATTGTTTTTGTGTGGCATTTCTGCTACACCCCCTTCCCGTGAAATCCACAAAACGGCGCTTGGTTCCACCGATTCCGTTAAATGGGAATATTTTGAATCCACCATGGAGGCCGTTGCAACATTAAAAAAACGGGAATATCATATTATAGGTATTGAACAGGCGGAACAGGGAAAATTAATCCAGAATTTCACCCCTGTTCCGAATAAAAAATATGGGCTTATCCTGGGAAATGAGGTACATGGCATTGATGACGCTGTGATGGAAAGTTGTGAATTATGCCTCGAAATTCCTCAAAGTGGGACAAAACATTCACTTAACGTTTCCGTTGCTGCCGGTATAGTCTTGTGGGAATTCTATAAACAGCTTTATATATAAAAGGAAAATAAATAAGAAACAATTAACTTATTATGCATTAATCCATAAAAAAGGCGCCTTCACATCAATCCAAAACCAGCTTCGTTTGTTATAGGTATAACAACGTTATAATGGCATATCCTTATTTAAGCAGCATTTTCAAAGATTTTGGAGTAAAACCAGGGATTACTTTTTAACATTGCGGCACATTAATTGTTTTAGCGGAGCATAAAAACTCAAAAACATCAAAAAAAGTCTTTTTTCTCGATTTTTTTTGAAAATTAATATGAAGTTTTTTGATAACATCAAAAACTGCCCTATATTTGTCAAAACTTTGTTGAGCCCATAGATTGCGAAAGGGCAAAAAGAAAAAAGATAATCAAATCGAACCACACTATGAAAAAATCAAATTACAAATCAATTCTAATGCTTCTCATTCTGGTGGCAGGTCTTACTCCTGCGCTGGTTTTTGGTCAAGCTGACACCACTAAAAAAGAAGCCCGGTCATCATTTGACAAATACCTCTACCTCCAGGCAGGTGCAGGGGTTTCTCAATATTATGGTGACATTAATAAAGACGACCGATTTAGTGAAGACGTAAACTTATTTTACGGCTTCGGTTTGGGATTCCAATTTACACCCGTTATTGGAGTAAGGGGAGTCTTTAACAACGGATGGCTCAACAGCACTTACGAAGATATTGACAGAAGAATGTCGTCCAGTTTATGGGACGGTCAATTGCATCTTACCGTAAGTCTTACTGACCTGATTCTCGGCTATAAGCCAGAGCGTTTTCTGGGATTTTACGGATTTGCCGGAGGAGCATTGGCCAACTATTCGACTGTACTTTATCGCAACAGTAACGAAGAAATTCTTGACCGAAACGGGCCTTCTGCTGAAGCACCTTTTAGTCAGGATGCAATTCGTAACTTTGTAATTCCTATGGGTTTCGGCTTCAATTTCCGCCTGGCCGAAAGATGGGATGCCAATCTGGAATATAACTTCCGCTATAATCTGGAAGATGATCTTGACCTGCTGGTATCAAATGATAACGACCATTATGCTACCGCTATGCTGGGTGTTACCTATAAATTCAAACCCAGTGCCAACCTTAAATCCATGGCTAAAAATTACGAGTTGGTTAAATATGAAACCACACCCGATCCATTGGTTAAGAAAGGAGATACCGTTTGTGTGAACGTGAAAGTTGTTTTCCCAGAGAAATATTTCGCCAAGAAAGCTGCCATGAACTTCCAACCTGAGTTGAAATATGCAGGCAACACCCGCAAACTGAAACCAGTTAACTTCCAGGGTGAAGATGTAAATGGGAATGGAATTGTTATTAATTACAAAAATGGCGGCACCTATACTTATGTAGATTGTTTGCCCTACGAGCCGGGAATGAATGTTTCTGACCTGGTGGTTTCACCTACGCTGTATGAACCTAAAGAGCCGGTTGTTCTGGACGCAACTCCTGAAACCATTGGCAGTAAATACGAGGTTATTGATCTCCCGGAACGCAAACTTGCCGACGGTGTGATAGTTACAGACACCCGCATCATGCATGACGAGAATTTAATCCTTGCAGAGCATGGTTACGAAAAAGAAACCATTATCAGCAAAGATGCTAAGATTTATTTCGCAGTAAATCTGCATAACATTAACTGGAATCTTCCTCTAAACAGGAACCATCAGGTTAAGACACAGCTTGATTCATTGTCAAGTTTCCTCAATAGGGGTTATAGCCTCCGCGACATTGACATCAATGCATGGGCTTCCCCCGAAGGTGAAGAGAGTTTCAACCAGGGACTGTCAGAGCGTCGTGCTCAAGCCGGAAAGAAGGAAATGCTTGATTTGTTTAAGAAAATAAACAAAGACAAGAATGCTCCTGTAAAATTCGAAAATCCTGAACAGAACGTAAAATTCAACACCTACGCCAATGGCGAAGACTGGAATGGTTTTATGCAGGCAGTAGAAGCTTCGAACATTGATGACAAACGCATCATCATGAACGTAGTGAATTCACAGTCGGATGTGGCAAAACGTGAACAGGAAATTCGCAATATGAGCGTGGTTTACAAGGAGATTGAAGATGAGATTCTGCCTCCGCTGCGTCGGGTTGAAATTAAGATAAACTGCTTCGAGCCTAAGAAAACCGATGAACAAATCGCTACTTATGCTACCAGCGATGCAGCAAAGCTTGACAATAAAGAGTTACTGTATGCTGCTACGCTTACTGAGGATCCGGCTACCAAGCTGCGCATTTATCAAACAGCGACCACTCAATATCCAAATGACTGGAGAGGTTTTAACAATGCTGCTTATTATGAATTGCACTCCAACAACCTTGGTGAAGCTGCCGTTCATTTGAATAAAGCTGACCAGATGGAGCCAAATAACATGGCCGTTGTTAACAACCTGGGCGCACTTGCCTCTAAGAAGGGTGATTATAAGAATGCGGCTATTGAATACAACAAGGCCAAAAACCTGGGTGCCGATGTAAATTACAATATGGGTATTACCCTGTTGGCTGCCGGTAAATACGATCAGGCCATCACCATGATGGGTAGCAAAAAGTGCAACAGCAACGTTGCCCTGGCTCAAATTATGACTGAAAGGTATGATGAAGCAAATACTTCTCTGAAATGTGCTCCCGAATCAGCTCACAACTATTACCTGATGGCAGTTGCCCATTCACGTAAGGGAAATGTGGATATGATGATGGAGAATCTGCAGAAAGCCTTTGAACAAGATCCTACCCTGAAAGCCAAAGCTGCTGAAGACAGGGAATTTATTAAATATTTCTCCAATCCAGAATTCACTAATCTGGTGAAATAGAGAATAGTATTTATTCGAAAGGCCGGCGATATTTCGCCGGCCTTTTTTTTTGAAGATTTTAACTCAGCAACTTCCCCAATGAACCGAAGCAATTTTTATGAACTATAAAAACTAGTGATCGTTAGTCAGGGTTTGCTGGAAATCAAATAACCGTCTGACCAACTGACCCTAAAAAATGTTGTGCTTTTTGTACTTCGCCATTTCAACAATGGGTTGCAACCCATTGTTGACTATAAAGAAAAGGCAAGTTTACGAATCATGGGAGGTGTAACCGGCCCATCTGCGTCATTCAGTCGGGCGCACTAAAATATAAGACGATTAAAGCGTTTTTCAGCAGGCCCTAATATAAATTTTGATTAAAAGTAAAGGTAGCTTTTTTTTTCAGGATATTTAAAAACTCTACAACAACCGTAAATTTCAGCCTTTGTGAGCCTGCTTTCTGAATGTACCTGACGAAAATTACAGGCAGTTAATAAAATGCCAGCTTATTGATGTAAAATACATATATATTCTTACGGCTATCGATGTAATTATTCTTAATATTATGATAGCCATAGATGATAAAATAATCGCCGTACCAGGCCTCGATATGACTGTTACCGTCCCTGGCAATTCTGTCGCGCGGGCTAAGGGTAGCAATATCAGTGGTGGTCAATGGATCGATGGTGGTGTTTTTATCAATTACCTTAGAAGCTATTTTACCTTCTGAAATATAGGTAAGTACCATTTCGTCTCCGTCATTCCATGACATCACCCTTTTACTAAGGGTTTGTGACAGCACACCCCTAATCTCCATATCATTATTCCAGCGTAATTTCCCCATTTTATCAAATCCGGCAATAAAGGTTGTAAGATACCGAAAGCCTTCAAAAACAGAATAGGTGGAGGGGTATGGCCGCCCATAATAATCATAAACCATTGTGGTAACCGTTCGGTACTCAGGGTAATAAGCTTCTGCAATAAAACGAAACTCGCCATTGTACTCGGTTACTTCATGGGCCAGGAGATCAAAATCATAATTCGAGCTGGTTGTTCGATCACGGTTAGTCCGGATTGAACCCAAATCAGCCCGGCGCAGATGCTTATAAAACTCATTGAACTGATTAAATTCATAAAAATTAGTAGCCACTTCCTGATTGTCTTTTAATAATATGCTGAAGAATCCGGTGGAAGCAACTCCAATGGTTTCCGTACCCTGGTACCTCCGCACCTGACTGCTGCGGCCATAGGAACCAATGATCAGCTCAGTGCCGGCATCTACCCTTTTTGCAAAGGCAGTATTGATCATGTTGTTGTTGTCGAACTTACTGAGTTGAATGGTATTTAAAATTATTCCAGCCAGATTTGATTTAACAAGATAATAAGCCCTGTTTTTGGCAGAACCCAAGGTGCGAAGCACCGTTAAAATGGTACCTGATTCATCAATGGTGATGGACTCAATGCTGACTTTACCGCTAACTCCCGGATTGATGGTAGTAATTTCGCCGGAACCGAAGTGATATCCCAAAAGCAGGGATTCATCATTCTTTACATTTATTCCTGCCAGTGCAAGATTACTGCCTGCTGCAAAGTAAGCCATGCCAGACTTTTCGGGTATAGTATAGCCCACCATGCTTTGCTTTGAATTTTTCAAATCTGTGTCAACAATCCTTAAATTGTTCTCTTCTGTCCCTTTACGTGATTGCATAAAGCAAACCAAATGGCCATTGCTGTAAAGGGCCTCTTCAAGGTAAAACCCTTTGGGCAATGCGAAAGCCTTACGCCAGACTTCTTTTAAATTTTTATCAAACAAAGCTGTAACCCAAAGCATCTGCTGATTCTGGTCCATATCTGAACTCAAAAAAATAAGCATCAGCCCATCCTCGTCGCAGAGCACTACTTTATAAATCTCAGTATCGTCTTTTACAGGAATTTCAATTCTGGCAGGCTTTTGAGATTGAGCCATGACCTCTGCCCGAAAGATGAATATAAGCAGTACAGCAATGATCAGAAAAGTTTTAGACTTCATGAAGAGGTTTAATTTTAGTGTAAATGTAGCAGTTTTTATCCATTTTCATGCCGTAAATTTATTTTAGAGCTATGAATGAGTGCTCCTTTTCCAATTTTTGAATCGGCTTTAGATTAAATACAAAAAGGGATAACCGAAGTCATCCCTTTTTGTATTGCACGATTCAACGTAAACGGCTTATTTTACTTCTTCGAAGTCAACGTCCGTTACTTCAGAGTCATTTTGAGGCGGGTTACCGTCTCCACCATCCTGCTGTCCACCCTGCGGGCCGGCCTGTTCACCGCCTGACTGCTGGGTAGCTTTGTACATTTCCTCGCTGGCTGCGGTCCAGGCTGAATTCAGCCTTTCGGTAGCAGCATCAATGCCTGCAAAATTCTGATTTTTGTGAGCTTCCTTGAGTTCAGCAAGTGCAGTCTCTATGGGGCCTTTCTTATCGGCCGGCAATTTATCGCCATATTCCTTCAACTGCTTTTCGGTACTAAAGACCAGGGCATCGGCATTATTCAGCTTATCCACTTCCTCTTTGGCCTTGCGGTCAGATTCAGCATTGGCAGTAGCTTCATCCTTCATACGTTTGATTTCATCCTCAGAAATACCTGAAGAAGCCTCGATACGTATTTGCTGCGATTTGCCCGTACCCTTATCTTTGGCTGACACATGCAATATGCCATTGGCATCAATGTCGAAAGTAACTTCAACCTGTGGCACTCCACGTGGTGCGGGCGGTATTCCATCCAGGTGGAAACGTCCTATACTCTTGTTATCGCGGGCCATAGGGCGTTCACCCTGGAGGATATGAATTTCAACCGAAGGCTGACTATCACTGGCGGTTGAGAATGTTTCCGACTTCTTGGTTGGAATGGTCGTGTTGGATTCTATCAGCTTTGTCATCACACCACCCAAAGTTTCAATACCCAGTGAAAGCGGGGTAACATCAAGCAGAAGCACATCTTTAACTTCACCGGTGAGTACACCACCCTGAATGGCAGCCCCAATGGCAACTACCTCATCCGGGTTAACCCCTTTAGAAGGTGCTTTTCCGAAGAAATCTTCAACAACTTTCTGAATGGCTGGGATACGTGTAGAACCGCCCACAAGAATAACTTCATTGATGTCGGAAGTAGAAAGTCCGGCATCCTTCAGTGCCTTTTTACAAGGTTCAATGGTTGCCCGGATCAGGCCATCATTGAGTTGCTCAAACTTTGCTCGTGTAAGTGTACGCACCAGGTGTTTGGGTATACCATCCACCGGCATAATATAAGGCAAGTTTATTTCAGTAGAAGTAGAGCTTGAAAGCTCG
Source organism: Lentimicrobium sp. (assembly GCA_034007585.1). Taxonomy (GTDB): domain Bacteria; phylum Bacteroidota; class Bacteroidia; order Bacteroidales; family Lentimicrobiaceae; genus Lentimicrobium. Next base: position 50,591 of record JAVEQP010000007.1, on the reverse strand, counting down.
ATTTTAGCCTTTTCAGCGGCTTCCTTTAACCGTTGCAATGCCATAGGATCCCGCTTCAGGTCAATACCTTCATCTTTCTTGAACTCCTCAGCCAGCCAGTCAATGATGTTGTGATCAAAGTCATCTCCACCAAGGTGGGTATCACCATTGGTTGATTTTACCTCAAAAACACCATCACCCAGTTCGAGGATGGAAATATCAAAAGTACCTCCACCCAAATCGAAAACAGCTACCTTAATGTCTTTATTCTTTTTATCAAGACCATAAGCCAGAGCAGCCGCAGTAGGCTCATTGATGATCCTCTTGACGATAAGCCCGGCAATTTCACCAGCCTCCTTGGTTGCCTGACGCTGTGAATCACTGAAATAAGCAGGCACGGTAATCACAGCCTCAGTAATGGTTTGTCCGAGATAATCTTCAGCCGTTTTCTTCATTTTCTGAAGTACCATAGCTGAAATTTCCTGCGGAGTATAATTGCGATCATCAATCTGAACGCGGGGAGTATTGTTGTCGCCCTTCATTACTTTAAAAGGCACCCTGTTAATTTCTTTAGATACCCTGTCGTAGGTTTCACCCATGAAACGTTTGATAGAAAAGATGGTACGCTCGGGATTGGTAATTGCCTGCCGTTTCGCAGGATCACCTACCTTACGTTCCCCGTTATCGGTAAAAGCCACCACCGAAGGTGTAGTTCTGCGCCCCTCGCTGTTGGGTATAACTACAGGCTCATTGCCTTCCATTACTGCCACACACGAGTTGGTGGTTCCAAGGTCAATTCCTATAATTTTAGCCATAATATTTTTTTATTTGTCGTGAATAATTAGGTTTCCACTCAATAGTCAATCATTATGCCAAGTTGGGAAACATATGTTTTTATAAAGCACCTTAACATTAGAAAAACCTATATAGACCTGTTTATCAATTGATTAAACAACAAAAGCCGGAAATTATCCGGCTTTAATAAATTATAAAATGACAACCATTTGCTGACAATTCGTCAGTGTGCTTAGGCAGATGGCTAATTTCCGGGCTTTTTTATGAACTTAAGCTCTCCAGCCATCAGTCTTTGCTCAGTAGGCACACCAATCGTCATTACCTTACCGGGACGATTGAAATCACGTGTATTTATTGAAAAACGGCTCGAAAACAAACCGATGCCATTGTTGATATTGGTAAATTCAGGCTTGTCCTGCACAATACCCGAAGAAGGTTCATTCACCTCCATATAGGTATTCAGGTCATCACCCGATACATCAAAGATAACTTCAGCCCGATTAACCAAACGGGCCAGCACCTGGTCTTCAGATAGCTCATTGCCAGCTTTATAAGGAATTTTGGTATTGACCATATTGAAAAAGCCTTCTGGTTTATATTGTAATTCCATTGATTGTCCACCTGATATACCTCTTGATTTTTCCGTGCCCAATGCCCAGTCCACATAGCGGGCCAGGGTATCCGGATTACCTTTGAGTAGTTCATCAAACCAAAAGCGAAGGGTCACATCATACCTTTTTCCATTTTTGGCTGACTTCCATTCGATTTTTTGGGCATACTCTGAAGTAAAGTTCATCACGGGTTGTCCGGGGCGGGGAGTAGAAAATGAAAAATCATAAATGAGTGCCGTATTAGCCGTAATTACTTTACCGGTTTTGGTATTGGTAATCTGAAGCCGGTAGGTTTTGGAACTATAATCTGAGGGTATCTCATAATAGGCTGAATACACCCGCTGCTCAGGATAATAGAATATCCCCTGTTCTTTATTGGTAATGGTAGTGGTATCGAAATAAAATGTATTGGTAACCACCTCTCCTTTTAATTCCTCAATCTTAACTTCCAAATCGTTATGATAGGACATTGAATCCTCCTCCTTTGCAAATACCAGCGCATTGCCCTTACCTAAAAATGCCTTATTAATTTTAAGATAGTGCACTGAATCATTCTGGCTAATCAAGCCATATACTACCGTAATATCCTGATAATCGGCGGTAATGTCAAAATCGGTTTCACAGGCTAAAAAAAACAGTGGCAGGAAGAGCGTAAAAAGCAAAAAAAGGCGAAGTTTCATAGAGATAATCAGTTTTAGAGTGCAAAATTAGGCTTTTTGCATGAACCCGGCATAAAAATAATGGTTGGAAGTTAGCAAAGAGCCTTGATGCGACAAAATCATTCCAATATTGTTTTCTTTTGTAGCTTTGCTGTTTGGATGGAAAACAAATTCCGAACCTTAATAAATTCTGATATGTCTGAAAATAAAATTTCCAAGTTTAGCAATGTAACAAAAGTTACCACTCATGTGCTTCAGGAAATGAAGCTAGCGAATGAAAAGATTGCCATGCTGACGGCCTACGACTATTCCATGGGACGCCTGATCGACAGTGCAGGCATTGATGTAATTCTTGTTGGGGATTCAGCTTCCAATGTTATGGCCGGGCACACTTCTACCCTTCCCATTACGTTGAATGAAATGATTTACCACGCCACATCGGTGGTAAGGGCGGTAAAACGTGCATTGGTTATTGTAGATATGCCTTTTGGCACCTATCAGGGGAATTCAAAAGAAGCATTGAATTCGGCCATTCGTATCATGAAAGAATCCGGCGCCGATGCGGTTAAGCTGGAAGGTGGCCGTGAAATCCGCGAATCGGTTGAACGGATTTTGTCGGCAGGTATTCCCATTATGGGTCATCTTGGACTAACCCCGCAGTCCATTCACAAATTTGGCACTTATGTGGTTAGAGCCACTGAAGAAAACGAAGCCAATAAACTGGTCCAAGATGCCCACCTGCTGGAGGAAGCCGGTTGCTTTGGCATAGTGCTTGAAAAAATCCCTGCCAAACTGGCAACACAGGTGGCCGGTGAAATTAAAATACCCATTATTGGAATAGGAGCCGGACCCGGTGTAGATGGTCAGGTATTGGTACTTCATGATATGCTTGGCATCACCCAGGAATTTTCGCCCCGTTTTTTGCGCAGATACAACAATTTAAGTGAAGGGATCATAGAGTCTGTCTCCAGTTATATTAAAGATGTGAAGACCGTTGATTTCCCTAATAATAAAGAACAATATTAAGAGCGATAATACATATACTGTACCACCGGATTTGCCTTAACAGGAAAATTCCAATTTGATGTGAGATGCACAGCGCACTGCCAGAAATCCTGTTTGAAGACAATCATATACTGATTGTAAATAAGCGCGCGGGTGATATTGTGCAGGGCGACAAAACAGGTGACCTGCCATTGCCTGACATACTTAAAACTTACCTCAAAGAAAAATACCATAAACCCGGCGAGGTTTTTCTTGGAGTAGTTCACCGACTCGACAGGCCGGTAAGTGGAGCTGTAATTTTTGCCCGTACCTCCAAAGCCCTGACCAGGCTTACCAAAATGGTGAAAGCCCGGGAGGTACACAAAACCTACTGGGCATTGGTTAATCAGTCTCCTGCCGGGAACGGACAGAAGCTGGTGCATTTTCTGCGAAAAAATGAGAAACAAAACAAATCCTATGTCGTAAATGAGGAGAGTACAGGTGCCAAAGAAGCAGTGCTGGAATACAAATTACTTGCCTCTTCCAGAACGATACATTTACTTGAAATCGATCTGCTTACCGGCCGTCATCATCAGATAAGGGCTCAACTGGCGGCTATTGGATGCCCAATACGGGGTGACGTAAAATATGGAGACAAACGACCCAATGCTGATGGTTCCATTTGCCTGCATGCGCGGAGTTTAAGCTTTTTACATCCCGTAACCGGAGTATTGTTGAACGTTGAGGCCCGATTGCCGGAAGCCACTCCATGGCAATATTTTCAACAACTATAAAGCCGGACTTATGAAGAAATATTTTCTTGGGCTATGGTTACTTTTCATCTTGCAGCTAAGCCTTCAGGCCCAATACTACGATGTTGGGCAGGAAGCTGCTTCAATAAAATGGTTAACGGTTGAAACCTCCGATTTTGAATTTATCTTTCCTTCAACCTTTAGTTATCAAGCCGGCTTAGCCATTAAACAATTTACCACTTATGCGCCCCGCATAAAAGCAGACTGGAAGGTATATCCACGGAAAACCGCCATAGTTTTTCACCCTTTTAAGGCAAGTTCAAATGCTTATGCTGCCTGGACGCCGCGACGCATAGAAATACTGGCTACCCCGCCCCAGGACATGTACGCGCAACCCTGGATGGAACAGCTTGCTTTGCATGAATACCGACATATGGTTCAGCTTGCCCGACTTGATCAAAATGCCCTCAGGGTACTTGGCTGGTTGTTCGGACAACAGGCAGTTCCTGCAGCAGCAGGCGTATTCCTTCCCACCTGGTTTATTGAGGGCGATGCAGTGATGGCTGAAACCGCACACAGCAAGGCTGGCAGAGGGCGTGTGCCGGATTTTGCATTGCCTTTACGGGCCCAGCTAATCGAAAAGAATGCTTATTCCTATGCAAAAGCCAGTCTGGGGTCTTACCGTGATTTTGTTTCCGATCCTTATACCTTGGGTTATCACATTATTGCCGCTACCAACCTCCATCATGGTCTGAAACCCTGGGAGGCCTCCATGGAATCTATTTCACGTCTCAAGAGAATCCGCCCGTTTAATTATGGCTTAAAAAGAACGACCGGATCAGGTAAGCATCAGATTTACCATCAGGCTATGGAAACCCTTAAAGGAATGTGGCAGCCGGTGTCAGGAAAGGAAGAACATTTTATTGATGCCAAAAATCCCGATGAGGTATATACGACAATAAGCAGCTTGAGTATGCTGAATGATTCAGTGTGTGCTTACCTGATGAGCTCGCTCGACGAAATTCCCAAATTTTACACCCTCAACCTGAAAACCAGAGAGACAAAAGAGCTATTTACGCCGGGCTATATCTCAGGCAACTGGACAGATGGCTCAGCCAACAAAATGGTGTGGGCCGAAAATCGCCCGCATGAGCGCTGGCAAATGATGTCGTACAATGATTTAATAATCTATGACTATGTGGAGGCTTCCGCCCATCGGCTCGCGTTACGTAAGAAGCTTTATTCACCGATAATCTATAAGGATGGCAGTAAAATAGCCGCTATTGAATATACCGCTGAAGGAAATCCTGAATTGACTATTCTGAGCGACCATTCCTCCCGCAATATCCGGTTGCCCGATACCCTGCATGCCTCCATGCCTGCCTGGGGTATAAATGAAGATGAAATTTTCTGGATTGCCACTTCATCTAAAGGCAAAGCTATCGCATTAACTCATCTAATTAATGAAGCATCATTATTTATTACCGATTTCGAATTTCGTGAAATCAGCCAGTTAAAATGGCATCATCCGCATCTCTATTATCTTGCGGATTGTGAAGGAATAATGCAATTGTGTCGCCTGAATCTGGATAAAAGAACAGAAGAACGTCTTAGTGCCTCAAAATTTGGGGTGGGCAATTATGTTTTTTACAACGACAGTGTACTTTACACCTCTTATACTGCTAACGGTTACCAAATAGCCATTACTGCTGACCAACCCCTGCAAGTCAATGTGAAAGCCGGGAGCTGGCCATTGGCCCGGGCACTTTCCGATTCATTGCATATTCAGCATTCCCCTCAGCCAGGAAGCAGTGAATATTTTTCGATAAACCCTTACCGTAAAGGCAAGCATCTCTTTAATATTCACAGTTGGGCTCCACTGTATATTGATGCAGGCAACGAAAGGATAAACCCGGGCATTTCGATTATGAGCCAGAATATTTTGAGCACCTTATTTATCACCGCCGGTTACGACTATGATCTTGCGGAACTGGAAGGCCGCTACCGTCTGGAAGCTACCTGGAAAGGCTGGTATCCGGAGACCTCATTGCAGGCGGCTACCGGAAAGCGTTCTGCCAGTTACAGCGATCGCCGCGACCAAACCTGGGATTTACAATGGACTGAAACGCAGATAGACCTGAAATTCAGGATACCTTTTAACTTTTCTTCAGGATCTTATAGCAGGGGACTCAGCCCCCGTTTTGAGTTAAACCAAATGCATATAAATTACCAGGGGCCAAAACCGGACAACATTTTTGAAGGTAATTTTACCACCTTTACCTACAGAATTTTCGCCTATATATATCAGCGAATGGCACATCGGGATCTGGCACCGCGTCTTGGCGCGAACCTGGGATTAATTTTTCGTCATGCACCTTTAGGCGATGCTTCCCTTGGCCATATAGGCGGAATAGAAACTCAGTTCTATCTGCCTGGAATGGGCCGAAACCATTCCGTATCCACCTATCTGGCTTTTCAAAAAAATCAACCCGGTGACTATATCTTTTCAAATGTAGTGGGCATTAGTCGCGGATACCATCACCTTGCGGCAAGTAAAACCCTGATAAGCGGAAGGTTGAGCTACGCCCTGCCTTTACTTTATCCCGATCTGGAAATCAGAGACGTATTGTATCTCAAAAGAATCAGGGCCAATATTTTTGCAGACATAACCGCCATAGAGACAAACAGCACCTATACTACCTATAATTCTCTGGGCATTGATTTAATCTTTGATGGCCATGCCCATAACCTGCCCCCACAAGTGAATGTTGGATTGCGGAGTATCTACCGCACAAATGAGTCGGATTTAATGTTTCAATTGCTGTTTTCAATAAATTTATACGATTTTTAATATACAAACCAAATTAGTGCTATTTTCGTATCAAAATAGGGGTATTTTATGATTTTTCCACTTCGGCTATTATTTACCAGTATAGTTATTCTTATATCAGTTTACCTGATTCCTGGTCTATATACAGATAATTTGCTGACTGCTTTGGGTGCATCGGTTATCATAGCCCTGGTCATCACCCTGGTGAAACCATTTTTTTTAATCATCATCCATCAAAAAATAAGTCTTAAGATATATGGTTTTACTATGCTTGTTTCCTGTGTTTTTATGATTTATCTTGCAAGTATATTGTTTAAAGGCTTTGTAATCAATCATTTTTTTGCAGCTTTTGGACTTGGAGTCATAGTTACGGGCTTATCGGTGGTGATGACTTCAATGATACCATCAGAATAAAACGCTGCATCCAATCACCCCTTATCGGTCCTGACCAACGGAATAATGAATATCTTAGCCTGATTAATCCACTTCAATACAACCAGAAAATGAAACTAAAAATCTTTCGGGGCCTGACAGAAGCCGAACCCATCATCAGGGCATGTGAAGTATGCCACGTGGGTATGGTGGATGCTGATAATATGCCCTATACCTTACCCATGAATTTTGGATTTGAGGATAACACTATCTTTTTGCATTCAGGTCCTGAAGGAAAAAAAATAACCCTTCTAAAGCAAAAACCTGAAGTCTGCCTGAGTTTTAGCACTGATTATCAAATGTATCATCAGTCAGAAAATGTGGCATGCAGCTATGGTATGCGCTACCGCAGTGTACTGATATTCGGGAAAGTTGAATTTGTGGAAGATGAGTCTGAAAAGCAACGAATTCTCAATATTATTATGAAGCATTATGTCGGGCGGGATGATTATAACTACAACGATCCGGCAATACGCAATGTGAAAGTAATGCAAATAGAGATAGAACGGCTGGAAGGCCGTACTTTTGGCTATTGATGTATTTCCCTGCGCTCAGATTTCTGCAAAAGAAAGTGCGTAAATTTATACATAATAAATCCAAGCAAACCACCAACCAAAGCACCGCCGAGGATATCTCCGGGGTAGTGTACTCCCAGGTAAATTCTGCTGTATGACACCAGAAAGGCCCAGAATATCATTAAGGGGAGCAGCCATTTAAAAGGTCGTCGAAGTATCAGGCCTGAAAACAAGGCTAAGCCAAAGGTATTGGCTGCATGCGAAGATATGAAGCCATATTTCCCGCCACATTGACCGTAAAGGGTGCGCACCATCCCTTCCAGTGCCGGTTCATGACAAGGTCGCAGCCGCATAAAAATATCCTTAAATAATTTAACGGAAAGCTGATCGGTAAAAACAACCAGCAACACCACCCCCAGCAGTACCATCCAGGTACGACCTTTAAATTCCCGAACGATGAGGAAGAGTAAAATGGCATAAGCAGGAGTCCATATCCATTTATCGCTGCACCAATACATTATAAAATCAAGGAAAGCGGAATGCGCCCCGTTTATGAGTAAAAACAGCTCCTGATCGAAAGAAATAAGCGTGGCCATTTTCGAGATAGGTTAGCCTTGCAATACCGTCCAAAGTTCATCCTTAAGGTCGGCAATGCCCATTCCTGTATGCGATGAGATAAAAACCACCGGCAACTCAGGCAATTTGCGTTTTTTTAATTTCTTCATGGCTTCATCATCCAGCAAATCGCATTTTGAAACGGCAAGCACCCGCCTTTTATCCATGAGTTCGGGATTGTATTTTTTGAGCTCTTTTAAAAGGATTTTGTATTCGGTAATAATACTTTTGGATGTACAGGGTACCATAAACAGCAGGGCTGAATTGCGTTCAATGTGTCGGAGAAACCTCAATCCCAGGCCCTTGCCTTCGGCGGCTCCTTCAATAATACCGGGAATATCAGCCATAACAAACGAGAGTTCATCGCGATAAGCCACTATGCCCAGATTGGGACGAAGGGTGGTAAACGGATAATCTGCAATTTCGGGTTTAGCCGCTGATACTACGGACAACAGGGTAGATTTACCTGCATTGGGCTCGCCTACCAGTCCGATATCGGCAAGTATTTTTAATTCAAGCACTTTCCAGGTTTCTATTCCTGGCTCTCCGGGTTGAGCAAAGCGCGGTGTTCTAAACGTTGACGATTTAAAATGGTCGTTGCCCAGGCCTCCGCGACCACCTGGAAGAATAATCGCTGTTTCACCATCCTGGGTAATTTCAGCCTCCTGTTCGCCGGTTTCAGGATCAGTCACTACCGTACCCAGGGGCACTTCAATGATTACATCCCTGCCAAAAGCACCGGATTTTTTGTTACTGCTTCCGCTTACTCCGTCGCCGGCTTTAATGTGCTTGGTATATTTCAGATGAAGCAAAGTCCAAAGTTGCGCATTGCCCTGAATAATAATGTGGCCTCCCCTACCGCCATCGCCACCGTCGGGGCCACCCCTGGCATTGCCACGCGTGCGCAGGAGGTGAGCCGAACCCGCTCCCCCTTTTCCGGAACGCAGGTTGAGCTTTACATAATCCACAAAATTTGACGATGGCATAATTAACGCTTTAAATTACAATTGTTTAAGGCAATGAAATACAGGCTTTATAAAAATTAGCGCACCATGCGAATAGCCACTTCCACCTTTTCATTTAAACGATCAAAAACAGCCTCTTCATCACCAACCGCATCAACTGAAGCAAATTTCTGTTGTTTTTTATAGAAGTCAGCAACTGCTAATGTTTTTTCCTCATATTCTTCCAAACGGTTGATGATGAGATCAGCACTCATATCATAAGGCCGTGCCCGGGATGTTTTACTTCTGTTCGACAACCGTTTAATAGACTCCAGGGTGGGGCTACTCAGTTCAATGCAATAGGAAACCGTAGAATCGAGTCGCCGGAGCAAACCATCCAGAATATAAGCCTGCACTACGGTTCGGGGAAAACCTTTAAATACAAATCCCTGCATATTTTGATGTAACCTTATTTCCTGCTCAATAAGCTGTATTACGATTTCATCCGACACCAGCTCTCCCTTTTCCATTAAGTTTTGAACCCTGACTCCAATGGCAGTATTGTTTTTTACTTCACGCCGTAGTAATGATCCGGTAGAGATATAGTACAGGTTATTTTTCTGAGCTATCAACCGCCCCTGCGTTCCCTTTCCGGAACCGGGCGCACCGGTGATTACCAGATTGAACCATACATTTTTAATGGTGTTGTCGATGGATGCCGACAAGCGTTTAAAGACCTCTTCCACGGTCCCTACACCCTGAATGGGGATATATTTTTCGCGGTCTTTGTAAAATTCAGCAACCGGTTTTGTTTTTTCATTGTATTCCTGAAGCCTGAATTCAATGACTTCAGCAGTATCATCGCTTCGGCCGGAAACCTTTCCGCGTTCCAGCAAACGCGAGATGAGTTCTTCTCTGGGAACTTCAAGGCTGAGCATGCAGGCGAGGGAGGTATTGAGCTTAAGCAGCAACCCATCAAGGATATAGGCCTGAACTAAGGTACGTGGAAAGCCATCGAATAGGATACCATTTTTATCGTTACTGCCTGTGATACGCTTTTCAATGAGCTCTACAATGAGTTCATCGGGCGCCAATTGACCCCTGTCAATCAAATCCCTGGCTTTTAATCCCAGTTCAGTTTGTGCGGCTATTTCGTTACGCAGCAGGTCGCCGGTTGAGATGTAAGCAAGTTGATATTTTTCAATCAAAAGGGCTGATTGCGTACCCTTACCGGCACCCGGAGGGCCAAACAATGCAATGTTAAGCATAGGCTATCTTTAAAGTTACAATTTCAGCAATACCAGAAACTTTTTATTCCACAAGCTTATAAATATCGGGCAGATTACGGGCATATCCATCGTAATCGAGGCCGTAACCCAGAATAAAATGGTTTTCGATTTCCATGCCAATATAGTCAATTTTATAGTTCGAACGAAAAGCTTCGGGTTTATGAAACAGGGTGGCTATTTTAACCTCAGCCACTTCCTGTTGATGAAGAATATCAAGCATACGCCTTACGGTAAGTCCGGTATCAATAATATCTTCAACAATAATCACCGAACGGTCTTTGATCACTTCATTCAAGCCAATCAGTTCATTAACGATCTGGGTGCTTTTGGTACCTGTATATGAAGATAATTTCACGAAGGAGAGGTTGTTTTCCACTTTAACTTTTTTCAACAGATCAGAAGCAAACATAAAGGCTCCATTCAGCACAATAAGAAAGAGAGGTACTTTACCTTTCATATCAATATTTATCGAATCGGCAATGCGTTCCACTGCTTTATCAATGACATCAGCAGGGATAAATACTTCAAAATCCCTATCGCAGACGGTAACTCTTTTTTGCATCTTATTCTTTTTGAAGGGTCAAAAATACACATTTTAACGAGAAGGAAATGATTGTACCTTGTCCAAAAGCGGAATAATATTAATTTTGCGAAAAACAACCGGCTATATGAACCCACGTGTGAGTATTATTATGGGAAGCACTTCCGATTTACCTGTTATGAAAGGAGCTGCTGAAGTGCTGGATTCCTTTGAGATTCCATTTGAAATCAATGCTTTATCTGCCCACCGTACCCCTGCCGAAGTGGAGGCTTTTGCCAAATCGGCCTATGGCAAAGGTATAAGGGTAATCATTGCCGGAGCCGGGATGGCTGCTCATCTGGCCGGTGTAATTGCATCCATGACCACCCTTCCGGTAATAGGCGTCCCCATTAAAGCTTCACTGGACGGCCTGGATGCGCTGCTGGCCATGGTACAGATGCCTCCCGGCATACCAGTTGCCACCGTTGCCATTGACGGAGCCCGCAATGCAGGCATATTAGCCGCTCAAATACTTGCTACGGATGATGTAAAGCTTCAGCATAGATTGGTTAAATTTAAGGAAGAACTCAAAGAAAAAATAGTGAAAGCCAATCAGGATCTGAGTTTAGTGGAATATAAATTCAGGGTTAAATAAGAAAATACTGGATTTTATATTTTTCTGATTAGCATCAGTCCATCCCTGATGGGAACCATTACCTGCTCCACCCGTTCATCATTTTTAACGAAGTTATTAAAGGCTGTTATGCCCCGGGTTTCTTTGTCATTGGACAATTCGGGTTCAAACACCTTGCCATACCACAACACATTATCGGCAATGATAAAACCTCCTGGCCTGAGTTTTCCGAGTATCAGCTCATAATATAATAGGTAGTTTTCCTTATCGGCATCTATAAAAGCCAGATCAAACGGGCCTTCGAGCGTGGGAATTATGTCGGCTGCTGCCCCCTGATGTTGTATGATACAATAGGAAAGTCCGGCCTCGCTGATATACCTCGCTGTCAAAGCTTCCACCTCCGGATTGTTATCGATGGTATGCAACATTGCCCCGGGTTTAAGTGCCTGAGCCATCACTATGGCCGAATAACCGGTAAAAGTGCCAACTTCTATCACCTTTTCAGGCTGAAACATGTGGCACAACATTTTCAAGAACTGTCCCTGAAGGTTACCCGACAACATGGACGGGGTATTAAAGGCAAGATTTGTTTCACGCACCAATGAGGTGAGCAATGCATCCTCCGGAGTAGTATGCTCCAGAGCATACTGCTCATACCGCACATCGGTGGTTTTATATTGCTGTTTTTCCTGAAGTGGATTCATAGTTTGCTTTATCGTTTGTAAATCAACCTACTCATTTTATCCTGAGCAAACACCTGTGCGGCAACCTCCTGAAGTTGAGCGGCCGTAATGGTTTCGATCTTTGAAATTAGCTCCTTGTGTGTATCTACCCGGTCAAAAGTCAGTATATTCTTAGCCATACTCAGTACATCATTCAGGTTCGAATCAAAAGCAATGGCCAGTTGCCCGATAAACTGCTGACGGGCAATATGATGCTGCATAGAGCCGAGCGGTTTGTCCACAAATTTTTTCATCTCTTTGATAACCAGATCAATCGATTTGTCGAGTGTTTCATTATCGGTTCCCAGATAAATCATAAACGATCCGGTTTCCTGATAAGGTGCATAAGCTGATTCGATGTTATATGACAAGCCGTTGCGTTCGCGCAACAGCATGCTCAGTCTGGAATTCATGGCAGGCCCTCCAAGTATATTGGAAAGCAGCGACATGACAGTACGATTTTCATCTTTATAACCACAGACAACACTACCAATGATACAATGTGCCTGAAACACGCGCTTTTTTAGTATGAATTCAAATTTTCCGGTTTCGGTAAATGCCTCCCGAAAGGTTACACCCGTATTGGGCGGAATAAGGCCAAAAATGCGCTCTACTTGTCTAACAAGCTGAGCAAATGAAACGTTTCCGACAGAACTGATCACCATTTGATCCGTTTGATAATGGCGCTGTATAAACTCAATCACTTTGTGCCTGGTAATACGACGCACTGAAGCAGCTTTGCCCAGGACAGGCTTCTCCAATGCATGACCGGCAAACAACCGGGATTCAAAATCTTCAAAAATCAGTTCTGAAGGGCTATCCTTATAGGCATTAATTTCATCCAGAACCACCCTTTTCTCTTTTTCAAGTTCCTTTTCGGGAAAAGTGGAATTGAAAATAATATCATTAAAAAGTTCAAGAGCCCTGGCATAATGTTCACTAAGGAAAGAAGCGTGAATACAGGTTTCCTCTTTTGTTGTATAGGCATTCAGGTCAGCGCCAATGTTTTCCAATCGCCCAAGCACCTGATGCACCTTGCGTGTGGAAGTACCTTTAAATATCACATGCTCAATAAAATGGGCTATCCCATCTTCGCCGGGCTGTTCATCGCGCGTGCCGGCATTTATCATCAGGGCAAGATGAGCCACCATGCTGTCAACCCTGCGGTGAACCAGCCGTATGCCATTGGATAATGTATAATAAAGGTATTCCATGCCTTAGTGTAAAGCCTACAAAAGTAAATAAAAACGTGTTCGGGCAAACGCAGACTTACTTTGTCTCCAGCGGAAATTTCTTGTTATAGGAAAGCCAGAATAAGGGCTGATGGCCTCTGTAAGTGCCCTCTTCGGTATAACTTTCTACCAAAGGACAGATGGCGAGTATCTCTTTGGTGATTTTCCCACTACTTTCATTCAGATACCATTGCTCAAGAAAACGGATGCGGGTAATATCCGAAAGCTGCAACTCTCGCTTTATTACGGTATCGTATTCCTCATAAGGCTCTTGTGGACGCTGCAGGGTAAGCAACTCGGTGCGGGTGCCCTGATCTTTTATTTGCTGCTCGTCCAATACCTTATTCGACATAACATCATATACCTTCACTTTACCTGAACGCGCGGATTCGATGATAGCCTGCACCAGTTTCTCACGTTTTGGGCCTTCGAGATTTTGAACCCACCATTCAAGATCCTTTTCCGGTGATTTGATGGTCACATCGTATTGAATACGTTCAGTAAGTTTATCACCTTTACCGCTTCCGCAGGAAACCATCAGGAATACCATAAATATCCCTGCCAATATTAAACTGTTTTTTTTCATATACCTATCTGATTATTATTGTAACATTATTATCGGAGTATTTGTCCAGTATTCCGCCTGGGAAATTGCCCAGCAAAAGTACCTAAAATCATCGAGATTACAGTTATATTTTACAGCCATTGCCTGCAATTTATCAACAGTGAGCATGGTTGAATAGTTAAATTTCTTCAAAGCGTTAAAATAAGCATGGGCTATTTTGGTATGTGGTTTTAACAGCTACCTTTGCGGTGATTTAAACGCTTATTTTTGAAGCAGGGTAATGAAAGCATCTGCATCCATCCATCAACATCAGGCTGTTGTGCAGCCATCGGATCAGTTCCGGTTTGCGGGGAAATATACTATTTCCTATCGCAATTTTGTGTTATGCCTGCTTTTATTAGTCACCTTTATACTTTATTCAGGCGCACTGCGCAATCACTTCCTTATTGGGTGGGATGACGGGGAATACCTTTCAAGTCCACTGATAAACGGTGAAGGACCCATTGATATGCCCGAAATTTTCAGCAGCTTTCAGTTGGGAATGTATCAACCCCTGGCAGTTCTGAGTTTTGCCCTCAACCATAAAATTTCAGGCAACATCGCCTGGCCATTCATTCTGGTGAATATACTTCTTCATTTAGTGAACACCTGGCTGGTTTTCAGGCTAACAGAACGGTGGATGAAAGGGTGGATACCCGGAATTATAACGGCCATCTTTTTTGCATTACATCCCATGCATGTGGAAGCCGTAGCCTGGATTTCAACGCGAAGTTCAGGATTGTTCTCCCTGTTTTATTTATTGGGATTGCTGGCCTGGGATAAATACCTGAAGGGAATGCAAATGAAGCATTATTTGCTTGCCCTGCTGTTTGGATTGCTCGCTTTGTTCTCAAAATCTATGGCAGCAACCTTTCCTGTGGTGCTTTTCCTGATGGATTTCTTTCAAAAGCGTCCTTTTAGCAAAAAGGTTATTCTTGAAAAGCTGCCTTTCCTGGCACTCTCCATACTATTCGGGATTATTGCCATTAAGGCAGCCGGTTCCTTTGGACATATTTCTGAGCTTCAAACGGAATACTCAATATTACAGCGTTTTTTCCTAATCCTTTACGCGCTTGGATTTTATCTGATAAAATTTATTATCCCGCTGAATTTATCCGCCATTTATGCTTTTCCTGAATTGGTTAATGGGTTTTTGCCGGCATACGTATATTTAACAGCCATTGTGCCTGTTTTAACTACTGCCGGCATATGGATTTCAGGGCAAAACCGACACGAATTTGCTTTTGCAGGGCTCTTTTTCCTCATCACAATTTCTATGGTACTGCCCCTATACTGGTCGCGTATTTTTATTACCGCCGACCGGTACACTTATTTGCCGTATATTGGACTGGGCATGATCGTTGCGCGATGGCTCACCCGGGCATGGAACTCCAGAAAGAAATTGGATAAGTCCACTTTGCGCTATCTGATTGCCGCATCGGGACTGGTCCTTTTCACCCTGAGTGCGGCCACTGCCAGCCGCATCAGGATATGGAGAGACACGCCGCTGCTGCTAACAGACGTGATTGAAAAGAAGCGATCGGATGTGGATCTGGCACACGGATATTTCTATCTCGCCAATTATTATGATGCCGCCGATAATGTGGATGAAGCACTTAAATTTTACAATCTGGCGCTTAGCCGGAATGCTAATTATCCACTGGCATTAAATAACCGCGGAATATTAAAAGGAAAAACCGGGAACCCGGTCAGTGCCATAAAAGATTTTGACAATGCCATAAAGACAAAGCCCGACTATGCCGAAGCCTGGTATAACCGGGGACTGGCAACCTATCAAACCGGTGCCGTAGAGCAAGCCTGCGAAGATTGGCAGAAGGCACTCAGCCTCGGATTTAAACCAGCCAGAGATGCCTTGTGGCGCTATTGCCAAAGGCAAGATCCACCAACTTTGGATCCGCCTCCGGACAATTAAATAAGAACTCACCTATTGAAATTTTAAACGCTTTATTACAAACATAAAAAAAACAACATTATGGAATCCCAAAAGATTCATGATTTCATTTCCAACATCGAGCTTTTTAAGGGGCTTGATGAAAGTGAACTGCAAGAAGTAACCACTTCTCTTGAAGAAGCAACTTTCAAAACAGGCGAATACTTGTTTACCGAAAACAGTCCTCGCGAAGCCATATTCATTATATATGAAGGCGAAGTAGAGCTTTTCAAGCTCAACAATCTGGGTGCTGAAACCAAGCTCAGCTATTTTACCCATGCTGACTTTCTGGGTGAAGGATCACTTTCTGCAGGCTCACAGCACAGCACTAGTGCACGGGTTAAGGCAGATACTTACGGGTTTATCCTATGGAGACAGTTTTTTGAAGATAATGGTCCGGTTGCACTGAAAATTTTCTCCAACGTAGCCCGGGTAATTTCCCGAAGGATGCGTCAGGCAAATGCACGGATGATTGGTTCAGCAGCTCAGTATGAATCGAGCCGCACCCGCACTGAGCACGACCTGTTGGGCTATCGTGAGGTCCCCTATGAATATTACTACGGCATTCAGACCTTGCGTGCCCTCGAAAACTTCAGCATTAGCGGAGTGCAGTTAAACTTTCATCCGGTGATAGGCGAATCCCTGGCCATGGTTAAACTTGCAGCAGCTCAGGCAAACAACGAACTTGGCCTTCTGGGTAATGAGATTACCAACGCCATTGTGGAAGCTTGTCAGGAGATAATCAATGGCAAATATGCCTTCCACTTCGTGGTTGACATGATACAGGGCGGAGCAGGCACTTCAACAAATATGAATGCCAATGAAGTAATTGCCAATCGCGCCCTTGAAATTCTGGGGCATGATCGCGGAGAATACAAGTATTGTCATCCTAACAACCATATAAACCTTTCACAGTCAACCAACGACGCTTATCCTACCGCCATTAAGATTGCCTTAATCATCAGCAACGGCAAACTGATAGATGTGCTTCGTGAACTTATCGATTCATTCAAAGCCAAAGCTCAGGAATTTGCACATGTAATTAAAATGGGACGTACCCAGTTGCAGGATGCCGTTCCCATGACCCTGGGACAGGAGTTTGAAGCTTACAGCGTATTGCTTGAAGAAGAAATTGCACGTCTGAAACAGAATGCCCAGCTATTTCTGGAAGTAAACATGGGAGGGACAGCTATTGGTACCGGTATAAATGCAGACCCGCGTTACAGTGGAATAGTAATAAAATACCTGCGCGAGATAACCGGCATGCCTATGGTTATGGCTACCAATCTGGTGGAAGCTACCCAGGACACCGGCGCCTTTATCATGTATTCGTCCGCGGTAAAGCGTCTGGCAGTGAAACTCTCCAAGATTTCAAATGACCTGCGTTTACTCTCTTCCGGACCCAGGGCCGGCCTGAATGAGATTAACCTACCTGCCATGCAACCGGGCAGTACCATCATGCCTGGAAAGGTGAATCCTGTTATCCCCGAAGTAGTAAACCAGATCGCCTTCAAAGTTATCGGCAATGACCTTACCGTTACTCTTGCTGCTGAAGCAGGACAACTGGAGCTGAATGTGATGGAACCCATCATCGTACATAGTTTGTTTGAATCCATCGAAATGTTGAAAAATGGCATGAAAACCCTGAATCATCGTTGTATTAAGGGTATTACTGCCAATGAAGAGCATTGTCGCGATATGGTTTACAACAGCATTGGCCTGGTAACAGCCCTTAATCCCGTAATCGGCTACGAAGCAGCAAACAAGCTGGCTAAAGATGCCCTGGAAGGCAATCGCCGGGTGTATGACCTGGTCCTGGAACAAAACCTGCTTACCCGTGAACAGCTTGATGAAGTTCTGGACCCGAAAAATATGATCGGTCCGCGCGCCATGCCCAAACAGGGATAAAGTTTTATTAAAACACTTTAGGTCAGCTAAATGACCTGAAGTGATAATTTGCATGACCCGACATGTTTTCCTTCGAATATTGGTCCATGTCACCACGATGGGCTTAAGAGGCGAAAGGACAAGCTGTCGGGTCTTTCAATGTGTATAACCCTTTAACCAAACGAATAAAAACCATTTGTGAAAAGAATGTTTTATTTCCATCTCCTTACATCTAAATCTGATGTATATTTGAAAGTTCATTTCGATACTTAGAGCCCATGCCCATAAAAATTGCGCTACTGATTTCGATTGTGCTACAATTTGTGGCAGCCATTTTGGCCTTATCACTTACCCGACGTACCAAAACCAACATTGCCTGGTGGCTGATTTCCATTGGGTTTCTTTTGATGGCCATCCGTCGGGTGATGGAATTTTTTCAGTTGAACGATTCAGAGAGCAGACTGATTACTGGTTTACTGAGTACCTGGACCGGGGTATTGATTTCGCTGCTGATGTTGGCAAGTCTGATTTTTATAAAGCGTATTTTTAATATCCAGGAGCGTATGGAAGAGCTGCGCAGGCAAAGTGAATCGCGGATACTTTCGGCCATTGTGCGCACTGAAGAAAAGGAAAGACTTCATTTTTCCAAGGAATTGCATGATGGACTGGGGCCACTGCTTGCTTCGGTTAAAATGGCCATATCAGCCGGCAGGCGCAGTGATGCCAATGCAGCGGCCATATTGTTAAATGCCGAAAACCTAATTGATGAATCGGTGGCTACTCTAAAAGAAATATCCAACAAACTAAGCCCCGATATACTGAATAGTTTTGGTCTGCAGAAAGCCGTAAAGTCATTTCTGGCAAAACTGGCGGTAAACGAACTCCCCATCCTTCATTTTAACACCAATATAGGCAATAAACGATTTAACTATAATGTTGAAGTGGTTGCTTACCGCGTTATATGTGAACTCATTGCAAATTCGCTTTCACATGCCCGGGCCAAAAATGTGTACATTACCTTAACCGGTCTGTCAGACTGCCTGCAACTCGAATATCTGGACGATGGGCGAGGCTTTAATATGCAACAGTTAGCGTCGGACAACACCGGACTGGGATTCGCAAACATGCAGTCACGCGTCAGGTCACTCAAGGGTAGCATAGAATTGTACAGTGAAGAGAATGAAGGATTAAGCGTTAATATCACTATTCCCCTATTGCCAGAAACCGATAAAAATTAACTTAAGAAATGATAAAGCCGGTATCTATCTATCTTGTTGATGATCATAAACTCTTCCGCGAAGGGCTAAAATTGTTGCTAAACGGACTCGATTATATCGGAGACATTTATGAGGCTTCCGATGGCAGTGAATTTTTGATGAATGTGGGTCAGTATCAACCCGACCTTGTTTTTATGGACATAAGTATGCCCGGTACCGGAGGCATTGAGGCTACCACTAAAGCCATTGCCCGTATTCCGAGTTTAAAGATCATCGCGCTGTCAATGTTTTCAGATGAAAACTATTACACCAAAATGATTAGCGCAGGTGCCGCAGGATTTATTCTCAAAAACTCCGGCATTCAGGAAGTAGAACAATGCATGCAGGCAGTGCTTTCAGGACACAACTATTTTTCGCCTGAAATCATGTCAGGCATTCTGCACAACATCACGCGCAAACCCCGGCAACAGCCTGGCAATCCCCTTTCCGAAAGGGAAGAGGAAGTGTTGTACAGCATTTGCCAGGGCCTTTCTAATATTGAGATATCGGAACAGCTCTGCATCAGCAAGCGAACTGTTGACAAGCACCGTGAAAATTTATTACTTAAGACCAATTCAAAAAATACGGCCGGTCTGGTGATGTTTGCCATTAGAAATGGAATTATGGAAGTGTAGAATTTGCTGAAAATGAAGAAGGAAGGGAGAGCAACGCCTTCGATCAAAAGTCCTGCTTCTATTTGAAGAGACGGGGAGACTTGGGGACAAGGAGACGGGGAGACAAGGGGACGAGGAGACTTGGAAACAAGGGGACGGGGAGAAAAGGGGACGGGGAGACTTGGAGACAAGGGGACGGGGAGACAAGGAAACGGGGAGATAAACCAAAGGGAGGCAAAGGAATGGCGGGTAATCAGGCTTCTAACCTCTAACCTCTAACTTCTAACTTCTAACCTCTAACTTCTAACCTCTAACTTCTAAAAAAGAGACGGGGAGACGGGGAGATAAACCAAAGGGAGGCAAAGGAATGGCGGGTAATCAGGCTTCTAACCTCTAACCTCTAACTTCTAACCTCTAACCTCTAACTTCTAAAAAAGGGACGGGGAGAAAAGGAGACGGGGAGAAAAACCAAAGGGAGGCAAAGGAATGGCGGGTAATCAGGCTTCTAACCTCTAACTTCTAACTTCTAACCTCTAACTTCTAAAAAAGGGACGGGGAGAAAAGGAGACGGGGGGACGGGGAGAAAAGGAGACGGGGAGATAAACCAAAGGGAAGCAAAGGAATGGCGGGTAATCTGGCTTCTAACCTCTAACCTCTAACTTCTAACTTCTAACTTCTAACTTCTAACCTCTAACTTCTAACCTCTCACTTCTAAAAAGAGACGGGGAGAAAAGGAGACGGAGAGATAAACCAAAGGGAGGCAAAGGAATGGCGGGTAATCAGGCTTCTAACCTCTAACTTCTAACTTCTAACTTCTAACCTCTAACTTCTAACCTCTAAAGAACCAAAGCCCAAATTAAGCATAGCGATCCCGATCCCGTACGTACGGGATCGGGACGAGAGCGCAGCGATTCGGGAAACAAATCAACAAATACCTTTTCATTTTTAATTTTCTAAGGTCATATTAAATAAATATTTATATTTGCTCTATCCTTAACTAGACGATCCTTTGCAACCAATTTCGAAAACTTTACTGTTTCCATGAGTTGTAATTGCTCCAAACCTTGTTCGCTATGACCATTACTACCCTTCTTCGGCCTTCTATACAGATTACGTTAACCACCTTTATATTTATGCTGTTTATCCAGGCTGTTTCAGCCCAGGTGCCAACACAACAGGATTGCCTTGGCGCCATTCCGGTTTGTCAGGATACATACAATCAACCCCTGTCTTATCAAGGAACAGGAAATTATCCCAATGAAATCAATCCCAATCAAACCTGCCCAAAAAGCTGCATGGATGGAGAAAAAAATTCGGTTTGGTATGTAATTTCTGTTAAAGAAAGCGGCATGCTCAGCTTTGTAATTACCCCGGTTTCCTCTTCCGATGACTATGACTGGGCAGTATATAATATTACCACCATGGAATGCAGCCAGATATACAACAGCGCTGCATTGATGCAGTCGAGTTGTAATGCGGCCGGTGGGCCGGGATTTCAGGGTGCAACCGGTATCAGCTCGGCCAATGGAGGGACCAGAAATTGCAATAATGGTGGCAATACCGCCAAATGGAATTCGGACCTGCCCGTAAATGCCGGTGATACTTATGTTTTGTGTGTAAGCAACTGGACGCAGACGCAAAGTGGCTATCTGCTCGACTTCAGTGCTTCAACTGCAGACATCTTTGACGATGTATCGCCCACCATAACTTCGGTAGACACTCAAATTGGATGCGCGGGAGCTACAGAATTGAGTTTTGTGTTCTCCGAAAACATAAGATGCCTTTCTATCTCTCCAGCAGACTTTAAGTTAACAGGTCCTGATGGGACGGAGCATACCGTTTCCACAGTAAACGGCGCAGGATGCGAGGCAGGTGGAGAACAGGAAAAATTTTTCACCATTGGCTTTTATCCCCCCATGTATCTGGACGGACAATATGAATTGAAACTTGTAGGCAGCGTGACTGACTTATGTGCGAACAACTCCGTTCCACACAGTAAATTTTTCACTGTTGCACTTGATCCTTTACCCACAATTATTTCCCAGCCTGAAGATGCTTCAGTTCCCGTAGGTGAAGAAGCCACTTTCACTGTTGAAGCCATAGGTGACACCAGTTATCGCTGGCAATTTCGCCCAAATGCAAGTACTTTCTGGCAGCCTCTTAATGAAACGCCTCCCTATTCCGGAACCCTCACTCCGACCCTTAGTGTTTCTCCGGCCACCTTTGAGCTGGGCATGTATCAATTCCGGTGTATAGTAAGTGGAGATTGCACTCCACCCATATCCTCTGCGGCAGCAACCCTGTTTGTGGGAGACCAACTGGCGGCTTCTGCTCAGGCATCACCCGGTGAAATTTGTTTTGGTTCTTCCACTACCCTCGATGTAAATGCCTACGGCGGGAACACACAGCAACCGTATACTTATTTATGGAGTGGTCCCAATGGCTGGACTTCCACCTTAAAAAATCCGGTGGTCTCGCCTACTGAAACCTCAACATACGTAGTGGAAGTTAATGATGGCTTTAATCCTGCCACTTCACAGGTAATGGTTACCGTTATGCCGCTTCCATTGGCCAATGCAGGCCAGGATACCACCATCAGTTATGGCACCTTTACAACACTACACGGAAGTGCAACCATAGGCATGCCTCCTTACACTTATCAGTGGCAACCCGCCGACTCACTCTGGAATCCCAACGTTCAAAATCCAAATACACGAAAATTACAGGGATCAACGCTTTTTAGTCTCATCGTCACCGATGGTAATGGCTGTATAAGCCTTACCGATCAGGTAACCATTTCAGTAAGCGGAGGCCCACTGGCCTTATCACCGGTTGCTTCGCCCGGCGCCATTTGCCTGGGTGACTCCTCACGATTGTCTGCCCTTCCCAGCGGCGGAAACAACTCCACTTACAATTATCTGTGGAAACTGGGAGAGGAAGAAATCTCGACGGCTTCAGAAATAACGGTTAGTCCAGAGACTACAACTACCTATACCATTATACTTGACGACACCTATAATCAAGTGGAACGCGAAGTTACTGTTCAGGTTTATCCCCTGCCTGTTGTAAACCTGATTCAACCAGATTATATACTTGAGAATGGCATAATACAACTATGTGTCTATGATACTTTAATGCTGGATGCCGGCAATGCCGGGGCAGATTTCTTATGGCATGATGGTGCAAGCGAACAATATCATATGGCGCTTACCTCGGGAATCAGTTTCGACTTTCAGGAGTACTCCGTAAAGGTTACCGACGCCAACACTGGCTGCTTTAACCGGGATACTGTTTCGATTATGTTCACGTTTACAGCCTGCAGTTACGGATTGGAAGAGTTATTGCCACAGGATTTGATGAAAATATTTCCAAACCCTGCCCATCAATCCGTGACGGTTTCGTTGGATGGCCCCGCTGACAAATACCTGGTTGCCTTTACTGATTTAATTGGAAGAACACTGTTTCAGCATACAATCAACAAAAACATCACCGGGGTATTAAATACTACTTTTGATCTGAGACCCTATCAGACCGGAACCTATTTGGTGAAAATTACCGCTTCCAAAGGAATATTAGTTAAAAAATTGATTATCAACTAAATAGCAGCGCAATGTCCGAAGAACAACAGGGAAGGATTTCCCATAAATACCAGAAAAGCTTTTCTTCGGAGATAAAAATTATAGTTTTAATCTTTCTCCTCTCAGGTGGCTTTCCTGTGTTTGCTCAGCTTACGGCCAACTTTGATTCACAGGAGGAGTTTCTGAATACTTCTGAAGAAAAATACATTACTATTTTTCAACTCACTGCTTCATCTGATGCAGTCGCCGAAATATCACAAAAGGCAAATACCTTAGCTGAAACGCTTACCTTTACCATTGACAAATTACCTGACTCCACTTTTCGTTGTGTTATTCTCTTCACTCATCCTACCCTACCTTCTTACGTAAAAAAAACGTTGATTTTCTTAGGAATAACACACTTAAAAATAGGCGAAAGCCTATATTCTATTGAGGATTTTGATCCCGAAAGTTGATTTTTTTAGTGTTTTTAACTTATTGGATGAGTGCATGAAAAAGAGATTTTCTCTGGTTTTGCCATGTATCATGGCATTAAGCCCTGTTTTCGGACAAATAAATGCAGGCCCGGATCAAACCATATGTTTGGGTGAAACAGTCAGTTTGTTTGCGGAAGCCACCGGTGGATACGGCACGGACAGCTATAGTTTTGAATTGTTTCCTTATCAGCCGGAAACCTATTCAGGCGGCACTCCGGTGACTTTCGGAGGCAACCAGGACGACCAGATTGCCGGACCTTTTCAGCTTGGGTTTCAATTTTGCTTCTTCAATCAATACTATTCCCAGTTTTATATTGGCTCGAACGGCTGGGTGGGATTTACCTACAGTTCATCCTGGACTACATACACCTCCGCCCCTATTCCCAGCACCAGTTCATCGGTGCCCAAAAACTGCATTATGGCACCCTGGCAGGACTGGCATCCGGGTATAAGTTCAAGTTATGGCCCGCCCTATGTTTTTTATAAAACGATTGGCAGCGCACCCAACCGCAAGCTGGTGGTTTACTGGAACCAATGCCCCATGTATAGCTGCACTACCACCCGTGGCACCTTCCAGATTGTGTTGAACGAGCAAAGCAGCATCATTGAAAATCACATCACAAATAAGCCCAACTGTACGTCATGGGCAGGAGGTACGGGCACCCAGGGTGTGCACAACAGCAATGGTAGCATAGCTTTTACAGCCACCGGTCGCAATTCAACCCAATGGACGGTAACCAATGAAAGTACCCGTTTTGTACCCAGTGGTATTAAATGGTACACCGGGGGTTACCCCAATGGAACCATAGTGAGTTATGGTCCAGAACTTATTGTCACGCCTTCAGTAACTACCACTTACACGGCAGTGGTTAACTTATGTGGCGGGCAGGCCTATACGGACAATGTTACCATCACAGTGATTCCTCAAAACAATGCGGGTTTTAGCTATGGGTCATCCACGCTTTGTCAGAATGGCTTTTCAGGTGCCCCCACCACCTCATTCCCGGGTGGATCTTATACCTCAACTCCTCCTGGTTTATCCATCAATGCAAATACCGGTAACATTAATTTAGGATCCAGTGCTCCGGGCACCTATTATGTAACACACATCACCACCGGATTATGCCCTGATACAGCAACCATAAGCCTTTCAGTAACACTTTCACCCTCGGCACAATTTGGTTACCCCCAGCCCGGTTATTGTGTTTCCGCCTCCAACCCGCTACCTGTCTTCGTTCCAGGCTCATCCGGAGGCACTTTTTCGTCGACACCTCCCGGATTGAATTTTGTGAGTGTATTTACCGGCGAAATAAATCTAGCGACTTCAACACCCGGGAGCTACCAAATAACCAATACCATCCCGGCATCTGGAGGCTGCCCCCAGGTAACGCATACCACTACGGTACAAATTTACACTTTACCCGGTGCGGCGGGGAACATACAAGGGCCTACCAATCTCTGTGAAAACCCGGCCAACTCCATTTTTACCATCAGTCCTGCATCAAACGCAACCGCCTACCTATGGGGCATGGCACCTCCTGCTGCCGGAGTCATCACCGGTTCGGGAACGTCGGCCACAGTAAATTGGAATGACAATTTTGCCGGCAACGCTTTCGTGCAGGTAAGAGCTCAAAACGCATGTGGCGGTGGACAGGCTTCGCCTCCCAAACAAGTTCAGATAAATCCACTTCCCAAAGAAACGAGTACACCCGCGGGGCCTGCCCAGGTATGTCAGGGTACCATTTCTACCGATTATGAAACTTCGGGCTCAGCATTTGCCACCCATTATCAATGGATTTTATCGCCTGCCAATGCGGGATCTATTCAGGGACAAGGACAGGAAATCAGCATTAACTGGGCAGCAGGCTTCACCGGTCAAGCTCAATTGGCCGTACGTGGCGTGAATGAATGTGGCGAATCTGCCTGGTCTGAGTCACTTACCATAACCATCAGCCCATTGCCTTTACAGGCAAACCAGCCCACCGGGATGGTATTCTATTGCGCCGGCAACAACACCGGCACCTATACTACCCTTCCCCTTCCCAGCACAGAAAATTACCAGTGGACCCTTTTGCCGGCCTTGTCGGGAAGCATTTCAGGACAGGGAAATTCCATTAACATAAACTGGAATCCCATTTTTACAGGTACCGCCATGCTGAGTGTTGCCGGGGTCAACAATTGCGGAGCTGGCCCAACCTCACCACCTCTTCAAATCACCATCTCAGCCCTGCCACAACTAAGTGCAGGCAACGATTCAACGGTAACTTTCGGGGCAACGGTAAGATTAAAAGGCATTGTTCAGCCTCCTGCAACCGCCATGACTTATCACTGGGAGCCAGAGTCTATGCTGGTAAACCCAAACGAATTGCAACCCTTTACCCATGCAATGCAAAATACTACTCTTTTTACTTTTACTGCTACGGAGACCAATACAGGCTGCTTGTCAAGCGATGAAGTACTGATACAAGTTGCCGGCAGCCCGCTGACAGCAACAGCCAGCTCCTCACCTTCAACCATCTGTTCCGGTGAGAGCACCACCTTATCCGTTCAGGCTTATGGTGGAGACGCAACTGCGTATAACTATAGCTGGTATGAAAATGGGTCATTATTCAGTTTTCTGACCAACCCGGTTGTTTTCCCCAATACCACTACTACCTACGAAGTGATCGTTTCTGATGGTTTCAGCACTTTTTCTACCCAAACTACAGTTCTGGTATTGACGCTGCCCCTGGCCGATGCAGGCAGTGATCAGTATACAACTATGGCAGCCCCGGTGCAGCTTCATGGAAGTGCCTCTCCTGCCGGAAATTATACCTATCAGTGGCAGCCGGCCGATTCGCTTGTCAATGCCAATATTAACAATCCTTATACGCTTCCGCTGAAAACCACCAACCTCTTTTCACTTTGGGTTACCGATGAAAATGGATGCGTTAGCCTGAGTGATCAGACCACCATTTTTGTAGAGGGCGGCAGTCTGAGCGCCTCGCCCCTGGCTTCGCCCGATACAATTTGTGTCGGCTCTGCCACCACCTTGTTCGCATTGCCTTCTGGTGGAAATACCGCGGGTTATTCTTATCAATGGCTGATAAATGGCATACAACTTTCCGAACAGCCTACCGTTGAGGTCTCACCCGCAAGCACCACCATTTATACCCTGGTAATGAGCGATGGATTCAATACGATAGAGCGTCAGGTAAAGGTGACCGTTCACTCCTTGCCAGTGATAATTATTTCCGCACCCGGTATTCAACAAACAGGGAAAGACCTTTTTGTCTGCGTTTATGATACCCTGAGCCTAATTTTAAATATGCCCAATACCGATTTGGTCTGGAGCGATGGCTCCCTGCATGATACCCTATACCTGTGGACTTCAGGCATATCGTTTGACTATCGTCCCATGTGGGTAAGCGCCACCAACAAAACCACCCGATGTTCGGTTACCGAAGAATTTAACGTGTTTTTCACTTTTACCAGTTGTTCCTATGGGATAGAGGAAAGCGATGTGGACAACAGCATTCAGTTGTTTCCAAACCCTGCCGGTTCCTGGCTAACCATCCGATTACAGCACCCCGAGGCCGGGGGCGGTGAAATTCAACTGTTTGATGTTTTTGGCAGGCTGATGGACAAATTCATGCTGCCCGGCTCCGGTGAACACGATCTAACCGTGAACATAAGCCATTTGCCAAAAGGTATTTATCTGGTAAGAATCTGTACCGGACTATCGGTAAACGTCAAAAAACTGGTAATTGGGGAATGATATTTTCGCTCTCGGGAGAATAAATTCTGGATTTTAGAAAATCTTCCCCGGTTTTGTCATTTTTACAAAAATATAGAAAGCTAGCAAAAAAAATAGCTTATCCTGATGTAATTTATTTAGGGTCTGCTGTAAAACCAACATATCGTTAACTATTAATCTATTCTGGCTTGAACAGTTTTCATAGATGCACGGTTTTTA
>JAVEQP010000007.1:0-22657 GCA_034007585.1 Lentimicrobium sp. | reverse complement strand
TATAGAAAGCTAGCAAAAAAAATAGCTTATCCTGATGTAATTTATTTAGGGTCTGCTGTAAAACCAACATATCGTTAACTATTAATCTATTCTGGCTTGAACAGTTTTCATAGATGCACGGTTTTTAAGAACAAAGACTCAAATTCCATGCATATATATTACTGCGGCACCTTATACCAAACAAGGGGTTGCAATCCCTTGTTAAGCAAGGGTGAAGTATATAAAACACAACAGTATTCACGGTCTGTTGATTAGACTGTTGCTGGTTTCCACCAGTCCCTGATAAGAAGTCTGAATTACCTTAATTTTCAAAAAAAACTTTTTAATTTCGTTGTAAATGTCAGTTATATTCAATAAATCTATATTTTTGGAACTGCATAGCAATGCATTTCGGGGATAATCATTTTCTTTTGAATTTAATCAAGCAACCTGATGGGCATGGGATCATGCTGCATTGCAGTAAAAACGCGGAAACATCTTGATAATTAACAATTTAAACTGATTTTTCCAACTTTTACCAGAATCATTTTTTAAAAAATATTGAAGAGGATTAAACCATGAAAACAACTATCACACTGAGAAATGCCCTGAGCTATGGCTTACTGATACTGGTAATGCTTTTCGGCCTTCATAGAGAAGCATTCTCCCAGGAAATAGTAAAACAAGGGGCTGACGATCCGTTTATTCGCCTGGACCTTATGGAGCATACTTACTTTGTAAGATTACTGGTAATGGATGGGATTTATAACTTTGAAGAAACCAGGGTTGACACACCCGATGGCGGCGTTATGCACATCTATCCTGCGGTGGATAAGGTTGAAAGCTGCCGGGCTGAAATCAAAGATTTAATCCAGGAGGCATCAGCCATTGAAGTGCGTTCTGATAAATATGAACAAACGGATATGATGAACGGGATAACTTCCACCCATGGAGAATGGATAATGGATTATGCCCTTTCCGGAAGCCGTACCACCGAAAACGATTCCTGTCATAAGTCTATGCCATTTTGTACCGGTACCATTTACTCTTTCCCGGCAGGTGTAAACACTGGGCAGGCACAGAGCGGTCCAAATTATGGATGTTTGAATACAAGACCTAATCCTATTTGGTATCACATGAAGATTCTTGACCCGGGCAACATCACCATCAGAATGCAGGGTACCAAAACGAGTGGCGGTTCTCTTGATATTGACTTTGCCTTATGGGGACCTTATGCAAACCCTGTAACGCCCTGTACCTCTCAACTTACAGCAAACTGTTATGGCAATGGTTGCCCTAACAATACTTCAAATCCCAGCTTTTATCCATCCGGCAACCTGCATGATTGCAGTTATTCATCTGCCGGAGTAGAAAATGCCCACATCACCAACGGACAAACGGGGCAATACTACATCCTTCTGATAACTAATTACGCCAATCAACCCGGTAACATTACTTTTGAAAAGACCGGGGGCAATGGCACCACAGATTGCACCATATTGCCTCCTCCCGCCACCACTAATTCTCCAGTTTGCGTAGGAGAAACCATTCAGCTATCGGCTGCCAATGCACCGGGAGCCTCCTACCAATGGACAGGTCCGGCCAATTTTATGAGTACCCAGCAAAACCCACAGATACCCAATGCCCAATATGTTAATGCTGGTATTTATTCACTTTCCATTACCATTGGAAATCAAACCAGCGATCCTACCAGTACCGAGGTATTCGTATATGACCCGCCCACAGCAACCATTTCGGGCACTACAAGCATTTGTATTGGCGACTCTACCAAGTTAACCATTACTGCTACCGGTGTAGGACCATTCAGGGCTACCTATACTTCCGGCATCGGACTTCCAAACGTAATAAACTTCTGGCAATCCCCTTATAGTTTCTGGGTGCATCCTTCGGCGACTACCACCTATACCCTCACCTCCATCATGAATAATGCCTGTTCCGGCACCGTATTCGGCTCTACTATCGTAACTGTTAAGCAACGTCCTACTCCAGCCTTCAGCACCGAAAATACCTGCAGCCAGCAGCAAACCATTTTTACCGATGAAACTACCGTTCCTGTTGGCGGGATAGCTTCCTGGGACTGGAATTTTGGTGATGGCAGTACTTCAAATCAGCAAAACCCGGTGCATACTTATGTGAATGGCGGCACCTATAATGTGCAACTGAATGTTACCGGAAACAATGGCTGCGGTGGCTCATCTATCATTACACCGCTAGTCATTCAGCCAACTCCGGTCGCAAATGCAGGCCCCGATAAAACCATTGCCTATGGAACCACCACTACCCTTGATGGTACTGCATCTGGAGGATCGGGCACCCATACCTATCAATGGCAACCGGCAGACAAGGTAAACAATCCCAATATTCTGACGCCCACCACCGTTCAGTTGGCTGCAACTACCGACTTTACGCTTACCGTAACGGATTCTGGAAACGGTTGCCAGAAAACCGACGAGATGAAAGTGAACATTACCGGAGGCCCCCTTGCTGCAACCATTCAATCGGACAAACCGGACATTTGTATTGGTGGAAGTACACTGCTCAACGCCCAGGTGTCTGGTGGCTCATCAAATTATAACTTTAGCTGGACTTCCGATCCTCCGGGCTTTACCTCTACCAACGAAGATGTAACCGTAAATCCAGTGGTAACTACCACCTATTTCCTATCAATATTTGACGGTTTCAACACCATAAACGCTCAGTATCAGGTTGTAGTTAATCCAAGTCCGCAGCCAAATGCAGGACCAGGTCAAACCATCCCGCACGGTACCACAACGATGCTTTCTTCGCAGGTAAGCAGCGGCACTGCACCATTTACGTATGCCTGGAGCCCGACTGATCTGGTAATTGCGCCTACTATGCCTGCTACCCCCACGCATAATATTTACTCAACGCAGGATTTTGCCCTGAAAGTTACCGACATAAAAGGATGTATTGCCCGTGACACTACCCGGGTAAGTATTCAGGGAGGGCCACTTCAGGCCAATCCCATAGCAAATGAACCCTTTATATGTCTTCATGAATCTACCCGCATTAAAGCTTTACCCGGCGGAGGTTCAAACGAATACACTTACTCCTGGGTATCTGATCCTCCGGGATTTACTTCCACAGAAGCTGAGCCCATTGTTACGCCATCAGTTACGACCACTTACACAGTGCATATAAACGATGGTTTTAACTCCACCAATGGCAGTGTTACCGTTGCCGTAAATCCGCTTCCGCAAATAAACCTGATACCCGATGACCTAAGGGTACAGAAAATAAGTGCTACCGAAATTGGTATTTGTGTTTATGATACCATTACCCTGGATGCCGAAAACCCGGGCGCAAATTATCATTGGAGCAATGGTTCCACCACACAGACCATCGATATCCTTACCTCAGGTATTAGTTTCGATTTGCAGCATTATTCGGTTGAGGTTGAAAATCCGGAAACGGGTTGTAGCAATGAAGCCATTATTGATGCATTTTTCACCTTCCAAAACTGTAGTTACGGACTATCAGAACAGGAAACTGACCGTCGCATGGTTATTTATCCAAACCCATCGCAGGATGGCATATTTAATCTTAGCATCAGTGAATTAAAGGGTAAAAGCAAGATCGAAGTTTACACGCCTCAGTCGCAATTACTTTTGAATCGCAACATTGATCTGAGCTCTGGCATTCTCTATAAGGATGAGGTAAATATGCAGGGCAAACCGGCAGGTGTGTATTACCTGAAGCTTACCAACCGCGAAACCATCATTGTAAAAAAATTGATAATTCAAAAATAAGCCGTAATTTCGGCAACTTGTTGGCCAAGGTCAACATATTATTTGGCACAATTTAATTTTTATGACCCGGATGAAAAAGAACCTGGCTTTAGCCCTTTTCATGGTGATTGTGGGATCACCGCTTCTGAGCCTTTCACAGAACCGCTGCTCATACGTTACCCCCCGACAAACCGACAACTGGTACTTTTTTCAAAATGCCGGCATAAAATTCACTGATGGAAACGTGGCGGCAAGCAACCTGCCGGGCAACAACCTTACCTCAGGCAATGGTACTGCGACATTTTCAGATGAAAACGGAAACTTGCTGATCTATTCGGATGGCATGAAGGTATGGAACAGCAATCATGAAGAAATTAACTTCGGACCAAACCTGGCGGGTGATGCCGGTGCAACACAATCAGCCCTCATTGTGCAAAATCCTGCCTCAAAACAGATATTGTATATTTTTACTACTGACCTCTTGCTCCCTGCTCCCCTTGGTACAGATGGGTTTAACTACTCCAGAGTAGATATGACAGCCAATAATGGGGCCGGCGCAGTGATGGAACGCCAAAATCATCTACTCGACCAATCTTCTGTAATGTTGACAGGAGTTGCCAATGCCGCCAAAAATGGGTATTGGGTGGTGACCCACGGTGCAGGCAACAATGCATTTTATGCTTATGAAGTAACCGCATCTGGTGTAAATACCGAACCCAAAACAAGCAATGCCGGTAACATCTTAAACACAGATTATGCCTCGGGCGAACTCATTGGAGCCATGAAAATATCACCCAAAGGAGATAAAATTGCCTACGCCTCTATGGGTAAATTCGACAATAAAATAGCTGTTCAACTCTTCGATTTTGATAATACTACCGGCGCAGTAAGCAATACGGTTACACTAAATCCACCTGCTACCTCTCCGGCGCAGGGTACTTACTACGTAGAATTTTCACCTGACGGGACCAAATTGTATGTTATAGTTGCAAACCTGAACACCGGTCGGGACAATCACTTGTATCAGTATGACTTAAATAATGGCAATTCCATTACAGAAATCAACCAGTCGCCTATGGCAGTTGATGTTTCTGCGATTCAACTGGGCAGGGATGGTAAAATTTATGTTGCCCGGAAAGGTGCTGCTTTTCTGGGCGTAATTGAAAACCCCAACCGCCCTGGTATTGCCTGTAATTACAAAGAAAACGGACTGTCACTGGGCAGCAAAACCGGACTGCTTGGCTTACCAAACTTCATTCAAAGTTACTTCGATATTCCGCCTTTCGATTATGATACCAAATGCGATGGAGACGAAACCGATTTCACCCTGCTGAATACTTCCAACATTGATCAGGCCACCTGGAATTTTGGTGATCCTGACTCAGGAGCAGAAAATACAGCTACCGGTTTAAGTCCAACGCATGTTTTCAGCGCACCGGGCATATATACCGTAACGCTTACAGAATCATTCAACGGGCAACAATATTTATCTACTGCACAGGTGATTATCAACAACCTCCCTGTAAAGGTATTTCAGACACAGGGTATAGATACCATGTTTCTCTTCCCGGGAAGTTCGATTCCACTCTGGGGCCCCGATGATATGTTTGAATACGCCTGGCAGGACGGGTCCACCTTAAACTCGTACTCAGTGACGGATCCGGGAGAATACTGGGTGGAATACACCGACATCAACTGTTGCACCAACCGCGACTCCCTGTTCATTAAACTGCTCGACATATCGCTGCCTACTGCCTTCAGGCCAACAAGTAATGTATCAGCCAACCAGAGTTTTAAACCTTTAGGTCCAAGTGAAGGCATTGAAAACTATTCCTTTACCATTCACAATCGCTGGGGACAGCAGGTATTTACCACCAATACCTTTAGTGAGGAGTGGGATGGTAAAATTAAAGGCGAAATCGCTCCCCAGGACATTTATGCCTGGTATATGACCTTTAACGTTAAAGGCAATGTTTCAGAGCTGGGAAAAGTGAAGTATAAAGGACATGTTATGCTGCTGAAATAGCAAAACTCACTTTCGTTACAGACCAATCCCCCCCCCCTGCAGACTTTGTTTCTCGAATTCGCTTTCCTTATGCAAAATTTGAACTTCCTTGATTCATAAGAAATTATTTACCCGAATAATTTTCTGTAACACGACCGCTGATTGAATTCCTTTATAGATAGAAAAACTGCTTTTACCGGCCTGGCAGGTAAAATATGCGTATTGGTATCAAACAAACTCATCGGCTATTTAACAGGTTCTAGCATGATAGAATATCAGATATGGAATTGACACGCAACCTATCCAAAAGGAATTTTTATTCACTGCTGTGGCATGCAGGTTTTTTAGCATTTGCTCAGGTTTTTATGGATGTGGATACAATAATTCCATCCATGATGGTTGATGCCGGTGGCAGTGCCGTTCAAATTGGAATTTTAACAGCAATCATGCTGGGTGGATCCAGTTTTACACAATTGATTTATGCCCCGTTTATCAGTAATTATCAGTTCAAGAAAAAGTTTTTGCTACTGGGCATTAACTCAAGGATTTTTTCCTTACTCAGTCTGGGGATTATGCTTTTCTACACATCCCTGATCGATGAATCAACTGTTATCTGGCTAATCTTTATTCTGATCACCGTTTTCTCCTTTGGTGGAGCATTTGCCAATGTTAGCTATACCGACATCTTAGGTAAGTCAGTAAAACAAGATTCACGTAAATCTTTTTTCTCCATAAAGCAAGTTGTTACCGGGATTATATTGTTTTTTGCGGCCCTGCTTGTTAACAAAATCTTAACCATATCGGTATATCCTACCAACTATGGATACATGTTTTTTATTGCTTTTGGAGCACTTTTTATTGCATCGCTTGGTTTTTGGAACATTAAAGAAGTAACTCCGTCCCGGATGGCAATTAAGAATCCGAAGCACTTTTTTCATCTTATAAAAACCGAACTGAAACAAAATGAAAAACTGAAATACTTCCTGGGTTTTATAAATACTATGGGAATCAGCATTTCCCTGCTCCCATTCGTAATTCTATATGCAAAAGAGTTTTATAACACACAAAGTGCCGACACGGGCTTGTTCCTGCTTTATAAGATTACAGGTAGCGTAGCAACCGGTTTTATCTTATTCTTCCTGGCAGGAAGATATAAATACCGTTATCTGCTTTATGGAAGTGCAGTCCTGGCTTTCGCTCTTCCGTTGTTTATTCTTCTTTCTTCTGGAATGCCTTCATTCATTATCATTTTTTTTATTGGGGGTATCATTTTTACAGCCTATTCTATTTCTATGAATGGCGTATTGTTAGAAGTTTCAGGAATCGAAAACCGTACCTTATACACA
Source organism: Lentimicrobium sp. (assembly GCA_034007585.1). GTDB lineage: Bacteria > Bacteroidota > Bacteroidia > Bacteroidales > Lentimicrobiaceae > Lentimicrobium. The sequence continues at coordinate 15,557 of JAVEQP010000007.1, read as the reverse complement.
GGTATAGTAGGTACCGGTAATATACTACCGGCCCTTTTCCCATTATTGGGCGGATGGATCATCAAGCAATTCGGATTCCAGCCTTTTTTTATCCTTTTTATGGTCGTGATTTTGTCCTCATTATTTTTTATTTATAAAACCAATTGCAAAAAATAAAAACAGGTAGAATGACAAAATAATCCAGCGACTCTATTTATAAAAAAAAGAAACAGCACAGTGCCGTAAAGCCAAACATCAAATAACTGGAGCATCATGGTTTCGATAAATGCCCCGATTGCGGTTATCCCAACTTTCGCAGATATATTAATTTAGCCTGGAAAATTCAAGAATTTCCCAGGCTAAATTAATTTGGGTTACCATGAAATCTGCTTCTACCTCCCTTTTTTCTGCAGGGCAAGTTTAAACACAAACCAACAGAGTGCTATGGCTCCCAAAGCGAACAAAGTATCGCCAATAGTGCGCATCCAGCGGAAGGTTTCAAGTAATGGTTGTTGCATAAACTCAGAGGAACGTGCCCACCACATGCCCACATTTACACTGGCAAGGGTTTGCAGAAATCCCACCGGCAATACGCTCAGGAATATCATCAGCAACAAACCGATATTGATGGCCCAGAAAGAAAAGCCAAGCAGTTTTTCGTTCCATACCTGATGGCGGTAAAGACTGCGTAATACGAACAGCATTAAGCCAATGCCCAACATTCCATATACGCCGAAGAGTGCGGCATGCCCGTGTACCGGAGTGGTGTTCAATCCCTGCATATAGTAAAGGGCAATGGGCGGATTAATCAGGAATCCGAAGATTCCGGCCCCCAGAAAGTTCCAGAACGATACGGAGAGCAGGCAGTAGATCGGCCATTTATAATCGCGCAGCCATTGGGTAGCCTTACTCAGGCGGTAGTTGTGAAAGGCTTCGAAGCCAATGATGACCAATGGCACCACTTCGAGCGCACTGAATGTTGCCCCCAGTGCCATCACCGCCATGGGCGTTCCGGTAAAGTAGAGGTGGTGGAAGGTGCCTAAGATTCCTCCGAAAAGAAAAATAATGGTAGCAAAAAGCACACTTGCGGTAGCCGTTTTGGTTCCAAGCAAACCCATACGAACGAACAAAAAGGCAGCAACCACCGTTGCAAACACTTCAAAGAAGCCTTCAACCCAAAGGTGTACCACCCACCAGCGCCAATATTCGGCAATGGCCAGATTGGTTTGCCTGCCCCACATGAGACCGGCTGCATAGAATACGGCAATGGCCGCTGAAGCGATAAGGAAAAGTATCAGGAGGTTTTTCTCTTCAGATTTGCGTTTGAATACCGGCAGCAGTGGTCGGGTCATCAACGCAAGCCAGATAAACAAACCTACGACCAGAAATATCTGCCAGAAACGGCCAAGATCCACGTACTCATAACCCTGGTGTCCAAACCAGAAATTTTCCACCATGCCCAGTTTTTGCATTACACCAAACCATTGCCCGGCCAGGGAACCGGCCACAATGATCAGCAAGGCGATAAAGAGGAAATTAACCCCAAATTTCTGAAATTTCGGGTCACGACCTTCAATAGAGGGCACAATATATAAACCGGTAGCGAGCCAGGCCGTAGCAATCCAGAAGATAGCCAGTTGCACATGCCAGGTTCGGGAAATGGAATACGGTAGAATTTCAGAGAGTGGAAAGCCATACAGCGCCTGCCCTTCTACTCCATAGTGAGCCGTGATAATTCCCATGACCACTTGAACAAGAATCAGCAGGTTTACTACCCAGAAATATTTTTCCACCGCTTTCATCGAAGGAGTAATGTTCTGACGCATCAAAGGGTCTTCCACAGGATATTCCAGGCCATCATCCTCTCGTTTACGGGCATGATAGAATATAAGGATACCAATAGCAAACAACAACATCACTACGCTAAAGCCAGTCCAGAGAATGAGATCGCCGGTAGGTTTGTTTCCGATGATTTCGTCAGGCGGCCAGTTGTGGGTATAGGTAATCGTCTTGCCGGGACGTTCAGTAATACAAGCCCAGGAAGCCCAGAAAAAGAAGTTGTTCATATGTTGCATCCGCTTTTTGTCTTTAATGGCATTTAGTGGAATGGCATAATCGTCACGCAACTGATTATAATTGGGATCATCCATAAACAGTCCCGAATAGTGATTACTCAGACTGGCCATGGCTTCGGCCCGAACCGGAGAAAGGGTAATGATTCTGGTGTCAGGATCGTAAGTATTCTTCCTTAACTCCTTTTGCAACCTAACCTGCAGTGCAGCTTGTCCTTCAGGATCCAGTCTGTCATATTTATTTCCAAATTCCACTTCCGACCATTTTTCGAGAATAAACATCGCCTCCCGGTGCAGATAATCGGCTGTCCAGTCGGGTGCCACATAAGCACCGTGACCCCAGATGGTACCCACTTCCTGTCCACCCATGCTTTGCCATACGTTTTGCCCATCCTTGATGTCCTGTCCTGTCATCAGCAAGGTTCCTTCAGTAGTTATAACCTTTTCAGGAACAGGTGGTGCTGCCTGATATATCTCGATACCGAAATAAATCAAAACTGCAAACGACAAAATCATTACTGATGCAAAACCAATCCAAAGTTTTTTTTCCGTTTTCATAAAGATTAATATTTAGTTGAACCTGAGTTTAACATCTCCTGAAAGCTAAAAGCCACAGGAGTGGAATCGCAATCTGAACTATCTTTTTAAAAAAGTTAAGCCTTCCTTTAAGCCAGTCGCCATGGAATATATTGAGGTGGTCTCCAACACTTCCTTTAATTCATTGCGAATGCTTACAAACCGTTCATGTGCCGGACAGGGTTGTATGGCAGAGCAATTTTTTAGCCCCAATCCGCAATCGGTATAAACGGCGTCACCATCCATGACTTCCACAATTTCTGCAATCATTTTTTCTTTCATTCCATCAGGTGATAGGTAAAATCCACCCCGATTCCCTCTTATGGAAGTAATGATGCCTGCCCTTACCATTTGCTGCAAGATCTTGGCTGTGAATGCCATCGGCGAATCAATTTCGTGAGAGATACCGGCAAGACTTGCCCGACCGCCTTCAAGCGATTGGCGCGCAATAAATACGGTGGCCCGAATGGCATATTCACAGGCTTTTGAGAACATGATGTACAGTTTGTTAATACAAATCTATGGAAATTTTCAATTCGGACAATAGTGTCCGATATTTTTTTTGAATTTTTCTAAGCAGGATTAATAAGCGCATTGTTTTTATCCACGAGATAATTAAACTGGATTTCATCTGACGCAATGGTATCCGCAGGGGAATATCTGGCTTTAATTCAGCATTAAAAAAGGTAAATAAAACATTAAAATAATCATCCAAACCCGCTTTTTGGAACGAGATATTTCATAAGTTTACCACTCTTTTAAAAGCAATCGCATTACATACTGTTTATAGCCATCACCAATACGTCCAAATATGAAGAAAATCATTACTACCTTTTTAATGCTCCTGTTTTTAGCATTAAATATTCACGCCCAGCAGCGACAGATCAGCGGCACGGTGCGAAGTTCGGACGATGGCGAAACCTTGCCCGGAGTAAGCATTCTGATTAAGGGAAGCAGCCAGGGCACCGCCACCGATGTGGATGGAATATTCAAACTGAACATCCCGCCCGGACCCGTAGTGCTTGTTTTTAGTTTTGTGGGTTACACTCCTCTTGAAGTTGAGGTGGGCAACCGCACGGTGGTTGATGTTGAGCTTTCGCCGGAAGCGAGGCGACTGGAGGAAGTGGTAGTTACTGCCCTTGGCGTGAAGCGTGAAAAGCGGGAGATTGGGTATTCATCTGAAAAGATCAATACCGATGAGATACTACGGACAGGGGCGCCCAATGTGATTGGTGCCCTTTCAGGCCGAAGTGCCGGGGTGCAGATTTCGCAGGGCGATGGCGTGGATGGCGGCTCCACCCGCATTACCATCCGCGGAAACAACAATCTGGCACGCACCAACCAACCCCTGATTGTAGTGGACAACGTACCCATGGAAAACGTATCAGGACTTGACAATATTGGTCGCGGCGTGGATTGGGGAAATGGCATTGCCGATCTTAACCCATTTGATATTGAAGATTATACCGTACTGAAAGGAGGTGCGGCTTCTGCACTTTATGGAGAACGTGGCGCCAACGGCGTTATCCTAATCACCACCAAGCGCGGTAAAAAACAGGCCGGACTGGGGGTTACTTATAATTATAACATCAAAATGAGCCATCCCTACCGTTACCGGGAAGTGCAGAACAAATACGGTCACGGCGGGCCAATTTCGCTAAGCGAGCCTGGCTTTCCGGTGGATGAAGACGGAACGCTGCTTTATCCCGGGATTTACGGCAATGATCAGCTTATACTGGATGCGGAAGGAAACACCTCCACCACGGCCCAGCAGTTTGGCTATTATGGTTCGTCTGTTTCGTGGGGGCCGCAAATGAATGGAGAACTGATTAAATGGTGGGATGGGGAAATGAGAAACTATTCTCCTCAACCCGACAACCTGAAACTCCCCTTCAAGGATGGAATTACCCAAACCCACAACGTGTCGGTGCAAGGTGGCAACGAAAAGGGCACCATCAGGCTCTCGCTGACCAATCAGGACCATACGCCCATCATCAACAACAGCAACTACAACCGCACCACCGTAAATTTCGGTACCAATATTAAAATTTCCGAAAAGCTAAAGGCCGATGCAGCCATTACTTACGTGAAATACAAGCGTCTGAACAGCCCAATGATTGGGGAGGATGGCAATTCATTCAGCAAGGGTCTGCTGTATTCGTGGCCACGCAGTTATCAGGGTATCGACAGGGAAAATTATCAGATGGCCGATGGGTCGCGCAATCTGCTGGATGGTTATCCTTTTCAGTACGTTGACCGCTATTTGTGGTGGAACTACTTTAACAACAACACCTGGCAAGACAGGGATAAATATACCGGTTCCATTGCGCTGATTTATGACGTTGCCCCCTGGCTGAATGCTACCGGTCGCATTGGAAGGGATTATACCGTAGAACAATTTACTTCTAAGAATAAACCGGTTGACTTTATCGGACAACTGGAGGGCGGATACAGCAATAGTCTGGAGAAAAATACCAATGACAACATGGAAGCGCTTATTACGGCGCACAAAAAGAAAATTTTCAACACTGACCTAAGTGTGCGTTTTACCGTTGGGGCCAGCCGTTGGGATTATGATGCCTATGGTATTGCCGGCGCATCCGGCACCTGGTATTACCCCAACATGTACACCTTCTTCAACTTTACCGATTACATTTTTGAAACCGATGAAGAGGGCAATACCATAGTAGTAAATCCCGGAGGCGGCAACTCCGGTTCCTCGCTGATACCCAGCGAATCTATAAGGAGAGTAAGGACAAATTCGGCATTCTCATTCCTGAACCTGTCGTATAAAGATTACCTGTTTCTGGAAGTGACCGGCCGCAATGACTGGTCCTCTACCCTGCCGCGCAACAGCAACTCTTATTTCTATCCATCGGCTTCCCTCAGCTTTATAGCCAGCGAAGCCTTTAAAATCCAGCAAAGACTGCCCTGGTTCAACTTCCTGAAAGTAAGGGGCGGCATTGCACAAACGGCCAACAGTCCTTCGGCCTACGAAAAAAATTTTTATTACAACTCCGCTCTTTTCGGCGGACAGCAGGCTTCCTTCCTGCCGGATGTAATACCGCCATTTGAGCTGATGCCGCAATTTGTAACCGGTTACGAGGCAGGTCTGAACATGGGATTTTTCGACAACCGCATCGACCTCGACTTTACCTGGTATTACAAAAAATCTACCGATCAAATCCTTCAATTGCCGGTTCCTGTAAGCTCAGGCGCATACAACATCACCATCAACCGGGGTGAACTCTCAAACCAGGGCGTTGAATTTATCCTCAATACGGTACCTGTCCAAACCAGAAATATTATCGTTAAAGCGGGATTGAACTTCGCTCACAACCGCAATTACATTATCAGTCTGGGTGGTTACTCTGATTCCTATCACCTGGCCGACATCTGGGGCCTGAACGGGCCGGCCATGGATTTGTACGAAGGCGATGAGTATGGTACCATCACCGGATATGATTATGTATATGATGCCAATGGGAATCGCGTGCTTAATGATGAGGGAACCCAGTATAAGATCACCGACACCCGCGTTCCCATCGGCAATGCATCTCCTGATTTTATCGCCGGATTTACCACTGAAATTCTATATAAAAACTTCCGGCTGGCAGCGCTTATCGATACCAAATGGGGTGGCGATATTTACAGTGGTTCTTATGTGATATCATTACAAACCGGCCAAAGCCCCGAAACCTTGCTTGAGCGCGATGGCGGTGGTTTGCCTTACACCGATCCCGATGGAATCACCCGCAATGTGGGCGTTATTCTGGAGGGTGTTTATGAAGATGGCACACCCAATGACAAAGTGGTCCATTACTATTACAAATACATGCCAAACGCAGGTGGATGGGGAAAATTTGTTTCTACACCCGGCATACTCGAAAACACCTGGGTAAAGATGAGGGAGATTTCCCTCAGTTATAGTTTGCCGCAAAACGTGCTGAAGAAAGTCAAAGTATTTCAAAGCCTTACCCTTTCGGTGGTGGGGCGCGATTTATTCTACATCTATACCACCCTTCCCGACAAGATCAATCCGGAAGGCATTATGGGCTCGGGCAACGCACAGGGATTTGAATGGGCCTCATTCCCGGGTGTGCGCTCTTTTACTTTTGGTGCCAGCGCCACTTTCTAAATCCTGCAATGCTGACCTGACATTTCACCCCTGAAAAACACAACTCAATGAAAATAAAATATATACTTCTGTCTCTAAGCATTATGCTGGTCTTTTCTTCCTGTCGCAAGGATTTTGAAGAAATCGACACCAATCCACAAGGTTTTACTACCGCCAGCGATGGGTCGTTGTTCAATGGCATCATTCAATCGTTGATGCTTACCTGGAACGAACAGTTTTACATCAACAACGAAATCCTTTATGCTCAAACGCAGCAGGCCGCGCTTACTTCTGCTGCCTGGGGAAACTACACCCTGGGTACCGAGGATATCTGGCAAAACTATTACACCACCCTGCCTGCCATCAGAGAACTGGAAAAGAGGTTCAGCACCTACCCCAATACGGCGGCTACTCAAAATATGAAGGCGATGCTCAGCATTGTGAAGGCTTACAAAACCTTTAAGCTCACCGACATGTTTGGGGATATCCCTTACGCTGAGGCTGGATATGGCTACCAGGACCTGAACAGGCTTTACCCGGTTTACGACCCTCAGCGTGATATTTACCTTTCGCTGCTGGATGATCTTGCCATAGCCGCCCAAGCCATCAACGATACGGCAGCACGCGTTGAACCCTTTACCTCCTTTGCCACTTTTGACAAGCTTTTTAATGGTAACCTGCCCCAGTGGCGCAAGTTTGCCAATTCACTGCGTCTCCGGCATGCCATGCGCATGAACGAAAAAGAGCCAGGGCTGGCCGGTGAAATCATTGGGGATATTATAGGAAATAATCTTCCGGTGCTTTATGGATATGATTTTATAACGCCCCTGTTTGAAAGTGCCTGCATCTGGCCGGGTGCCAATGGCTTTTCCAATGAAAGCGTGCCCTGGTCATTTCGCGAACACAATGGACTGCGCATGGGTTCCAATATCTGGCATCAGCTTTCCACCGGGGATGATCCTGATGGGGCGAACATTTTTGATCCCCGGGCTTACATCTTTTTTGAAGGCGATCAGAATGACAAATGGAAACCTTATCCTCAGATTCCGGAATCCGGCACACCCTCATCAGGAGGTATCCCTTATGGCAGCCACCGGGATGATTTGGGAAATTATCACATCAAGAATAACGTGAACTACTCCCCTTTCAACTTTTTTATCGTGGCCGATGAAAACAATATGCCCATTATACTGATGACCGGCGCAGAGGTTCACTTTATCAAGGCTGAGGCTTATTTCAGGGGAATAGGCGTGCCTGCTGACCCCATGACTGCCGATATTGAATACATGAATGGGATAAATGCTTCGGTAGAATGGTGGATGAACCTCTCAACCAGGCTGCGGTTGCCACTTTCAGGAGTGACTTTTGGCAGTAAGATTTCCATTCCTCCCAATCTGAAAGCGGCTTCTGTTTTGATGCACTTCGGTTCGTGGAATGCCACCACCGATGAGCAGAAGCTTCAGTTCATCTATACCCAGCGCTGGCTGGATGCCTTCAGGCAACCATGGGAAGCTTACGCGGAAGCCAGGCGCACGGGAATGACCCCACGGGAGGGCAATGCAATCAACCATTTCAGGATGCCCTATCCGCCATCGGAAGCCCAATACAATGCAGTGAATATGAATGCTGCCATTGCTGCACAAGGAGGAGACAATCCACAGGTAAAAATATGGTGGGTCCCGGAAACCCGATGAATAAAATAATGATTTCATTTGGGAATTAATTGTAAATTTATAGTTTCATTCACCGAATAAATTGAACGATCAACCGATTGGATTTACTATACAACAAATACTTATTCAAACACACTCTCAAAATAAGAAACCATGAAAAAAAACTACACACAAACCTTGCTACTATTGGCAGTCCTGCTGTTTTCCACGCTGTCAGGATTGAAAGCCCAAACCAATCAATACCTGCATTATGATTGTGCCGGATTTAATTATGTGGCGCTTGAAAATGGCTCTCAATACGTGGCCAACAAGCCGGGCATTACCATAGCCGGTTGGTTTTATGATGATCAGTTGAGCTATGGGCAGGGTTTAATGGGTTTCAGGGGCACACAGGGCTTTTACATGATACAGTTGGCTAGTGGAAAAATAGAGTGCCGGTTTATTAATTCAGCCGGAACCCTTTTTGAATATGTTGCTCCCTCGAATACCCTGATACCACAGGTTTGGCAGCACATTGCCTGGGTGTATAACGGATCAACCATCGCGCTTTATGTGAATGGTATTCAAAAAGGCAGCAAACCTGCCAGTGGCACATTTACGGCTACCAATATTGCTTTTGAAATCGGACGAAGCAATGCGGGTGGCGGTCTGAATTTTTACTGGTGCGGGCGCACCGATGAGGTAAGTGTGTGGTCGAAAGCCCTGAGCCAGACCGAAATTCAGGACATGATAGCCAATGAGCTGGAGGGAAATGAATCCGGACTGGAGATGTATTATAAATTTAATCAGGGAGTTCCCGGTGGTGACAACACCTCCATAACCAAACTGATTTCAAATGTATATTCACCAGAACGGGATGCTGATCTGATCAACTTTACCATGCAGGGCGAAACTTCCAACTTCAATGGAACGCTTGATCCTACCTATCAGGCCATCTCATTTCCGCCCATTCCGAACAAACTGAATAACAACCCGCCTTTTCAGATAGAAGCCGTTGCCACTTCTGGGCTGCCGGTATCCTTTGCCATTCTTTCGGGCCCGGCCACCATTTCAGGGAACACCATAACCCTTACCGGAGCCGGCGGGCAGGTGGTGGTGGAAGCCACCCAACCCGGCGGCGGGCAGTACAATGCTGCTGAGCCGGTAATTCAGCGTTTCTGGGTACTGGACCCCCAAACCCATGTGCCCGACATTGACGCCCGGAACCCACTTCCCGGAGATGTGGCCGTTCCTGACCTCGCCCCCATTCAACTGGCAGCTATTTCGAACATTGACTTCCCGGAACTCTTCAGTGTGTCCTGGGTTAAGTTCAGAATTGATGGACAAACAGTTGATGCCCAGAATTTCCACAATGGCCACTTCATCGCCTGGTGGACGCCGCCAACCTATGGAAATTACACTATTGAGGTCCTTTCGGCAAATAATTTTGGCGCAGTAGCCAACCACAATGTCAATATCAATGTAACTCCTTCAGCGTCTGATGTTTCAAAGATAGCTTACAAGGATATCTGGCTCAGCCCAAGTGTAAGCACGCAAACCATGGAAGCCGAACTCCCCTCATTCCTGGGCGCTTACAATCAGATTATTGGTACACTGAATGTGCATTGCCCCCCGGGTGGTTGCGGTGAATGGGACAGGGTGGCCTATTTTGAGGCCAAAGACAAGGAAGGCAACTGGATAGAGATTATCCGTTACATTACCCCTTATGGAGTAGCTTGTTCCCACAGCATAGACCTTACAGATTATATGTCAATTTTGCAGGGCAAAACGGCTTTCAGGGCAACCTGTCCCACGCTGGACAATGGTTATATGTACGATCTCACCCTCGACTACAGCGCTGGTACGCCGGCTCAGCTATACAGCCGTGTGCAAGAGGTCTGGCGCGAAATTTTCCCTTTCGGGGATTATGCCAACCTGCAGCCGGTTCCCGACTTTCAGTATGAATTTCCTGACAATACCCTGGCTTCTAAATTAAAACTGCTTTCCACCGGACACGGCTGGGGCGATCTGAACACCAGCAATGCCGCAGAATTTTACAATGCTACCCATGATATCCTCGTGAATGGCGCGAAAAAATTCACACAGGTTAACTGGAGAACCTGCAATCCCAATCCCGATGCGTGTCAGCCACAAAGCGGCACCTGGTACCACAACCGCGCAGGATGGTGTCCCGGTTCCATTGCGCCCTGGTTTAACTTTAACCTTACCGAATTTGTAGCAGCAGGAGACATTAATCTGGGTTATAAATTCTTTGAGGGCTATATGGACTATTGCCACCCCAACCACCCCGATTGCGTTACGGGCGTTACCTGCTCCGACTGCAACGATGGATTTAACCCGGTATTGGATGTGGCTTGTAACCTTATTTCATTCTCCAACAGTCCGTTCATTATTGTTGACAGCGAAAAGACACCGATCAATAATAATGTACTAAGTGTATTCCCGAATCCATCCGGTGGCCGTTTTGAAGTAGTGGTTACCTATCCGGAATATATTCGCGATGGCGAGATTATCGTTTACGATAATACGGGCCGCCCGGTGTATAGAACTACATGGAAGGGCGAAACTACCTCCATCAATCTGAGCAATCAGGCAAAAGGATTGTATTTCCTTAAGGCTGTTACCCGCAGTTGGACTGAAGTGGTGAAGGTGGTGGTGAAGTGATGATTCTCGTTATCGCTTCGCTCTCACGAGACAAGTGGTGATTGGTTTTGTTGATTTGTTGATTTGTTGAGAAAGTTTAACCTAACAGGTTTTCTTTTTATACGAACTAATGTGCTGATTTGTTGATTTGGGACTACCAATTAACCTAACAGGTTTTCTTCCAACGGGTACACGCTAAAAACAGCCATACCTGAAAGCAGTTTAACATTACAGCTATAGCTATTGCAGGCAAAGAGCCTGCAAGTGATAAAAAAGTCTGAGGCAGAGCCTCAGACCAACACTTAGAATTGGACGATCGGCCCCGGTCATCAGACCAATACTTTAGGGTTGGCAGAGGCTCTGCCTCTGCCATTTATCTTTTCAGGCTCTGCCTGAGTACACGCCAAAAACAGCTATACCTGAAAGCAGTTTAACATTATAGCTATAGCTATTGCAGGCAAAGAGCCTGCAAGTGATAAAAAAGTCTGAGGCAGAGCCTCAGACTAACACTTAGAATTGAACGAGTAAGAACCTTAAAAAAATATAAGTCATGAAAAATCTTCTAACAGTTATCCTCTGCATAGTCAGCTTCACAGCTTTTTCACAGAGTTTTAATACGACCTATCCTTTTTATGGATTGGCCTATGGCGACCAGGTTGACCTTGAGGAAACCGGATACAGGGTGATGGGCTATGGGAGGGATACTTCCCAGGGCTATTTGCTGGTTATTCATACCGACTCCTATGGAGATACCCTTCAAACCCGGAAAATGTATCTTGGGTTTGAATATCCGGGAACACTTAAGATGGTTACTGATCAGGACGGGAATCATTATGTAAATCTGCCTTACAATAGAGATACTATTTCAATTGTAAAACTCTCGCCCGATTGGGGTGAAGTTTGGCGAAAAAGTTTAACCAATAAATTTAATGAAGTCACTTCAATGCTGGTTACCAATGATAACCATATAATAGTGGCAACAAGCAAAAGATTGTTCAAACTCGATACAAATGGAAATATTATCTGGCAGCAAAATTACGGTGAAGCCAACGCGTTTAGAACCAGAAGCCCTTTAATTTGTGAAGTTACAAACGGCAATTTATTTTTATATGGCTATGATGATATTGACTATACATATTATCCCCACTATTATATACCAAAGTTGAGAATTTTCAGCCAAAGTGGTGAAATAAGAGACAGTACATTGCTCCCAATAAATACTAATAGTTCTATTTCATATGGAAGCGATTATATTTGTTTAGGATCTGAATGGGATGCTCCGCATCGCAACCTGCTGTACCAGCATGATATCAATGGACTGATATTTCAGGAAAAGGAAATTCATTTGGGCGAAAATGTACGTTTATTTCATATGGTCGAAAATCATGATGAAAATCTGGTCGCTTGTGGAAATGGAGAGAACAGTCTCGTTTTACATTGTATGACCAAAGAAGGTGACAGCCTGTGGACGCGTTTTACAAATAACGAAGTAGGCATTCCCATGGATATGAAGCTTGCAGCCGACGGAGGTTATGTTATTTCATATTTTGCAGAAGCAAACGATGGAAGAACCTATCCTGGTCTGATTAAAACCGATGCAATAGGTAACATCAGCAGTCTGGGATTCGAAGAAAGGGATATAAACCAACACGTTAAGGTCTATCCAAATCCTGCTGCAGAAGATGTGGTTTTTGAGTTGCAAAAACCAGTGCAATCCGCCACAATTACAGTTACCGATATCACCGGCAGACAAGTTGCAACTATTCCTCTAACCGGTGAAAAGACAAGATGGAAAACTGCCGGAATGCCTTCGGGAGTTTACCTTTATCGAATTGAAGGAGCAACTGCGGTAGCTTCAGGCAAACTGGTGATTTTGATTGAATAATCAATGTTCATAGAACCCAGATTGAGCTTCTTACTAACCCTATGCTTTGGCAGAGGCTCTGCCTGAGTAAACGCCAAAAATAGCTATACCTGAAAGCAGTTTAACATTACAGCTATAGCTATTGCAGGCAAAGAGCCTGCAAGTGATAAAAAAGTCTGAGGCAAAGCCTCAGACTAACACCCTCAGACTAACACTTAGGTTTGGCAGAGGCTCTGCCTCTGCCATTTATTCTTTTCAAGCTCTGCCTGAGTACACGCCAAAAACAGCTATACCTGAAAGCAGTTTAACATTACAGCTATAGCTATTGCAGGCAAAGAGCCTGCAGTGATAAAAAAGTCTGAGGCAGAGCCTCAGACTAACACTTAGAATTGAACGAGGCAGAGCCTCAGACCAACACTTAGAATTGAACGATCGGTCCAGGTCATCAGACCAATACTTTGGGGCATTCGCCTCTTTTTTGGGGGGAATTGGCGGTAGTAATTTTGAGTGATCAGTGATCGGTGATCAGTGATCGGTGGCCTTACATCTACCCATTAAGTTCTTCCAGATACAACTTTTGCGCTTCTTCCAGCCGTGTTCTGGTGGCTTCTGAAACTTTATTCCATTGCCTGCGGACTTTTCTCAGTTTTAATGCCAGATATACATTAAATGCACCGCCTGAAACCAGAGCCAGGCCAGTCCATACGATAAGGGTCAGGCCGCCAATTAAAGGTTTCCAAATAACGAGAAAAGAAAAAATCACACCCAAAATTCCAATAATCAGTAATGCTACCCAACCTGAAATACCATAGCTTTTTATATCAATGGCTGATCCGATGGCCCAGATAGCATGGAACATCAACATAAAACCTATGTATAGCGGTAGTGTAAGTGCTGACACTGCGGGATTGGCGATCAGCAAAATACCTATTATGGTGGTTAGGATTCCCAGTGCGAGTGTCCAGCCCCAATTTTCCATCACCTTCCGGTTTGAGCTGGCAAATACAATTTCTGCAATGCCAGAAATGAGAAATGAAACACTAAAAATAATGGTTAGTGCAAAATAGGATTGCACCGGACGTGAAAATGTCCAGAGTCCGGTAACAATAAGAACAATGCCGATGATAAGGTGCAGATACCAGTGTTTAACGGCATTAAAGATTTTTTTTAATAATTGATTTTCCATAACTCAAATGCTTTAAGTGAATAAAATGTCTATTGTGAATAGCCTTTCGGCTTCTTTTTGTTGAATTGTTTGGATTAAAACCAGTTGATAACGGAAACAGGCGTTTTAAAAACAGGTTGAAACGTTTCTTTATCCAGTGGAATTGGAGGTTTGGCCCAAATGTTCTAAGGTTCAATATCCGGTAATAAATTGCATTTTTACAAATATAGAATATAATTAGATGCTTTCAAAAACTATTAACATAAGTTGGTTGAATAAGACAAATTAAGTGGTTCAATATATTATTTCAATAAGGTTGCCGGCAAGTCAAAAACATTAACAAAACTAAGAAAGTTGAAAACTTACCACATAAAAATAAACGTTTTTATCCTAAATATCCCTGAAATTTGAAATTGATGCCTTAAATTTGTTGCTAAAATTTGCAATATGAGTAAACAACAAGACAGAATTTATATTCAGAAGTGGTTGGACATTAAGCCTTACGTGAAGCAGGTGCCCGAAGATTCTTATTATTTAAAGCTGTGTAACAAGGTAAAACAGGCCATAGTCAATGAGGAAATATCAGATGTTTTATTGGATTATATTGAAAAGGATCAGATAGATACGCTGTCCTGCCTGCTTACTTCTTACTTCGAGGATCTTATCTCTGGAACCAACATCTGGAATACTTTTGTAAAATGTCATTACAAACTCTATTACAAACCGCTGCCTTTTTATGGTATTGAAGATTATATTGAGAATGAAATTAACCTGGAGGATGTTCATTTTCTGATCTGGTACTTTATAAATACCCTTCAGGAGGAAAAATTTATTTTATCTTATAACGATTGGATTCTTGAACTTGCCACTAAAGTAATGGAGGTATTTGATTCAGAATGGGAGTATGCTCCTGAAAATAAAATGCTGAAAAGATACTATTCTATTGATGAAAAGGAGCCAGATTATTATGTTGCACGAAATCTGATAGATACCATTTTGTTCAAAACTTACCTGTTTTATCCCGATACGACAATTGAATTGTATGAATCCGACATTGAAATCGCTGAAAATCTTAAGGAGGAGGAAGATATAGAAAATTTATTGCTTTATTTGAATTATAACAGGGATACCTCCCTTTATACAAAAAGGACCCGATTGCTCGGTTTAAAAGGCCAGGAATGGGCAGCAGAAATACTGGGAAAGGATCACCCATTACATGATGATTATTTGAACATTTCAAAAAAAATAACCGGTTATTTTTTATACACAGGACAAAACAATCAATACGTTTTCATTGAACATATTGCATCAGGCAGAAAATTTAATTTAGTCAAAGAGTCATTTGAAGAACAACTCAAAACACTTACTCAGAAAAACACTATTCTGTTTATGGGAATTGTACGCTGGCAAAATGAGTGGTGGTTTTCTGGCATATCTGCACAACAACCTTACGATGCTACCTTGGTTG
>JAVEQP010000091.1:0-14050 GCA_034007585.1 Lentimicrobium sp. | reverse complement strand
CCTATTAATCAGCATTGAGCTGTTCAGTCGGGCAGGGTCGAAATCCGAAATCCGAAATCAACAAATAATCTGGCCTGTCAGGCTGCCCTGAAACTTAAATATCTATCTTTGCTCCGCAATTAGCAAGCCTATAAACATTTTAAAAATACCCTTACATGTCAAAAATCACCAATAACTTCATTAATCGCCACAACGGGCCACGTGAAGAAGAAATCGCTGAAATGTTAAAAGTCGTTGGGATTGACAGTCTCGACACCCTGATAGACCAGACCGTACCTGCTGCCATCAGGCTTCCCAAACCGTTACACCTTCCTGAAGCCTTAAATGAGCATGAGTATTTGAATCACCTTCGGGCCCTCGGTTCAAAAAACAAGCTTTTCAAATCATACATAGGCATGGGTTATTATCCGAGCATCACACCCGGAGTAATTCAGCGCAATATACTTGAAAACCCGGGATGGTACACTTCTTACACCCCTTATCAGGCTGAAATTTCTCAGGGTCGCCTGGAAGCCCTGCTGCTTTTCCAGACCATGATCAGCGATCTTACCGCCATGCCACTAACCAATGCTTCGCTGCTTGATGAAGGCACATCTGCCGCTGAAGCCATGATTATGCTCTTTAGTTCCCGTTCGCGAGACGCAGTAAAGGCAGGCGCTAACAAATTTTTCATTGCCGATGCCACTTTTCAACAGACAAAGGACGTACTGATCACCCGTGCCTCACCTCTTGGCATTGAGCTTGTTTTTGGGGATTGGCGTACGGTGCAGTTTGACCATACTTTCTTTGGAACGCTGATTCAGTATCCTGACGATCTGGGTGAAATCCACGATTACCGCGAATTTGTAGAACGTGCACATGCTGTTGAGGTTATGGTGGCTGTAGCTGCTGACCTGATGAGTCTGGCCCTGATGACCCCTCCGGGTGAGTGGGGTGCCGATGTTGTAGTCGGAAGCAATCAGCGTTTTGGGCTACCCATGGGATACGGCGGGCCGCACGCAGGTTATTTTGCAACCCGCGAAGAATATAAACGCAATATGCCGGGACGTATTATTGGTGTATCGATTGATGCCAAAGGAAACCGGGCCTTAAGAATGGCACTACAAACCCGCGAACAGCATATAAAACGCGAAAGGGCTACCTCGAACATATGTACTGCTCAGGCACTATTGGCTACCATGAGTGCCATGTATGCTGTTTACCATGGGCCTCAGGGTATCAGGCAGATTGCCGACCGAATCAATATACTTACCTCTGTACTCTCCACCGAGTTGGAAAGATATGGGTATCGTCAATTAAATGAAACCTATTTCGACACCGTACGCATTGAATTGCCCGAAAATGTTAAACTTACCGAGGTGCGTAAAATGGCCCTTGAGAATGAAGTCAATTTCAGGTATTACACTGACAGGGTTATTGGCATTAGTCTGGATGAAACCACCAATCTGGAAGAGGTGAACACCCTGATTAACATTTTTGCCTCGGCAGCCAGAAAATCATTCAATGATTATGTCTGTATTCCCGAAGAATGCTGCCGCATTCAAACCATACCAGATATTTTTAAACGCCGATCAGCGTTTATGGCTGATAAGATATTTAACAGCTATCATTCGGAAACGGCCATGATGAGGTACATAAAGAAGCTGGAAGACAAAGACCTCTCTCTTACCCGTTCCATGATTCCACTGGGTTCATGTACCATGAAACTGAATGCAGCCGCCGAATTGTTTGTCCTGAGCTGGCCTGAGTTTAACAGCCTGCATCCTTTCGCCCCGGCCGATCAGGCCGAAGGCTATGAAGAACTAATCAAAGACCTTGACAAGGCATTAAGCGAAATTACCGGCTTTAAAGCCATGTCGTTCCAGCCCAACTCGGGAGCCTCTGGCGAATATACCGGACTACTTGTCATTAAAGCCTATCACGAAAGCAGGGGCGACACCCAGCGTAATGTCTGTCTTATTCCAGCATCCGCCCATGGCACCAACCCTGCAAGTGCCGCTATGGCAGGAATGAAGGTAGTGGTAGTCAAATCTGATGAGCATGGAAATATTGATCTTGACGATCTCAGAAAAAAGGCTGAACAATATCGTGACACCTTGTCTGCAACTATGGTTACCTATCCGTCCACCCATGGCGTTTTTGAGGAAGGAATTCTGGAGGTAATTGAAATCACACACTCAAACGGTGGTCAGGTGTATATGGATGGTGCCAACATGAACGCTCAGGTTGGCTTAACCAGTCCCGGTTTTATTGGTGCCGATGTTTGCCATTTAAACCTGCATAAAACCTTTGCCATTCCTCATGGAGGAGGTGGTCCCGGTGTTGGTCCTATTGGCGTTGCCACGCATCTGGTGCCTTTCCTGCCCGGTCATTTTACGATTAAAAAGGCAGACAGCAAAGCCATCCATGCCGTGGCATCTGCACCCTATGGAAGCGCTTCCATATTACCCATTTCCTATGGATACATTAAGCTTCTGGGTGCTGAAGGACTTACCGAGGCTACCCGGCTGGCCATTCTTAATGCCAACTATCTTAAAGCCAGGCTTGCCGGACATTACAAAATTTTATATACCGGTGCACATGGCCATGTAGGTCACGAAATGATTCTGGATTGCAATGAATTCAGTAAAACTGCTGATATTCAGGTTGGCGATTTGGCCAAACGGCTGATGGATTATGGTTTCCATGCTCCAACGGTAGCCTTTCCGGTACACGGAACCCTTATGGTAGAGCCTACTGAAAGTGAACCCCTGGACGAACTTGACCGTTTTGTGGACGCCATGATTGCCATTCGCGCTGAAATTGAAGAAATTGCCAATGGGAAGGCCGACCGAAGCAATAATGTTATCAAAAACGCTCCCCATACCCTCGAAATGGTAGCTTCCGATACCTGGGAATTTCCCTATAGCCGGAAGAAAGCTGCTTTTGCTGACACCAAAGAGATTACTTCAAAATACTGGCCTGCGGTTACACGAATTGACGAGGCATTGGGCGACCGTAACCTGGTTTGCACCTACTCCCCTGCACAGTATGAGTAATAGAGCCAAATAAGCAGTATTCTCCCAAAGAATAACGTACGTCACATTCAATCTACGAATCAAAGGGCTGTCCGACTAAGTCGGACAGCCTTTTTGGTTAATTTTTCCCTAATTTTCTTCCTATTTTATTCATTATGAGGCTTTCCCTGCAAAATGGGTTTAACAATTTTTAACACCGCAACCTTACATACATCAGGGTTCTGATGTAAATTTGCCAAAAAAAACAAAGCATCATGATCGAAACCGATATTAAAGAACTGAACGAGCGTATTCAACAGGAGAGCGCCTTTGTTGAGTTGATTGAGATGGAAATGCGTAAAGTTATTGTAGGACAGAAGCATATGGTGGAGCGCCTGCTTATTGGCTTGCTTTCCAACGGTCATATCCTGCTCGAAGGAGTTCCCGGACTTGCCAAGACACTGGCCATTAAGTCGCTTGCCAATGTAATTGATGCCAGGTTCAGCCGTATTCAGTTTACGCCTGACCTCCTGCCTGCCGACCTTATCGGAACCATGATATACAGTCAGAAGAAAGAAGAATTCCTGGTAAGAAAAGGCCCCATATTTGCCAATTTTATCCTTGCTGATGAAATAAACCGTTCTCCTGCCAAGGTGCAGAGTGCACTGCTCGAAGCCATGCAGGAAAAACAGGTAACCATAGGGGAACACACCTACCCGCTGCAAGAGCCTTTTCTGGTGCTTGCCACCCAAAACCCCATCGAGCAGGAAGGTACCTATCCCCTGCCCGAAGCCCAGATTGACCGTTTTATGCTCAAAGTCATCATTGGTTATCCTACACGCGAAGAGGAAAAATTCATTATGCGCCAGAATATGAGCGGGGAACAGCCGGTTACCAGCCGGATCATTTCACCCGAACAGGTGCTTAAAGCCCGAAACCTTACCCGTGAAGTATATCTGGATGAAAAAATCGAGAATTATATTACCGATATCGTGTTCTCTACACGTTTTCCTGCCGAAAACAAATTAAAGAAATTCGAAGGACTGATTTCCTATGGGGCTTCTCCCCGGGCGAGCATCAATCTGGCGCTTGCCGCCAAAGCCTATGCTTTTATCAGGCGGAGGGGATACGTTATTCCTGAGGATGTTAGAGCTGTGGCCCACGATGTAATGCGTCACCGCATCGGATTAACCTATGAGGCAGAAGCCGAAAACGTGAGTACCAACGACATCATAAGCGAAATACTAAATACTGTTGAAGTTCCATAAAGAGACTTCATCTTTCTAAGAAATGTGTTTTCACCTGAACTTAGGCCAGCGTAATGGATACCAGTGATATTCTCAAAAAAGTACGTAAGATTGAAATCAAGACCCGGGGGTTGTCCAACCAGATTTTCTCGGGACAATACCACAGTGCCTTTAAGGGCCGGGGTATGGCTTTCAGTGAAGTGCGTGAATATCAATATGGTGATGACATACGCAATATCGACTGGAATGTTACTGCCCGCTTCAATCATCCATACATTAAAATTTTTGATGAAGAGCGTGAACTCACGGTGATGTTGCTGGTAGATGTGAGTGGTTCCAACGAATTTGGTTCCAGACAATGGCTTAAAGAAGAAATGATGACTGAAATAGCAGCAGTCCTGGCATTTTCTGCTATACAGAACAACGATAAAGTCGGGGTTATCTTCTTTAGTGATCGCATAGAAAAATTTATTCCTCCCAAAAAAGGGCTGAGCCACATCTTACGCATCATCAGGGAACTGATTGATTTTAAACCAGAAAGCCAGCGTACCAATATCGCTGAAGCCCTGCGTTTTTTGACCAATGCCATGAAAAAGCGATGCACCGCCTTTCTGATTTCAGATTTTATGGATACAGGTTTTGAAGATGCGTTGCGGATTGCCGGCCGAAAGCACGACCTGGCAGCGCTTCATGTGATTGATCCCCGGGACCTGACCATACCGGATATTGGAATGGTAAGGATGTACAGCAAAGAAACCGGTAAAAATATGATTGTTGATACCGGTAGCCGAAGGGTAAGAAATAATTTCGCCCGGAATGCCGGCAGTCACCTTACCTGGCTTGATACCGCCTTTAAACGCAGCGGGGTAGATTCAGCCCGGTTTACTACCGGAACCGATTATGTAAAGCCACTGTTGGGACTCTTTAAAGCAAGGGGGGCCAAACGATGAACAGAAACTTCCGTTTAATACGTCCTACCTTAATTTTTGGAATTGTGGGAGTTTTTATGTTGATGCTGCTGTCGTTTTCACCTCTGAAGGCTCAGCACATAAGCGCAGATTCAAGCAGTTTTTTAATGGGACAACAGATAAACCTGACCCTCGAACTCAATACCATGAAAGATGCGCAGGTGAACTGGCCATTTTTCACAGATACCCTCACCCGTTCCTTTGAAGTGGTTAAAGCCGGACGGGTAGATACCCTGGTGAATGCATCCGGTGACTGGACCCTGACGCAGGTGCTGACCATTACCTCTTTTGATACCGGTTTTCATGCCATACCACCCATTCCATTCGCAGTGAGACTTCCGGGAGCTCAGGAGTTTTCGCAAATGGAGAGTGAACCACTGCTGCTCGAAGTAAAAAGTGTATCGGTAGATCAGACTGCAGACATTAAGGATTTAAAACCAATTTTAAGGGTTCCCTATACTTTTGCCGATTTTCTTCCCTGGATGCTCGGCCTTTTAGTAGTAGCCCTACTGGCCGCACTCATCTGGTTTTTTATCTGGAGCCGGAAAAACAACAAGCCCCTGTTAAAAATACCGTCGCGTCCTCCCCCACCGGCTCATGTTATTGCGCTGAGCCAACTGGAAGAACTCAAAAAAAAGCAGCTCTGGCAAAAAGGTCAGATAAAGGAATATCATACCCGCCTTACCGATATACTGCGAAGATATCTGGAAGCAGTATATACCATAACTGCTGCTGAAATGACCTCGTATGAAATACTGCAGGCTATGAAGCAACAAATTATTGAAGAAAGCCGGCTTAAAGAATTGAAAAAGGTACTTGAACTTGCCGATATGGCGAAATTTGCCAAAGCACGACCTATGGCTGCCGATAATGAACTGAGTTTCAACCTTGCATTGAATTTTATAAAAAGCACTGCTCCTGCACCTAAAGAGCAGAGAAATGGAAATCAACAGGTGGCTGAAGCGACGGTTGAACAAGAAACTGAAAAAATGGGTGAACATGTTTAACCATCTTAATTTTGCCAACGCGGAAGCCTTTTATTTGTTGCTACTGATACCGGTTGCTGTGGCCTGGTATTGGTTCCGACTGGGTGAGTCGCATGCACATCTGCAAATCAGTGGATTTACCTTTTTCAAGTCAGGAGCTTCATCAATCAGAAGTACTTTGCGGCATGCACAATTCATCCTTCTGGTACTTGCCTTTGCCCTGCTGGTTTTTGCCCTGGCACGGCCGCAGTCCAGTTCAGCCAAACAAAACGTAAGTGTAGAAGGCATAGATATTATGCTGGCCATGGACATATCGGGCAGTATGCTGGCTGAAGATTTCAGACCAAATCGTCTGGCTGCCGCCAAGGAAGTTGCCAAAGATTTTATTAAAGGCAGGCCCAGCGACCGTATCGGACTGGTGGTCTTTAGTGGTGAGAGTTTTACCCAATGCCCGCTCACTTCTGATCACAACATTTTGATTACGCTGCTTGATGAGATCAGGAGCGGAATGATAGAGGATGGCACGGCCATAGGTGATGGTCTGGCTACTTCGGTGAGCCGGCTTAAAGAGAGTGATGCCGTGAGCAAAGTCATTATTTTACTCACCGATGGGGAAAATAACCGGGGATTTATTGATCCCCAATCGGCTGCAGAAATTGCCAAAGTGTTTGGTCTGAGGGTTTACACCATCGGCGTGGGCACTATCGGAACTGCACCTTACCCTATACAAACGCCTTTCGGTATGCAGTATCAACAGGTAGAGGTCAGAATTGATGAGCCATTGCTGAAAAACATTGCTGCAATGACCAATGGAAAGTATTTCAGGGCAACCAATACCGAAAGTCTGAGAGAGATATACAGTGAAATCGACCAGATGGAGAAATCTAAGGTAGATATCACGGAGTTTCATCGCAAACATGAAGAATTTTTGCCTTATGCGCTGGCGGCGCTTGTTTTGCTTGTAATTAATTTTATATTGGGCATCAGTGTATTCAGGCGTTTTCCCTGATGCAATCATCATTAACAATAAAATGAGGTATGTTTAGATTTGAACATCCGTTTTACATACAATTGCTGCTTTTACTGCCCTTATTTCTGGTAGGTTACTGGATGTATCTGCGCTGGAAAAAGCGTGCTGCCCGTCGCTTTGGTGATACAGAGATAGTAAGCCGGCTTATGCCCGGCGTTTCCAGGTTCCGTTCGCACCTGAAATTTACCTTGCTACTGCTTACACTCGCCAGCATTTTACTTGCTCTGGCCAACCCTCAGATTGGTTCTAAACTTGAGAAGGTGCAACGCAAAGGTATCGATCTTATCATTGCCCTGGATGTTTCTAACAGCATGTTGGCTGAAGACATTCAGCCCAACCGGCTTAATCGCGCACGACAGTCCATTGCCCGCCTGATAGATGAAATGGAAAACGATCGCATCGGTCTGATTATATTTGCAGGAAAGGCTTACGTTCAATTGCCCATAACCACTGATTATAGTGCTGCCAAACTTATGCTTTCCACACTAAAACCAGACCTGGTACCGGTACAGGGCACGGCCATTGGTCAGGCACTCGAAACAGCCATGACTTCCTTTCAGGATGATAAGACAGGGAAAGCGGTAATTATAATTACTGATGGAGAAAATCATGAAGACGATGCCGTGAAAAAAGCTGCCGAAGCCGCCAAACGTGGCATAAAGGTATTTACCATAGGCATGGGTTCGGCTGACGGAGCACCCATCCCCATTTATAACAACAACAGGTTGGAAGGATTTAAAAAAGATCAGTCGGGCACCACCATCATTACCCGGCTTGATGAATCAATGCTTCGACAAATTGCGGAAGCCGGAAACGGCATTTATGTCAGAGCCTCAAACAGCAATTCAGGATTGAAACAAATATTTGAACAGATCAGCAAGCTGGATCAAAATACCTACGAAACCCATAATTATGCAGACTATGAGAATCGGTTTCAATATTTTATTGCACTTGCGCTCGTTTTTATGGTGCTCAACTTTTTACTAAACGAGCGAAAAAGCAAATGGGCAGACAAGTTTTCAATTTTTGAAACAAAAAATTCAAAATAATGAAGAAGTTAACCATAATCCTATTGTTTTTGAGTTTTCTCATTCAGGGATTTACCCAAAATGAGCGTGGTATGCTCAGGCAGGGCAACAAACTGTATGAAGACAAAAAGTTTAATGAGGCGGAAATTGAGTACCGAAAGGCACTTGAAAAGGCACAGACTTCAGTAAAAGGTAATTACAATTTAGGCAGTGCTCTTTACAAACAGGAAAAGTTTGAAGAAGCGGTAAACAGCATGAGTAATGCCAGTGCGATGATTAAAGGAACTGACAATCAGCTAAAAGCAAATGCATTGCATAACCTGGGCAATGCTCTGCTTAAGGCCGACAAACTGCCTGAAAGCATTGAAGCTTATAAACAATCCTTAAGGCTCAATCCGGCTGACAACGACACCCGCTATAATCTGGCGTATGCCATGCAAAAACAACAGCAGCAGCAACAACAGCAACAATCTCAGAACAATCAGGATAATAAAGACAAAAACGACGATAAAAACCAGCAGCAAAATCAGCAGGATCAACAGCAAGATGACCAACAAGACAAAGAACAACAGCAACAAAAACCTCAGATTTCAAAGCAGGATGCCGAGAGAATGCTGCAGGCCCTGAAGAACGATGAACAAAAGACGCTGGATAAAGTTAACCGTCAGAAGGTGAAAGCTACGAATGTGAAAGTTGAAAAAGATTGGTAAATGCGAAAGGTTAAGCCAACACACTTAAAAAATTGAGTTAATATGATACGAAAAGGTTCCGGGCTATTGTTTTTTTTCATGGTTTGGATAACCACCGGCTTAGCACAGCAAATAGACTTTAAGGCTTCTGCCGTGGAGCAGACAGGTGTGGGGCAACAGTTCCGTCTCATTTACTCCATCAATGGACAGGGCTCCGGCTTCCGTGCTCCTGCTATCAAGGATTTTTCCATTTTGGGCGGACCCAGCCAGTCATCGAGCACCAATATGCAAATCATCAATGGTCAGGTGAGCCGATCCATCGAATACACCTATACCTATTTGCTGCAGGCCACTAAGGAAGGCTCTTTTACTATCCCTCCGGCTGCCGTTACCGTTGATGGCAAAACCTACCAATCGAACCCGGTAACAATCAGAGTGGTTAAAGGTAACCAACCAGCAGCACCGGGGGGGAGTGAAGCCGGGAGCCAATCCTCGGGTGAAATCTCTCAGCGCGATTTATATGTTACTGCTTCTGCCAGTAAAACCAATCCTTACCAGGGAGAGCAGGTGATTATTACTTACCGCATCTATACGCGAATTCCCATCGCCCAATACAGCATTACCCGGCTGCCTTCCATGGCTGGTTTCTGGTCGCAGGATCTGATTAAGGACAATGACAAGCTGAATCAGTATCGCGAAACCATTAATGGATCTGAATATGTAATAGCCGAGATTAAAAAAAATGCCGTATTTGCACAAAAATCGGGGCAACTGAACATCGAACCGCTTGAACTGGATGTGGTGGCTCAGATACAACGAAAGAAATCGCGTACCCGAACCAATGATCCATTTTTCGATAATTTTTTCAATGACAGTTTCTTTGGTAGTACACTTCAAAACGTAAAGAAGACATTGAAATCCAATGCACTTACCATCAATGTAAGGCCACTTCCTTCCGCCTCCAGACCCCGCGAGTTCAGCGGAGCCGTTGGTGATTTTAAAATTGAGGCATCCGTGGATCAAACTGCGATGAAAACCAACGATGCTGCCTCTCTTAAATTTACGATATCGGGCAAAGGCAATCTCAAGCTGGTTGAAAAACCTGTTATTGGCTTCCCGCCTGATTTTGAAATTTACGATCCCCGGATTACCGATAACATCCAGACCACGGCATCGGGGATATCGGGTTCCCGTACCTTTGAATTTCTGATGATACCCAGGAATCCGGGCGATTTTACCATTAAACCAATTGAATTTGCCTGGTTTGACGCTAATGCAGGCACCTATCGCAAGGTAAGTACCGAATCATTCAAAATTAAGGTAGAAAAAGGAAGCGGTGAAGGCGAATATGTCAGCAGTGCAATAAACAAGGAAGACATCAAGTACATAGGTTCAGATATTCGCTTTATCAAAACCGGGAATCCGGAACTTCGGCCTGTGGATACCTATTTCTTTAACAGCACAGGATTCTGGCTGTGGCTGATTCTGCCCCCTGTTTTGTTTATTGCGTTCTTGATTTTACTACGCAAGGAGCTAAAAAGACGCAGCAATATAGCCCTTGTAAGAAACAAGAAAGCGACGCGGGTGGCGCGAAAACGGCTTAAAAAAGCCGAGCATCACCTCAAACATCATCTGGCAGAACCATTCTGGACAGAAGTTTCAAATGCACTGTGGGGTTACCTGAGCGATAAATTTAACATACCGCTCTCCAAATTGTCCATGGATTCAGTGAATGATGCACTTACAGCAAAAAAAGTTAATCCCGACCTGATTAATCAGTTTATTGAAAGCCTGAGCGATTGTGAATTTGCCCGATTTGCACCGGGCGATAAAACGCAAGCCATGGAAGCATTGTATCACAAAGCCCTGGATGTAATTACCCGTACTGAACAGGAATTAAAATAAACAGATGAATATGAGAAAACATCACTTCATCCCTTCGCTTTTACTGAGCATTATTTTCTGCATTGGCATTGGATTCGTTTCAGCCGCTTCGGATAATGAGGATTTTGAAAAGGCAAACAAGGCTTACATAGCCGGCTTTTACGAAAATGCCATCGATTTGTATGAAAATATTTTGAAAAACGGCCAGGAATCATCCAAACTGTATTATAATCTCGGGAATGCCTATTTTAAAACAGAACAAATCCCACAGGCCATTCTTAACTTTGAACGTGCGCTGATGTTCGACCCTTCAAACGAGGATTATCAATACAATCTTAAAGTAGCCAATGCTAAGATAGTAGACAAAATTGAGGTAATTCCTGAGCTCTTCTATCTGCGCTGGTGGGCAACCATTAAACAATGGTTTCCACCCGATACATGGATTAGCCTTGCCCTCACTGCGTTTACACTTATATTTTTTGCATTAGCCCTGTTTCTGCTTTCCAAACAAATAATTCAACGCAAAATTATGTTTGGATCAGGCGTAATTTTCTTTATTGTTGCTATACTCAGTGGAACAATTGCCTATCAAACTTACAAAAGTAATGAAAGCGAAAAGGGGGCTATCGTCTTTACCCCTACCCTGCCGGTAAAAAGCTCTCCCGATGACAGCAGTATAGACCTGTTTGTGATACACGAAGGACTTAAAGTGCAATTGATTGATAAAATTGGTGATTGGTATGAAATAAGAATTGCCAATGGCAGTAAGGGATGGGTAAAAACCACTACGGTGGAGCCTCTTTAAGTTATAAACAGGCCCGTTTCTGAGCTTATGTTGATTATTATTGCTGATTATTCATAAATAATTTTCTATCTTTACCTGCAATTACTGCAAATTGCACATATGAGGCGGATTTTGATATGCTGTTTTCTGATATTACCCGGATTTATCCGGGCGCAGGAAGTTACTCCCATTCATCCTGTCGGTGGAAACAAACAATTGAAGCATTTTATTGCACAAGAGTTGCTTTATCCTGATTCCTGTCTGCAAAAGGGAACAGAAGGTTTAGTTGCTATCCGGTTTACTACCGATAATACCGGCAGCGTCTTAAACTACCGTCTTGCACAAAGTGTTTCACCTGGCTGCAATATAGAAACCATTCGGATTTTTAACATGATTGAATGGGTGCCGGCCCTAAGGCTGGGTATTCCTCAAGCCGACAGTGGAACTTTTGAAATTGAATTTAATCTGAAAAAATACCGTCGACTGGTCAGGCAAAGGGGATATTCCATGCATTATTACCCTTACGAACCCATGGATACTTCGGGAATTATTTACAATTATACCGACCTGAACACAGCGCCCCATCCCATTTTTACCAATGATAAGATATCCCTTTCCGGATTTATCGCAGCCAATTTGAAATACCCTGATGCCGCCATTAAACAAAACATGAGTGGAATTGTTAAAGTAGGCTTTATTGTTGAGCCACATGGCAAGATTAGTAATCTACGGATTATTGAACCCCTGGGTGCCGGTTGCAACGAAGAAACAATAAGACTGGTGAACATGTTAAAATGGATGCCGGGAACCTATGAACGTTTAGCCGTTAGAACACGAATGTCGTTAAGCATTATCTTCACCCTTGACAGTGATACCAACGGTCAGTTCGGACCAAAAGTCAAATCAAGCTATGGCGGTTAATGCTAAATTTAAATAAACTATTAGACTCATTTATAACCTTCAAAATCACTCATGAAAAAAACATTACTACTCTTTTCGTTAATTGCAGCAGTTGCACTTTCTGCTATGGCACAATCGGCCGACACCACCAAACTTTGGACGATAAAATTTAAAAGTGCGCTTACTTTTAATCAGGTTAGCCTCACCAATTGGGCCGCTGGTGGTGAAAACAGCCTGGGAGGCAATGGCCTTTTCAACTATTCGGCTGGACTAATTCAGGGCAGTTCTACCTGGGACAATACCATTGATTTGGGCTACGGACTTATTAAGCTTGGAGATGCCCCCATCCGCAAAAGCGACGACAAAATTGAGCTGATGTCTAAATATGGTTACAGTATCAATCATAAAAACCTTTATCTGAGTGCCAACTTAAACTTCAGGACCCAGTTTACAGAGGGATACAACTATCCCAATGATTCGGTAATCATTTCAAAATTTTTGTCCCCGGGTTATTTGATGCTGGGGTTTGGTATTGATTATAAACCAGCACCCTACTTTAGCCTTTCCATTTTACCCCTGACGGGAAGACTTACCTTTGTGCTCGATGACACCCTGTCAGCTCATGGTGCCTATGGCGTGGATCCGGGCGATAAAGTGCGGGCTGAATTTGGAGCTGCTATTATCGCTTTGTTCGAAAAAGATATTCTCCCCAACGTAAATCTCAAAAGTAAACTCGAACTCTTTACCAACTACCTGGACAGGCCCCAGAACATTGATGTTAACTGGGAGGCCTTACTCTCTCTTAAAGTAAACCAATACCTCAGTACATACATCGGATTGCAAACCATCTATGATCATGACATTATGATCACTGACAACGATAACAAAACCGGGCCGCGCACCCAATTCAAACAAACTTTTGGCGTAGGATTAACCTATTCCTTTCAACGCGTTAAAGCAACCATTAATTAATCATTTAAAACAGTTACACTATGAAAATTATTGACGAATTCAAAGCTTT
This sequence comes from Lentimicrobium sp., assembly GCA_034007585.1. Lineage (GTDB taxonomy): Bacteria > Bacteroidota > Bacteroidia > Bacteroidales > Lentimicrobiaceae > Lentimicrobium. Next base: position 517 of record JAVEQP010000091.1, on the reverse strand, counting down.
TGCCATGCGTGGCAATGTTGTTGACATGGCCGTGGGCATTATTATCGGCGGTGCATTTGGAAAAATCATCTCCTCCTTTGTAAGTGATGTACTTATGCCCCCATTGGGACTGTTACTGGGGGGTATCGATTTCAAAGACATGACGTACATATTGAAAGAAGCTGTAGTGCAGGGTGAAGATATTATTCCGGCAGTTTCCCTCAACTATGGGATGTTCATCCAGAACATTGTTGACTTTCTGATCATTGCCTTTGCTATATTTATGGCCATCAAGGGCATGAATTCGATGAAGAGAAAAGAAGAAGTAGCTGAAGAAGTTGCAGCACCTCCTGCGCCAACTAAGGAAGAGGAATTGCTTGCTGAGATCCGCGACTTGCTGAAGAAGTAAATCCCTAAAGGGTATGAAAAGAGGTTGGCCTGAGAGGTTAGCCTCTTTTTTTTATCGCAGCCTGGAATCACCCGTGGCCACTACTTTTTGTACCTTTGTAAATATATCAGGATAATGCCTGATTTGTAA
>JAVEQP010000181.1:0-3105 GCA_034007585.1 Lentimicrobium sp. | reverse complement strand
TTCGAACCCTTGGTACCCGTAAGAGTACAACGGTTTTCGAGACCGCCCCATTCGACCGCTCTGGCATCTCTCCATTTCGATAGGGGCTGCAAAATTAAACATTTAATCGGATTGCTAAAGAAGTGCAGGGTCAATTATTTGCAGAATCATCCTGCTTCACCTTATTTCAGGTGCACTAAGAAGTTTTTCTTACGTATTAAGGGGACAGATGCATGTAAACTATTAGCAGTTTCAGTCAATTTGAAGTATCTTATTTCACAAAAAGCCAGTTGTTCTCATCGGAAAGCGGTTCCATGTATTGATAACTTTCCCGGTCAAACAGTTTCAGGTCTTCCACTGATTTTAAGCGCTGGTCAATGGCAAATCGGGTCATTAAGCCCCGTGCACGTTTGGCACTGAAAGTGATGAATTTATATTCTCCGTTTCTGAATTCTTTGAACATGGGTGTAACAATGCGCGTTTTCAAAGCCTTGAAGTTCACGGCTTTGGCATATTCCACAGAAGCCAGATTGACCAGGGTTTTGCTTTCCGATTGCTTCAGGGCTTTATGAATGTGATTGGTAATATTCGACCCCCAGAAATCATAAAGGTTATCAAATTTTTTGCCACTCAATGCGGTGCCCATTTCCAGCCGATAGGGCAGCATGCGATCTCCCGGTTTCAGTACTCCATAAAGTCCGGAAAGAATGCGCACGTGACGATTGGCATACTCCATGGCGCTGGAATCCAGTTCCCACCCTTTAAGTCCTTCGTACACTTCTCCCTTAAAAGCTGCAAAAGCAGGCTCGGCCATGCCCTCCTTATACGGATAGTGCCAATCCGAATACCGGTTTGCATTTTCATAAGCAAGTTTGGGACTTATACTCATTAAATGTCCAAGTTCTGCAGACTTTAATTTCTTCAATTGCCTAACCAGTTTCAAGGATTCTTTAATGAGATCAGGGTCTCCACTTGCCGGTAAAGCATGAGGCGTAGAAAAATCGAGGGTTTTACTGGGTGAAAGAATGATAAGCATGACGGAAAGTGATGAGTTATGAGTGATGAGTTATCAGTGATGGGTTATGGGCGTTCGCTACATTCGGAATTTCACGAGGCTGGAGGCTGTTCAAAAAAGTGTGTCAAAGTTAATAAAAGAGTAAATGTTTAAATTAACTACGTCTCAACGATTCCCGCCTCAGGCGGACGGACAGGCTTGAGCATAGCAAAATCCCGAGAGCGTAGCGATTCGGGAAACAAATCAACAAATCAACAAATCAACGCATCAACACTAAAAAGCCATCAATAACCAAACATCCCCCGCTGCATCAGCCCATTTCCGGGGAATCCATATGGGGTGTAGAAATTATTATTGCCCTGCTGTAAACGAATTTCTCCTCCAATATGCAAGTTATCACTCACTTTGTAACCTACACCGAAGGAAACGCCCTGTGCTTTCATGCTTAGCCTGTCCGGATGAAGACGCTCATTAAAAGCCGGATTTATGGTCTTATATGCTGCGCCGCTTAAGGTAAGCCGTTCATTTAACTGATAGCTTCCGCCGGTATACAAGGTGAATGTCGTAAGATTGCCGTAATGACCATTTATACTGCCTTCGCCATCCATCAATAAGAGATTATTGTAGGTAGTATTTGAAATTACAGCACCCGCTGTAAGGGTAAACTTTTTACCCAAAGGTTGATTAAACGACGGAGCTATAAAGGTGCTAAACAGGTTGCCGCCCCCAAAACCTGCACTAAAAAGGGCTCCGGTCTGCAGGTTAAACTGAACCGGTGGAAGTTTACTTATTCCCAATGAGGATGAGGCAGGAGTTGCAGCCTGATATAAATCAGGATTGAATGTATCCTGTGCAATCAGGTGCCCGCTAAGGCCGGCAACAAAAACAAGCAGTAGGGTGAGTTTATGTAGGTTCATTTTAATAGCAGTTTAATTGCCTAAAATTACTACTTTTTTTTCAATTTAAGCAAGAATTGTTCCTCAATTGGGAGAATCATGGAATATATCAGATTTTTTCAGAACCATTTTCTCGATTTCATGTAAATAATCATACCAAGAGAAATGATAAGCATTATAAGCATGAGAACTGGATAGGCCCAGGGAAAATGAAGTTCGGGCATATAGTCAAAGTTCATTCCATAAACCCCAACGATAAAAGTAAGGGGAATAAATATGGCGCCCACCACTGTAAGCGTTTTCATTATTCCGTTCAGTTTATTAGAGATGTTGTTGCTGTAAAGCTCCATAAGGTTGCTTACACTGTCGCGAAAACTTTCCAGGTTCTGAATAATATTCTGCAGGTGATCATACAGGTCGCTGATGTACTTATACGTTTTTTGCTCAATCAGTGCCGATTCCTCCTGAGGTAACTTGCGCACTTCATCCCGTAATGGATAAATATATCGGCGGAGCAGAATGAGTTGTTTTTTTAGATGCAGTAAATGCCGCGGGGTGATTTTAGTGCCGGCTGCTATCAGATCGAGTTCTGCATCTTCAATCAGGTCTTCCAATGCATTGAGAATCAGAAAGTAATTGTCCACTACTTTGTCAAGCAAGGCGTAGGCCAGAAAGTCTATACCTTTTTCGCGAATCTTGCTTTTTCCATTCAACATGCGTTCGCGCACCGGATCAAAAATATCGCCCTTTTTCTCCTGAAAGGTGATCAGCATTTGTCTGCTGATCAACATGCTTATCTGTTCAGCTTCAATGCATTGGTTGGTGCTGTTCCAATTCAGCATTTTGAGGCTGATAAAAAGACGGTCTCCGTAATTATCAATTTTCGGCATACTTTCCGTATTCAGCACATCTTCAAGTAACAGTGGATGCAGGTCATACTGAGTGCCCAGTAAGGCGATAAGTTCGGTATTACTAAGCCCGTTTACGTTTAACCATAAATTTTTGGCATCTCCTGCTGGTAGCTTTATTTTATCGGGATTGTCTGCTTCAATGCGGTTCACGGATTCGGAATCATACACAAAGGCATCAAAAGTAGTCGGGTACTGATGTATTCCGGTATATACCAGGGTTCCCGGAGGGAGTCCGGTTTTTTTATGGTAATTGCGAATGGGTTTGCGGGCTTTCATATTAACCGGTTAATGATTTTTCTTACAA
>JAVEQP010000006.1:56518-62015 GCA_034007585.1 Lentimicrobium sp. | reverse complement strand
GCTTTTGGTCTTTGGCTTTTGGTCTTTGGCTTTTGGTCTGTGGTCTAAAATCCGCAATCTGAAATCTGAAATCGAAAATCAGAACCGGAGCGAAGCGGAGCTCACCGAAGGTAAATCGAAAATCCGAAATCCGCAATCAGAGATCTCCCCCCATCGCCCCGTCTCCCAGTCCCCCCGTCCCTTTTAAGCGTCCCACGTCCCTCGTCCCTTACTCCTTAATACGCTCTTGCAAAAACCACCCTCTTGTCCGAAGGCTTGCCGGTTAAAATGCATTTACCAACTTCGGGTTTGGCATCCAGTGGAATGCAACGGATGGTGGCTTTGGTCTTTTCCTTTATCTCCTGTTCGGTTTCAGGGGTGCCATCCCAATGGGCTAACACAAATCCACCTTTATTATCCAGCAGGTCAACGAATTCTTCCCAGGTGTTGGCATTGGTAGTCAGATTTTCCCGGAAATCGAGGGCACGCTGGAAGAGGTTCTTTTGAATGCTGTCGAGCAGGTGCTCAATCTTATTTTCGATGTCGGCAAGCTGATAAGTAGTCTTTTCCAGGGTGTCGCGGCGGGAGACCTCTACAGTTCCATTTTCCAGGTCACGCGGACCTATAACCAGTCTTACCGGTACACCTTTAAATTCGTATTCGTTGAATTTCCAGCCTGGTTTATAAGTATCGCGGTCGTCATACTTCACCGAGATATTTTTGACTTTCAGATTTTTGACGATCTCATTCACCTTTTCGCTAATAGCGGATAATTGTTCAGCATTTTTATAAATAGGAACAATAACCACCTGAGTAGGGGCCAGTTTTGGAGGCAATACCAAACCATGATCATCAGAGTGTGCCATAATCAGCGCCCCGATCAAACGGGTAGAAACGCCCCAGGAGGTAGCCCAGACATATTCGAGCTTGTTTTCCTTACTGAGAAACTGCACTTCGAAAGCTTTGGCAAAATTTTGTCCAAGGAAGTGTGACGTTCCTGCCTGCAAGGCTTTACCATCCTGCATAAGAGTTTCAATACAATACGTTTCTACGGCACCGGCGAAACGTTCATTGGGAGATTTAATGCCCTTGAGTACCGGCACAGCCATGAAATTCTCCACAAAGTCAGCGTAAACATTCAGCATCTGCTCGGTTTCGGCGATGGCTTCCTCTGCAGTAGCATGGGCTGTATGACCTTCCTGCCAAAGAAATTCAGCCGTGCGCAAAAACAAGCGGGTACGCATTTCCCAGCGCACTACATTGGCCCACTGATTGATAAGCAATGGCAGATCGCGGTATGATTGAATCCAGTTGCGATAGGTATCCCAGATGATGGTTTCAGAGGTAGGTCTAACGATAAGCTCTTCTTCGAGTTTTGCCGTTTCATCCACAACTATTCCTCCACCGTTAGGATCATTTTTTAGTCGATAATGCGTTACTACAGCACATTCCTTAGCAAAGCCTTCCACGTGGCTGGCTTCGCGACTGAAAAATGACTTTGGTATGAATAATGGAAAGTAAGCGTTCATATGACCGGTATCCTTGAACATTTTGTCAAGTGCAGCCTGCATTTTTTCCCAAATGGCATAACCATAAGGTTTGATCACCATGCAACCCCTCACTGCGGAGTTTTCGGCCATGTCGGCCTTGATTACCAGGTCGTTATACCATTGAGAATAGTTTTCAGCCCGTGTAGGAAAATCTTTAGCCATAATTTGCGTATTGTGGTATAGTATTTGTTTTAAAATGGTTGATTTAACAACAACTCAACCGCGAAAGCGGGCACAAAATTAACAAAATAAACGCAGCCAACACAACATGCCAGCGTGGCATTTTGAAGCTGCAAATCAAAAGGGAGGACCTACAAATGAAAAAATTAACCACTTTTATTGCTGCAATCGCCTTGTTTTCAACGGCATGCACTACGCAATATCAGACGCGCGCCACCTACGACGACGTTTACTACTCGCCTTCCGATGCAGCAGTGCAAAGTCCGGCAGTAGCTACGACTCAAAGTACGGTTAAAGCTGAACAGTATACCCCCAGCAGTGACAACGATCGCTATACCCAGGAAACTGATCAGCAATACTACTATGACCAGGAAGGTACGCCGCAGAATGAAACTTACCAGGAGGGCGAGTACAATTATTCGACCAGCGAAAGTTACAGTGATCCCAGTGGTACAACCTATGTAACTAATAATTACTACAATACCGACGATTACTACGATTATGCTTACGCTTCACGTATCCGCCGGTTCCACTCCAATTATTCCTTTAACAGCTACTATTCACCCTATTACACCAATCTTTACTGGTATGATTATAACCCTTATAGCTGGGGCACCAGCATTTATCTGGGTTACAACTGGTGGTATCCGGGTTATTCCGGAATAGGTTACGGCATGGGTTATTATCCGCGCTACCGCTACAGCTACTGGGATTATCCTTACGGTGGATGGGGCTATCCCTATCACGGTTACGGATACGGATATGGATACGGTGGCTACTATTCAGGATATAACCATGGTTACTGGAATGGCTTTTACGATGGTTATTATGCCGGTGGTGGAGGCTATTACTACTACAACAGCTTCGACAATAACTCCTACTATGGCCACCGCAGCTCTTCTGCCGGGGTAGGATCAGGTAGTGGAAGGGGTAGCTCTTTCGGGCAGCAGTATGAGGACGCCGTTCGCAGCGGACGTATCGCAAGCCCAAGAACGCCATCTGGCTCAGGCAGAACCGGTACGGTAACTTCTGGTCGCACCGAACAACCCGCCAACCGTGGCACGGTAACTCCCAGTCCATCCGGACGCAGTACCGGTACAGTTACTCCGGGACGCACCGAACAGCCTGCCAATCGGGGTACTGTTACTCCTGAACCCAATACGCGCCAGAACAGCAATGTAACCCCCGGACGTACCGAACAGCCTAACAATCGGGGCACCGTTACTCCTACACCAAATACGCGCCAGAACAGCAATGTAACTCCGGGACGTACCGAGCAGCCTGAAAATAGGAGCACTATTACTCCTGTACCCAATACCCGTCAGAACAGCAATGTAACCCCCGGACGTACCGAGCAGCCTGGCAATAGAGGCACCGTTACTCCTACACCAAATACGCGCCAGAACAGTAATGTAGTTCCGGGACGTACCGAGCAGCCCGACAATAGAGGCACCGTTACTCCTGCACCAAATACCCGTCAGAACAGTAATGTAAATCCGGGTAGTCAACGCAGCGAGCCTGGCACACCGCGTTATCAAAATCCGCAGCAGCAAAACACTCCAGATCAGCGATATAACGCTCCCCAGCGTCAGCAGCAATATCAGAAGCCTGCACAAACGCGAACACCACAATCATATAGTGCTCCCGAATATAACAAGCCCAAACCAAGCAACGAATATGTGAGTCCAAGGTATAGAAACATTCGCGAAAGTGGCGTAAACACCCAGCCAAACAATCAGAACAACCAGCGTTATAGTGCTCCTTCGCGCTCCAACAGTTATGAAGCCCGACCACAGCAGCAGCAGCGCCCCAATTCAAATTATCAGCCACCTACACGCTCGAACGAAAGCCGGGGAACCTACACTGCACCATCACGTTCATCATCATCAGGCAGTTATTCCAGTCCTTCACGCTCTTCTTCTTCTGGAAGTAGTTATTCTGCACCCTCATCCTCAGGCTCATCAGGCTCATCGGGTTCGTCAAGGTCTTCCGGTTCCTCCGGTTCCTCGGGAAGTGGACGTTCCTCTTCTTCAGGTAGCGGCCGTCACAGGTAAATCATTTAATGAACTCAAAAAAAACTAATTTACTGATATGAAAAAGATTTGTTTAACCCTGACTTTACTTGGGATGTTGGCGGGAGCTACCTTTGCTCAAAATCAGCTCGATGCCCTGCGCTACTCCCGGCTCAACCCCAGCGGAACCGCACGCTTTGTTGCTATGGGAGGCGCTTTCGGCGCACTGGGTTCCGACTTCAGCGCACTGAGTGTAAACCCCGGAGGCATTGGCTTATACCGCAGCTCCGAATTCAGCATTACACCTTCATTCAGCACCACAACGACTGAAAGTAAACTAAATGGTAACTTCAGAGAAGATTCCCGATACAATTTTAACCTGGGTAATGTTGGTATTATAATGACCAACAAACCCGGGCTGAAAAATCCAAATTCACCCTGGAAAAACATGCAATTTGCATTCGGACTGAACCGTCTTGCCAATTTCAACAACCGGGTTCAAATGAACAGCAATAACAATGTTTCCTCATATTTATCCTCCTACCCTGGCATGGCCAATGGACAATCGCCAAATGCACTCGGAAGATTCGATACTTATCTTGCTTATAGCACAGACCTGCTGTTTGTGACTGACTCAGCCACTTGGGCTTATGGTGTGGACTTGCCCTATGGTGGGGTAAACCAGCGAAAAACCATTGAGAGTAAAGGTTCTATGAATGAAATGATCTTTACTTTCGGAGGCAATTATAACGATCGGTTATACATTGGTGCCACACTGGGTGTTCCCTTTATCAGGTATGAAGAAGTGGCCACTTACGCTGAATCGAAACTCGAAGGAGAGGGTACCGTTTTTAAGAACCTTAAACGGGTAGACAACCTTGAAACCACCGGAACAGGCATTAACTTTAAGTTTGGTATGATTGTTCGCGCTACCAACTGGCTCAGACTGGGTGGTGCCGTGCATACGCCTACCTTCTTCAGCTCTATGTCTGATACCTATTCTTCATCGCTGACTTCGGGATTCGAAAACGGTTATACAGCAACAGAAAGCGCAGATGGCTATTTTGAATATGAACTAAATACCCCTTTCCGGGCCATTGGAAGTCTGGGATTTGTAATTGGCAAATCAGGTATTATCAGTGCTGACTATGAGTTTGTAGATTATCAGACCGCACGTTTACGATCACGTGAATACGACTTTTACAACGAAAATGAGTCCATTCGTGATCAGTTTCAAAAAACAAACAACCTGCGACTGGGTACCGAATGGCGTTACGGAGGGTTGAGCTTCAGGGGAGGCTATGCTTTTCAGGACAACCCTTATAAATCTGGCGTAAACTCAGCATTGACCAGTTACTCTTTTGGCCTTGGTGTTCGGGAAGAGAACTTTTATGTTGATCTGGCCTGGGTACACTCCTACTACGATGACGAATATTATATGTATAGCGGATTGGTAAACCCAGCCTACACTACCACTACCAACAATTCATTTTTACTTACGCTCGGGTTTAGGTATTAAGCTTATTTCGTTCCCCTTAAACAAAAGGCCGGCATTGTCCGGCTTTTTTTGTTGTGGGAGCGCTGAAAGGAAAGTTGATTTGTTGATCTGTTGTGTTGTTGAGTTGTTGAGTTGTTGTGAACAGTGATCAGTGATCAGTGATCAGTAATCAGTGATCGGTGATCGGTGGGGTCCAGTAATAACCTAACAGGTTGCCTTTGTATCCTGTGAGGTTTGGGTTGAGTACCGTCTAATGACTAATGATGCATGACCTGTTG
>JAVEQP010000006.1:0-56418 GCA_034007585.1 Lentimicrobium sp. | reverse complement strand
ATCAGTGATCAGTAATCAGTGATCGGTGATCGGTGGGGTCCAGTAATAACCTAACAGGTTGCCTTTGTATCCTGTGAGGTTTGGGTTGAGTACCGTCTAATGACTAATGATGCATGACCTGTTGAGTTGTTGAGTTGTTGTGAACAGTGATCAGTGATCAGTAATCAGTGATCGGTGATCGGTGATCAGTGAGGTCCAGTAATAACCTAACAGGTTTTCTTCTAACGGGTTGGGTTGTGCGTTGGTGCGTAATTATTATTTCGTCCTACTCCGCACCCGGTTCAATCCTGCCTTTGCTTTCTGGCTGATGCTGGTTTTATATTCGGTATAATTTAAGTCAAGACAACGCCGGTAATACTTTTCCGCTTCAGCGTATTTTTTTTGATTTTCAAAGATAAGCCCCAGGTTCAGGGCGGCGTTGGCGGCATAATACCATGGGTACTTTTGGCCCTCATTCAGGGTTAGCTGATACATAGGAATCGCATGCTGCGCCTCACCCCATTCGTGATAAATACGGGCTTTACGGTAAATAAATTCTAATTTTTCACGTTCAACCAAAAACTTTTCCGGTGCCACATTTTTAAGCTCAGCCAACGCCCGTTCATAATAACCGCCATCAAACAGCAAGGCTGATCTGAGCAGCCGGATGTCGGGCACCAGGCCGGATACAGCCTGCTGTTGGGCTCTTTCATCACCTTCCAGTTGGGTATTGCCGCGTGATTTTACGCTTGTCATATAGTCGGTATACTTTTTCCCATCGCCCTCAATCAATGCTGCCCAGGCAAGCCGTTGATAAGCCGACTTTACAAACGCGTCTCCCTTATAATTCAAAAGATAACGTAAAAACCAAAGGGTGGCATCCTTGTCCAGGCGGTTTAGTTTAGCTACTCCCGTCAGATAGTCAAGGTAATAAAAAGGATAATAATCCTTGCCTTTGGGGCGATGAAGCAGCAAATCAATGGCGCGATCATTTTGTCCGTTGTGCATGGCAAAAACCACCGATGCATAGATAAGCAAAGGGCTTTGAGTCACAAGCTTATCCATGGAAGGCGTATTGAGAGTAGATTCGAGAAAGCGCGTGTGCTTTTCATTGTCCCCCAGATTAAATGTGGTAAAGGTTAATAAAAACAGGCTTTCCTGTTGCAGAAAAACATCGCCGGCAGTCGAAGAAATCTGCTGAAGGGTGGATATACCTTCATTTACTGAACCCTTTAATAAAAAAAGCCGCGTAACCCATTGATAATTTTCCGGTATGGAACCTATCAGAATCTGCATCAAAGCCAATCCTGCCTGGTTGGGGGTAAAATCGGGATAAAAGTCATTGTTTTCGGTCAGCAGGCGGTAAGCCCGGTTAAAGTCAAGTGCTGCGCTTGCGTAGTTCCCCTCCCTGATGCGTACCAGCGCCCATTGCAACGACATTTGTGCACGGCAATAGAGGTGCCACGGGGAGTTTTTGGGACCGGAAGAAACCACGTTCATCAAATCAGCATGTGCGGCGCCGGAACGATCAAAGAGGGTTTTATCACCCGATATTACATTTTCAAGAAACAGGGTGTAATGCTTCAGATAAGGTACCAGCAAGTTTGAGGGATTGACAGCAGTTTCTGCGTCTAATAAGCGGCCGGCATCTTGAAATTTCAGGTTCAGGATTTCCTGATATGCCCTACGGCAATTGGAATTCATGTCGTATTGCAGCTGCGCATCTGCCTGCATTACCCCAAAAAGCAACAACAAACCGGCAAGAGAGGATTTCATAATTTTGCTTTTACAAAAAAAGGGAGGCAACTACCTCCCCCATTTAAATGTTAAAGCCAACACTTAGAGTGTTACACTTGCAGCAAGTCCATGATCTACCAAAATACGACCACAGTATTCGCAAACAATAATTTTTTTATGCATCCGGATATCGAGTTGACGCTGAGGCGGAATTGAACTGAAACACCCTCCACAGGCATCGCGTTCTACGCTAACTACGGCCAGACCATTGCGGGCATTTTCCCGGATACGGGTGTAGGCTGTAATTAACCTTTCTTCAATCATACGCTGAAATTCCTTTGATTTTTTTTGTAACGACACCTCTTCCTTTTCAGTTTCGCTAACGATGTCAGAGAGTTCAGCTTTCTTTACATCCAGATCGTTTTTGCGCTCATCCATGATTTTCTGGGCTGCGCTTACCTCTTCATTCTTCAGACTCAGCAGGTGAGAAAATTCTTTAATGCGTTTCTCAGCCAGTGCAATTTCAAGGTTTTGAAATTCTATTTCCTTGGTAAGTGAATCATACTCACGATTATTGCGCACGTTGTTTTGCTGCTCTTCATACCTTTTTATCTGCGACAGGCTGTCAATAATCTGGTTATCTCTTTCCTTAACAGAAACATTGAGCGATTGAATGTCCTGAATGTAATTGTCGATACGGGTTTGCAGACCAATAATCTCATCTTCGAGGTCTTCTACTTCCAACGGAAGCTCACCACGAATAATCTTTATTTTATCGATCTGAGAATCAATCTGCTGAAGGCTATACAGCGCGATAAGTTTCTTCTCTATTGAAATTTCGGTTTCCTCAGTCTCAGCAGACGAAATGGAAACATGGGCGGCAATCCGGCCTGTTGTTTCTGAATCCTGAGTTTTAACGCTTTCGTCCGTGTTGGAAGCCTTAACTTTAGACTTTGATTTTGCCATACTTCTCCTTGCTATATTTTTGATTTACAGATAATTGACGGGATTTGTGCGAATGTTGGAAATTCGGGTTGCAAAGGTAGTAAATTTTTCTTTAACAATTTCGTACAATAATTGGCTGGTATATTGCTCCGTTTCATAATGACCGGCCTCTATCAATAAAATCTTTCCTTCTGCCAGAAAATAATCATGATATTTGAGTTCACCGGTAATATACACATCAGCCCCGGCAGTTAAAGCAGCGGAAATCAGAAAATTTCCCGACCCACCGCAAAAAGCTACTTTTTGTACTCCACGGCTGGTTAGCGGCGAATACTTAACGCATCCAGCATTAAATACCCCCTTTACAATCGTTAGAAAATCTGCTTCGGGCATCGGTTTATTTAAAAATCCAATCATGCCCGAGCCTGCCAAAGGAAACTCATTGGTCAAGGGATAGGCATCCCAGGCTACCTCTTCGTATGGATGCACTTTGATCATGGCCTGAATTACTGAGGGAAGCAGACGGGTTTCACAAATAGTTTCAATGCGGGTTTCAGGTTCGCTGTGCATCTTGCCGGTTTCACCCACAAAAGGCTGCGTTCCCGGCAGAGGCCGAAAAGTCCCGCTGCCATCCAGATTATAACTACACGAATCATACTGTCCAATTTGACCGGCACCTGCAGCAAACAGAGCTTCACGCACCTCATCGGCCTGCGCATGGGGTACAAATACCACCAACTTTTGCAGTATTCCCGCTAAGGGCTGCAGTATTTGTAAACTATTCAGACCCAGCTTTTGGCCTATCATGGAATTTACGCCTCCCATCACATTGTCCAGATTGGTATGGGCTGCATACAATGCAATGTTATGTCGGATAGCCTTTAGCAGACAACGTCCGGGCTCTGATTTTGGAGTAATACTCTTTATAGGTTTAAATATCAGCGGATGATGGGAGATAATCAGATTGCAATCCTGATCAATAGCTTCATTTACTACAGCCTCGGTAACATCAAGGGCGATGAGGATACCTTTCACCTCCACCTCCGGATCGCCGGCATGTAATCCCGAATTGTCGTAGCTTTCCTGCCGGCTCAATGGAGCAATGCTTTCAATATGTTTTAATACTTCCTTAATTTTTGTCATTGGGATAAACTTAGAATTTCACATAAAATAATTGTTAAAAATAATCCTTTGCCATCCAGAAACAGGTATAACACCTTTAATGGTTATTGTGTTAGAACGCCCAGTGAAGAATAAAATTTCATGTCGGCTATGATTAAAACAAAATCACGGGATAAACATGAGGCTCTTTACCAGGGTCCGGCAAGAATCAGCAATCCCATGGCTGAGCATGCGGAGATGTGAAAAATTAATCCTAAAATCGACAATTTTTACTGGACCATAATAATTTTAACTGCACTCCTTCTCACAAGGGAAATCAAAACTAAACATTTATACTTCACACATAGGCAAAAAGTAAATATATTTTCATTTGCAGATTTAAAAATCAAGTTGTACTTTTATGCCATGGAAATTCTACGTCTCTTCCTTCTTCCATTTGCATTTTTATACGGACTGATAATAAGGTTAAGAAATTATCTTTTTGATATTGGATTTTTCAGGCAAATCCCTTTCTCTTTGCCCGTGATTAGTGTGGGAAACCTCACCACTGGCGGTACCGGCAAAACGCCCCACATTGAATATTTAATTCGATTGTTACATCCCAAAATGCGCGTTGCTACGCTTAGCCGGGGTTACGGGCGTAAAACCAGGGGGTTCAGGCAGGCTGAATACGGAGATAACGCTACGGTGGTGGGCGATGAACCCATGCAATACCTGATGAAATTCCCCGATATTTCAGTGTTTGTTGATGAAAGCCGGAGAAAAGGAATACGGAAATTGCTAAAAAAGCAGCCGCTTACAGAGGTGGTGCTGCTGGATGATGCCTTTCAACACCGTTATGTAAAACCAGGCTTTTCCATTTTACTTACCGATTATCTGAATCCCTATCCGGGCAATTACCTGCTCCCGGCCGGCTCCCTGCGTGAACCTGTATCGGGTGCCAGACGAGCCGATGCAATTATTGTTACCAAGGCGCCAAAAGTACTTTCGCCCATTACTTATAGAAGTATGGTGGAAGATTTGAAGCCGCTGCCACACCAGGAGGTGTTTTTCAGTTATATTGATTATGGCAAGATTGTTCCGTTGTGGGACGAAATGCCTGAACCTGAAGAGAATCATAAATACAGTAATATCCTTTTATTCGCCGGTATTGCGAATATATATCCCATACAGGAATACCTTTCTGATTTTTGTTTTGAACTGATTACCATAGAGTTTAAAGATCACCATCGGTATAAAGCAGAGGACCTTAAACGAATTAAGAAAAATTTTAACGACCTTTACAGCCGCAATAAGTTGCTTTTGACCACCGAAAAGGATGCCATGCGCCTGATTGTGCCGGAAATTTATGACCTTGCCCGTGAATTACCGTTGCATTATCTTCCTATCGAGGTGAAATTTCACAAGCAATTTATGGATTCATTCAATAAAAAAATTATCAAATATGTTGACGAAAATAAGCGAGAGCGTTGATTATATCAAAACTCACTTTAAAGAAACTCCCTTTGCTGGCATCATTCTGGGGACAGGATTAGGCGGACTGGTGAACGAAATAGATATCTCTGCAAGTATTCCCTACGGCGACATCCCCAATTTTCCGGTAGCTACGGTTCAGGGGCATGCAGGGCGGCTCATCTTTGGAACCCTGGGCGGACGCTACATCGTGGCCATGCAGGGACGATTCCACTATTATGAAGGTTATTCTATGCAGGAAGTTACCTTCCCGATAAGGGTATTAAAAGCTCTGGGTATAGAAGTATTGTTTGTATCCAATGCCAGCGGCGGTCTGAATGCTGATTTTGAAGTGGGTGATATTATGTTTATTACCGATCACATCAACCTGATGGGCGATAATCCCCTGATTGGTAAGAACGACAACCGACTTGGACTTCGTTTCCCTGATATGAGCGAAGTATATGACCAGCATCTCCTTCAACAAGCCTCACACATTGCCAGCCAGGCAGGCATCGCATTTAAAACAGGGGTATATGCAGCCGTTACCGGACCCACTTTTGAAACCCGGGCCGAATACCGCTACATTCGTACCATAGGCGCCGATGCAGTGGGCATGTCCACCGTGCCCGAAGTAATTGTAGCCCGCCATGCCGGAATTCCGGTTTTTGCCGTTTCAGTAATCTCCGATTTAGGCGTAGAAGGCAAAATCGTTGAAGTATCCCATCAAATTGTCATTGATGCTGCCTCAAAAGCAGAACCCAAAATGACATACATTATCCGCTCCCTCATCTCTTCTCTTAAGGATTGATTAGGAACTTTCATCTATGTTTACAAACGGGATAAAGCAACTCAGCCGCTTTTCCCTCTGCTTTTTTAGTATATGAAACCTGGATTTATTGGCTGGTTTTTCCTGCTATTGTCATTCGTCGGAATGGTTTCCTCGTGCCGGGATACTACAAACAGGCAGAGGACTGCAGTGATCTTACTGAGCTGTCCCGAGAATTGTCAAACCAAAGTCAGCCTCAGCCGACTCGACACCAATACTGTGGTAGCTGTGGATTCATTGATGATGAAACCGGGGAAAACAGCAAGATTCAGATTTTACATTCAAGAACCGGGATTTTATCTGATTACCTATCTGGCATCCAACCAAAAAATATTGGTTCTGCACCCCGGGGACAGCATCAGAGGGCAGTTTTCTGCTGATGGTAGGGCTATTTTTACCGGAGGAGCAGAAAATACAGATTATCAACAATTCGCCCGTCAACTTGATACCAGCAGATTAAAGATCGACAACCAGCTCCTTTTACTTGAATCAGCGCGATATACGGGCAATTATGCGCACGAACTCAAACTTTTTGACAGCGCGGTCTCCATCCTGAGCCGGGAAGTTAAAGAAGAAGCCATTCGATACCTGCAACAGCATCCCACCGCCTTGTCACAGGCATTGGTTATCAATGCCGTGCTGGGTCAACAGGCTGTATTTAAAGGTTTAACCGACAGTACCTGGTATTTCTACACCGATTCTACGCTTGGTGCTCATTTTGCTGAAAATCCTCACCGACTCATGCATCACCACCGGGTTCAACACCTACGACAGCTTGCCAGGGCTGAAGTACTGGCAAGGGAACAGTTAAAAACAGGAAGCCTGGCTCCTGAAATCAGGCTACCTGACTTTTCAGACGACCTCCGAAGCTGGAAGAATTTAAAAGAGAACCCAATCCTGCTTTACTTCTGGGCTCCCACAGATGCCCTTAGCAGGCAATCCAATTTAAAGCTGAAGCAACTCGTTGAGCATAAAGATACTCCAAAATTCCAGGTCTATGCAGTAGCCTTTGATCCCCTTCCCGATAGGTGGAAGGCCGCCGTTAATCTGGACAAGTTGTGGTGGATTAATGTGATTGATACGCTTGGGGATCAGTCTCCCCTGCGCCGGCAATACCGGATTGAACGTTTACCGGTAATGATATTGCTGGATAAGGAAGGGCGCATCCTTCAGCGGTTTATCTCGGTGGATGCTTTTAAAGAATATCTTGAAAAGAATAGCTTTTAACTACCATTTTGGTCTGAAGTCGTGATATTTTTTGTAGGTTTGAACCGGATAAATTCAACAACTTGAAAATATACTTTGCCTCCGACTTTCATCTGGGAATACCCGACCATGCCTCAAGCCTGAATCGCGAGAAACTATTGGTTAAGTGGCTGAACGAAATTATGGCCGATGCCGATGAACTTTTTCTGATGGGTGACGTGTTTGACTTTTGGTTTGAATACAAAACCGTTGTCCCTCGCGGATTTACACGACTGTTTGGCAAACTGGCCGAATTCACCGACCGGGGTATTCCGGTACATCTTTTCAGAGGCAACCATGATATCTGGGCGTTCGATTATTTTGCCAGAGAAATTGGAATCACCCTTGAACGTGAGTTTCAGATTCGCGAATGGAACGAAAAGAAATTTTTTCTTTCACACGGCGATGGTCTGGGCCCGGGCGACCATGGTTACAAGTTTCTGAAAAAAGTATTTGAATTCAAACCCAACCAATGGTTATTCCGATGGCTGCATCCTGACATCGGTACCCGCCTCGCCCTCTTCTTTTCACGCAGAAGCCGGTATGCCAATGAGGCCCGTGATGCGCATGTTGAGCAACACGGTGGCATTGACCTTACCAAAGAACGCTTGTTCATCTTTGCGCAACAAACCTTGATTACCCAGCCTGAAATTAACTATTTTATCTTCGGCCACCGCCATGTACCTGCCAATCTGAAGCTAAATGAAAATTCCAGGTTTATCAACCTTGGTGACTGGATAACCAATTACAGCTACGCGGTTTTCGATGGCAATGAATTGCAATTGATGACTTATCGCAATGGCATTCCGGAACCACTTATATGAATTAAAAAAAATCTAAAACCCAGCCATGCTTTTATCTGGAATTGATATAGGATCCAATGCTGTACGTCTCTTGTTTGCCAATGTTTTCAGCAGCAAATCAGGTATCATTTCAGAAAAAGCCACCCTGTTGCGTATTCCCTTACGGCTGGGACTGGATGTTTTCAACATAGGAAAATTAAGCGACAAGAAAACCGACGAGCTGGTAAAGACCATGCTTGCTTTTAAGTTATTGATTGAGGTGTATAATCCCGAAGCTTACCGGGTAGCAGCCACCTCAGCCATGCGTGAAGCTTCCAACCAGCAGCAGGTCATAGCCAGGGTTAAGGCTGAGGCCGGACTCGACATTAACATCATCAATGGAATACAGGAAGCCAATATCATCAGTTCACTCAGCAACGTATATATAAACCGGGATTTCACCAAAACACTCTACATTGACGTTGGCGGTGGCTCTACCGAACTTTCCGTAATTGACGAGAATAAACTTATTGCTTCTAACTCCTTTAAAATAGGTACCCTGCGTTTGCTTGCCGATAAAGTAGAACAGGCCGAGTGGGAAAATATGCGGCGTTGGCTGCAGGAATTTAAAAGCGATTTCGGCCGGATGAATTGCATTGGTTCGGGAGGCAACATCAATAAACTGACTAAACTTTACGGCCATAGTTCCAACAACCGCATTGGCTTCGATGAGCTGGTATATGCCAATAAGCAGTTAAATGCCATGCCCTTGAAAGTCCGCATTGAATCCCTGGGTTTACGTCCCGACCGGGCTGATGTAATTGTACCGGCTTCGCGAATTTTTATCCGCATCCTCAAATGGACCGGACTTGGAGAAGTAATCTCTCCCCGGCTTGGGCTTGCCGATGGATTAGTGCTGTCATTGTATAAAGAACTAATTGAAGCAAAAAGCGTATAATCTATTTCTTTATTTTTGTAAAGCATCAGGCCTACTGCATGATTTGCGGAATGCTTAACTTTGCAGCAAGCATAAGTTATTTAATGATGACTTTTTGAAGAGCCACTTTCTTATACAGTTCTGCCCATGCCTTACACTACAAAATGGATAGATAGATATAAACCTGCTGCATCTAAACGCATATTGTGTTTTACCGGTGCAGCCTTGTGGGCGTTTGCCGCTTATCGGGTACTAAAAATCACCCTCAGGGCGCTTACCCTGACCTATGTCCCGGCATGGATAGTGGTGATTTCTGGATTGGTTGGTTTGTACTTTTTCTTCTCATTCGTTTTTAAAAAGGTAACCAGGCGAAATGTGAAACGCATCTATGAACTTAAAAGCGAAAAACCATGTATTTTTGCATTTATTGGCTGGAGAACGTACCTGATTATCTTTTTCATGATTGGTTTAAGCATACTGGTTGAGCGGTTTAAACTGATGCCTGCCTGGGTAGAAGGTATATTTTTTATTGCCTTGGGCGGTTCGTTATTGCTTTCCGCAATAATTTTGCTCTTTGCCGGATTTTATACCAAACCGCCTACAGAAGACACTGATAACTGTAAATCATGAATGGGAGAGATGATTCATAATCTCAAATAAAATGTAATCCTACTTCCTTTTAAAATAAAAAAAATGTTACTACCCAGAGAAGACGCACTAAACTTACTCAGAAAACACATTACCAATGAGCGGACCATAGCCCATTCACTGGCCTCGGAAGCGGTTTTGCGGGCATTGGCCCAACGCCTGGGGCGCGATGCAGAAAAATGGGGTCAGGCCGGTTTACTTCATGACCTGGATTCAGAAATTACCCTTGCCAATCCTCACCGACACGGGCTGGAAACCAGTCGCATACTCCTTAAATTGGGCATGGATGCTGATATTGTGGATGCCATAGTAATGCACAACGAACTGGCCTCGGGTAAACCCCGACAGGAAGAATTTCAGCATGCCCTGGCCGCCGGAGAAACCATTACGGGACTAATCACAGCTACGGCTCTGGTTTATCCCGATAAAAAAGTGGCCTCCGTTAAGCCAAAATCAGTGGTTAAACGCATGAAAGAGAAAGCATTCGCAGCATCCGTGAACCGGGAAACAATTATGGAATGCGAAAAGCTGGGAATTGGTATTGATGAATTTGCCGCCCTTTCCATTGCAGCCATGGCCGAAATTGGAGAGGAGCTTGGGCTTTAAACTTATTGTGAACAGATAAGTCTGAATGTAAGATTAATACGGGATTCCATCGGCTTTTTTGATTTCGGAAGGGCATGTTGCCAATGGTGTTGAAGTTCACCGCTCATAAGCAGCAGACTACCAGTTTGGAGCGATACATGAAAACTGCTACGATGATTGTCTTTTCGCCGAAAGCGCAGGTTTCGGGTCTGGCCCAGACTCAGACTGGCAATCACAGGATTAACGCCAAGGGCCTTCTCATCATCGGCATGCCAGCCCATACTGTCGGCGCCTGAACGATACCAGTTAAGCAGTACCGAGTTGAACGCATGACCGGTTAATTGCTCAATCCGTTGTTTTACCTGCAGCAATATTTCAGTAAAGGGCTCAGGACTATGTTGAATACCAGAATAGGAATAATGAGCGCCCGCTTCCCCGTACCAGGCGATAAGCCGGGGACTTTCATAGGTTTTCCCAAAAATAACAAACTTTTCTGAACCCCAGTTTATCTCCTGTATGAGCTGCTGCATCAGCCTTTGAGCATCTTCTACAGACAAAAACGATGGATAATAATCCAGACGACCTCCATTAAGCGGAATTTCGTGGTTCTGGTTATTACTCGCATCAAAAAGCATAGCTATGTTGGTTTATTCTACATCGGGAATGTCAGAAAACCTGAATTGCATGCGGTTATTTGCCACGAAATCATATAAGGTAAGCTTACGCAATTCAAAAAAACTACGCCAATAGGTGGACAGGGACTGAATATACCCCTGCTGCGCATTGTCCTTTTCACTCTGAGCCAGGTTCAGATCAATAATTCCAATTTTTCCAATGAGGTAGCGCTGTTTGGTTACCTCATAACGTTTTACTGCCACAGTATCACTTTTTGCTGCTATAATCAATTGATTTCTCAACATATTGAACTGCATTACCTTAAGAAATACCTCCTGATCGAAATCAATCATTTGCTGCTGTACTGCGGTGCGTTCCATCTCCATATCAGATTCGGCCAGTTTTATTTTTCCCCGTGTCAGGCCCCAGTCAAGGATAGGAATGCGCAGACCAAGTATTACCCGTTGCTGCTCTTGTGGATTCCTGTAAACGGCTTCCAGGTCGCTGGCACTTTGGGTTAAGCCATACATGGCATAGAGGTTGGCATTGAACCTGTTTTCGGTTTTTGCCTGGTTTACCCGGCTTTCAGCCACCAGCATACGCCGGTCGAAAGCGAGGGCATCAGCACGGTTGTCACGGGCTTCTGCAACGGCAACCTGTGCATCAATCACCGGCGCCTCAGGAACAGGCGGAGTGATCAGCCGGATATCTTCCGCATCAGGCAACCTCAGATACGACTTCAGGTTGAATGCCTTTACCTGCACATCGAGCAAGGCATTTTCCACGGCCGACTGAGCGTTGAGTAAGCTGAGTTCAATCTGAAGCAATTCATTCTCAGCAATAGTTCCAATGTTAAAACGGCCCCGCGCTATCTGGTATAAGGTATCGTTGTTCAACAGGTTAATCTGTTGTATCTTTAGCCTGATTTGGGCATCGAGCAAACTAAAAAACAGATTGGAGGCTGTGATGTTTACCTGTTCCACATCCTCCATATATCGGCGCTCAGCTTCGTTATAACGCATGGGCTCAATTTTTTTGGCCCATTTGAAAGGGTTATAATTAAATAAAGGCTGATTGATCCCAATGTTGAGTGGTGCCGACAGGTAAGAAGTAACTGTGCTGTCGCCGAATAAATCTACACGTTGCAAGTCTGAATTAAAGAAGACCTGCCCGCCGGTGAACCCGATATTTTTCGACAGGGATAGACCCGCTGAATAGTTGGCCAGGTTACGTTCATAAAAGAAATCCCCTTCAGGTGTAGTAATTTTCTCTATACTCCGACTCAGGCTCGGAAGGGTGGCATCCAGGGTAAGCATGGGCTTAAAGGAGGCCTTATAGTTCCTAAATTGCCAGTAACTGCTTCTGAAACGATGCTGGGCCGAAAGGGCATCAGGCGACTGACGCTTTGCAATTTCAATGGTTTCATCAAGCGTAAGCATTCGTTGGGCACGCACAGATAGCGTAAAAAACCCGAAAAGCAATAAAAAGGATAAAGAAATCAGGATCTTTTGTTTCATCAGAATTATATTTTATCAGCCACCTTTAAGGTTGATTATTCGTAGCGCAAAGAAGTTACCGGGTCCTGAGAAGCTGCTTTTTTGGCAGGCATATAGCCAAAAAGAATACCTACTGATGCCGATACCCCGAATGAAATAACAATAGATATCCCCGATACAATGGTAAGTATTCCGGTGAGTTGCATAATTATTTTTGCCAGAGCAAGCCCAAGAAAAATACCTATAACACCCCCGGTAAGACTAATCATGGTAGCTTCACTTAAGAACTGAAAAACCACGTCTTTGCGGGTTGCACCGGTAGCCATGCGTATGCCGATTTCTTTGGTACGTTCCATTACCGAGGCCAGCATAATGTTCATAATTCCGATGCCGCCGACAATAAGTGATATACTGGCAATGGCACCCAATACAATATTGAATATATCTTTGGTGCGCTGCTCCTGTTTGAGCAATAATTCAGGTACTTTAATTTCAAAATCGTCCACCCCTGCATGACGGCGCGCTAACATGCGCCGGATAATATCCGTAGTGGGAACTATTAGTTCGGTTTCTTTCACCTTTACCACGATTTTATCAATCTGGTTAAACGCATCTTCATTGCCATTCGCGGAAGTGCTGAACGACATAACAGCATCTCCGGATACCACGGTGGTATTGTTGCTGTTGCCCCGAATCATGGCGGTAGTCACCACCGAGCGGTCGCGATATCGCATAAGCAGGGTTTGAATGGGCGCATAAACCTGATTGTTGTAATCGGATATTCCCATATTACTGGACAAATCATCCGATACAGCCCGGCTTTGCAACACACCCACTACTTTTAGCCAGATATTACCACTCTTTAAATACTGACCAACAGGATCGGTTTGAGGAAAAAGCCTGGTTTTGAGTGTGGCGCCCAGAATACAAACTGCCTTACCTTCGCGCAACTGCTCTTCGTTGAACATTTCACCGGACTCGAGCGTGAGGCTGAACACATCAAAAAAATCGGGCGTTACCCCACTTATTTTACCATACGTACTTACGCCCTTTGAAATAAGCACCGATTCATAAATGACTTCGGGACTCACGCGCTCCACTGATGGAATAATGGATGCTATGCCTTCAGCATCAGCCAGCGAAAGACCCGGTGAATACTTTTCAGTAGTCTGTTTACCGGTAGCCCCTTCCTTAGCGGCTTCTTCCATCTGCGATTCCGTTTTGGGCAGGATGATGATGTTATTAACACCCACCAGCTTCATCTGATCGAGAATCTCCTGACGTGCTCCGTTGCCAATGGCCAGCATGGCAATAACGGCTGCTACACCAAAAATAATACCCAGCGCAGTAAGTATGGATCTGAAACGGTTTGCAAAAACAGCTTCAAGGGCAATGGAGAGTATGTAAAAGCGGCGTTCCATTCAAAAAAGGTATGATTAAAGTGTTTTCAGTTTCCAGGTAGCCGCATTTTCGGGCGGTGACAGATATACCTCATCATCCTTAATCAGTCCGCTGGTGACCACAATCTGATTTTCGTTGGTAGCACCGGTAGTTATCTGCTGCCTGTACTGACCATTGGCCTTATAAACAAAGCTAATGGTGTCAGAAGTATGCACGGACTCAATGGGCACATACAATACCTGCGGTATCACCAAAGTATTAATGATATTCTTGGTAGTCATGGCCGGGCGGAGTATGGAATCATATTCATGCACCTTAATCTTCACCTCAAACACCTTGGCGTTGGAGTTTCGCATCTGTTCGCCAATGTTGGCAACTTCGGTAACTTCGCCGGTATATTTTCGGTCGGGGAAGGCATCCACACCCACTTCCACTTTCTGTCCGGTTTTCACCTTGCTGATGTCAATTTCGTTCACATAGGTGCGGGAGATCATCTTATCGAGATTGGGCAGGGTAGCCACTACATTGTCCCAGGAACTCATGGTGGAACCTATGCCAATTTTCGAGCCATCCCAATTGCGCTTATAAATGACCATGCCTTCCTTTGGCGCTTTCACCGTGAAGCCCTGCAACACATCTTTAATTTGCTCCAGACGGCGCTGGGCCTGACTGAAAGAGACGGCCACTTCCTGCATGTTGGCGCTATTTTTTGCCGAACGAAGCTTAAAATTTTTCTCTGCCTGTTCAAACGCTCTTTGAGCTTTCTCAAGATCAATACGTGCCTGCCGCTGGGTGGCGGGCGGTTCATAAATGGACTGTTCCACGGTGATCTGTCTCTCCTCAAGGGCATACTTCAAATTGATGAGTTCTTCACGCGCAGCTCGCATGTCCATGGAAGTATCCAATTTGGTTTTGATAAATTGCGACTCCAGTTTTTCGAGCTCGCCCTCCAGATCTTTCATGCGGTTGGTAATCTCGGTGCGGTCGAGGGTTGCCACATACTGTCCCGAATCCACGATGGAACCCTCAGCAATAATGTCGCTGATCTGAACTTGCCAGATGCGCACTTCACGTAGGTTTGAGGGTCCGAGGATGTTTTCCGATTTGGCTGCCTCCAGCTCACCACTGGTAGTTACATTGATGTAAAAATCACCAAGATTAACTTTTGAGATTACCGCCTGAGTCTGTTTTTTACTACCTGAGAAATAAAAGACAACTGCTGCAATTCCAATGACTACAAGCGCGATAATCAACCAGAATTTACGACCTGATTTTACTAATGACATGATCAATCAATAATTAATTCGATATATTAAGCTGTTATCCAAACGGAAATTAACCCGTATTTATTGGAAGAACTAAAAAATTATCCAAGCAATTCGTTAACAATTGCCTCAATGCCTATGCCTTCGGCTTCAGCTTTGTAGTTGCGCACCAGTCGATGTCTTAATATACTTGTAGCCACAGCCTTAACATCTTCAATGTCGGGCGAATATTTGCCATTGATGGCACCATGACATTTGGCACCTAGTATCAGGTATTGCGAAGCCCTTGGTCCGGCGCCCCATGTAAGGTAAAGATTTGCCCATGAATGTGCATCGGGGGTACCCGGCCGCGTCCGGGCTACCAGCCTTACAGCATACTCATATACATTATCGGGCACGGGAATCCGACGGATCAGATTCTGGAAATACAATATCTCATCGGCACTTAACACTACCTCAGGCAAGACAATTTTGCCGGTAGTCGTATTCTTAACCACATCCACTTCCTGTTCAAATGAAGGGTAATCGAGCCAGATATTGAACATGAACCGATCAAGCTGAGCTTCCGGCAAGGGATAGGTACCCTCCTGTTCAATGGGATTCTGGGTAGCGAGTACAAAGAAAGGTTCCGACAAGCGGTGGCTTTCTCCGGCAACGGTTACAGCCTTTTCCTGCATAGCCTCAAGCAATGCCGATTGCGTTTTTGGCGGGGTGCGGTTGATCTCGTCAGCCAGAATGATGTTGGCAAACACCGGCCCTTTTAAAAAACGGAAACGGCGGTTTTCGTCCAGAATCTCCGTACCTACAATATCCGAGGGCATGAGGTCAGGTGTGAACTGTATGCGGCTGTAATCCAGCCCAAGTGACTGTGCTATGGTATTTACCATTAATGTTTTGGCCAGGCCCGGCACACCAACAAGCAGCGCATGGCCCCGGCTAAAAATACAAATCAGCACATCCTTAATCACTGAGTGCTGTCCAACAATTACTTTTCCAATTTCGGCAGTAAGCAACCGGTACTTTTCACCAAAAGCATCTATTGCCTCAACATCCGATTTATAATTTAACATAGTATTTAAGTTCTTCTGTTTATTGAATTTTCCATTTATGCTCAAAGGAACAATCCTGGAAAGCCTCCCCTATTCTGAAATAGGTAGAAGTAATTTTCCCGGAAATCCATTTATTGACCACATCTCCCTGTTTTTTGTTGAGTGCCCATTGCTGAATGGTGCTGTAATCATCTTTCAGATTCGCGCGATGAGGCTCAGTACGTGATTTGAGCATATAGATGTTCAGGGTTTTGTTTTGCTCCTCATCTTCTGCCTGCATAGGGCGCGAAATATCGCCCACTTTCATTTTTTCAACCACAAAAAATATCTTCTGATCCATCTGACCAGCCGTAAAGCTGGTAGTACCGGTATTGGGATTTACCATCAGCGCATCATTGATTTTGCCGGGATCATCTGAAAATTTCAAGGCAGCCTCTTCAAAAGTCATATCCCCATTACGCACCAGCTTGGCAATACTGTCAAGTTTAATGGATGCTGCCGTAATATCGGCATCCGACACTTTAGGCCTGATAAGAATGTGGCGGGTATTGATCAATTGTCCTCTGCGCTCAATCAATTGAATGATGTGGTAACCTGCCTGAGTTTTGATAATTTCTGAAATATCGCCCTTATCCAGTCCAAAGGCAGCAGCCTCATACTCGGGGAAGAGTTGTCCGCGACCCACAAAACCTATTTCTCCTCCTTTTTTGGCTGATCCCATATCTTCAGAATACAGGGTAGCAAGCGCAGCAAAATTCTCTCCTTTTATAAGGCGGTCGCGCAAACCCTTCAAACGCTCCCGGGTAGCGTCCTGTTCCTCTTTACTGATGACCGGCTTTTTAAGAATCTGAGCTATCTCGTATTCGGTCTCAAGCAGTGGAATACTATCTTTGGGTATGTCATTAAAAAAGCTCCGCACTTCCGAAGGGGTAATTTTAACGTCCTGAATCAGATTTTGCTGTACCTCCTCCACCATGAGTTGTTGCTTAACCAGCGGCCTAAATTCTTCCCGGATTTCGAGCAGGGATTTCTTATAAAACTGTTCCATTTTTTCCTGTGAACCAAATTGTTGAATATAATACCTGAAGCGGGCATCCAGGGTTTGTTCAACCTGTTCGGGCGTAATGGTTATACTATCGAGCTCAGCCTGATTCAACAACAGTTTCTGAAAAAGCATATCTTCCAGAATCTGGCACCGTGTTGCCCTGGCATCGGTAATTACGCCCTGAGCCCGGCTCTGCAGATATTGTCCTTCAATATCTGATTGCAGGATATAATTGGCTCCCACCACGGCAACCACTTCATCAATAATCTGCTCCTGAGCCTGAATAGCGGTGAGGTTAAAAAGTATCAGCAGGCTGATAAATAAGGTGATGATTTTTCGCATTTTTTAAGGTTTAGGGTGGATTACAGTCCTCCGGCTTTCAGTAAATTTCATATTCTTTTTTAATCAGGGCCTCTTCAAATACCTCTTCCTGCATGCGCTTTATCAGTGCAAGCTTCCGACGGTTGATAATGATATTCCTGATGTTATCTATTTCCAGGCTTAATGGAGACGTACTCTCTTTCATCTTATAGTCCGTAATGTACAGATCGTATAAGTATGCCGAATCCCTGATCTCCGTATGCCTGAAATTACTTAAAAAATCTTCTTCGTTGTAAACTTCAAGGGGAACTTCAGTAGTCAACGTCTTAAAATTCACCCAGTTGTCATCATCGGGACGGTAACCAAGCATCCATTTTTGGGAAAGACTTTCCAATTCTTCTTCTGCGTCTGCGTCCTTTGTTGATTTAAACAATTTAGTCGCCTTTTTAATAAAGGGTTTTTCAATCAAATTCAATGGAATTCTCAAATATTTATACTTTACAATGTTTTCCCTCAACTGAAAATTTACGCTGTTTTCATTGTAATATTCAGTTATCTCACTGCTGGTTACCAACGTATCGAGCTTTTGCCTCAACAGTTCACTTTCGTAGGCATAGATTACGAGTGAATTGCGGTAGGTTTCAAGTTGTTCCGAAAAATCCTGCCCATCCTTTTTCAAATTACGCTCTGCATGACGAAGTACAACCTGTTGCCTGATCCAGTTTTCGATATATTGCCGGGCGGCATCAATACTGTCGGGAGCAGGAAGACCGGACGGAACTACTCCTTTCAATTCACTCCGGTATAGATAATGGTCATACACCCTGGCCACGGCATCCCCTTTTTTGCGTGCTTCCAGCCAGGTACACTGATTCATTGCCCCGAGGCAAAAAAACAGACACAAAATCCTGAAGGCAACTGACATAGAAGGGACCTTATTTTATGGATAAAAGTACATCTTCTTTTACATCAAAGTCATATTTACGGCGTAATTCCTTTATCCACTCTTTTTCAAGGTAATTCTGATAATCGGCAGTAATGATCCCTCTTGACTCATTGAGCAGTTTGGGCTCAGGAGCCAACACCCTGTGCACCATAATCATATGCACCCGGCCTTCGTCGAGAATTTCGGGTGAAAGTCCGGTTTGCCATTCTATACTGTCAATCATAGGATTGTCTCCACTTGCATATTTGCGATGCTCAATGGTGAGTAGCGTGGTAGAATCGTTGTTAAACTGCTCCAGAATTTCAGTATCGGTAATGCCTTTTTTAATCGCTTTGCGCAGACGGGTACTCAACTCCTGGTTTATACTATCCATCGAATAAATGGTGGCATCCAAACGCTGATCCCACATATAATTGTTCTTGTTCCGCTCATAGAAAGCTTCCAGCCCAACGGTATCTTTCACCGCTTTGGACCATACCTTCTGATCGGTAAGTTCAAACAAGAGGATACCATCCCGGTACTCTTTAACCAGGGCTTTAAAATCAGGATATTTTGATTCAAGCATGCTGTCCTCAAAATCTACCAGACTGGTATTGATATAAGTGTTTAACTTATCATTCACATAAGCTTCAATGTTCTGTTTGGATTGTCTGCGCTGATTTTTTTCCAGGTAGTTGGCGAAATCCTGCTGCGAATAGCTGCGGCGACCGATAGTAAACAAGGTTTTATTGAGTTTTACATTATCGGGAACTTTCCATCCTGCCGCAAAAATCGTATCGGTAACAATTTTGTTTATTGCGCTAAGATTTTTAGGAGTTTCACTAAATTTGTATTCCTGTTTAATCCGGCTTACCAGTGCCTCTTCACTCTTTTTAGCTCTGTCGCTGCGGGTGAGGCTTTGTTTAAGCTCGTTGAGATTGTCCTCGTAAGTGCCTATCTCTTTGCGATCGAGCAATTTTACGATGTGCCAGCCGTAAGAAGATGAGAAGGGAGGCGTTACCTCATTCAGATTTTTTATGGATGAAACTGACTTAATGAATTCAGGAATCATTTTATTGGCGCCAAACCAGGGCAAAACTCCGCCTTTGCTTGCGGTTGATTTATCGTCTGAATTTTGTTCCGCAAGACGCGCAAAATCTTCACCATTTATGATACGGTTATACAAATCAGTAGCTTTCTGTTTTACCAGCGCACTATCGGCGGCGGTAGCATTTTCGGGTACTTTTAACAGGATATGGGCAACCTGAACCCTACCCAGGGCAGGCTTGCGGTCGACTACCTTAATCAGATGATAGCCAAAATCGCTGCGCACCGGCATGCTTATTTCACCTGCAGGCGTATTGTAAGCGCCTGATTCGAAGGGATACACCATATCAAATACCGTAAAATAACCCAAATCTCCACCATTCCCGGTAAATTTTCGTCCTTCCACATCCCGGTCACGGGCTGAAAGATCATCCGAATATTCAGCAGCCAACAGTCCGAAATCTTCTCCCTTAAGTGCGCGCTTACGCAAGGCCATAGCCTTTTTATAGGCAGCCAGGGTATCCTGTGGGGAGGCATTCCGATCGACCTTAATCAATAAATGACTGGCCCGGATGTCTAGTTTTTTGCGGTTATATGCCTCTTTCAGCAATGCTTCATTCATCTTATCATCTATAAGATAAGGTTGAGCCAGTTGCTTGCGGTAACCTGCCAGTTCGTCTTTAAACGCCTGAACAGTGTCGAGACCCAAATCCTCTGCTTCCCTTACCTTAAGTCTGAAGTTTACATACAAATCCATGTATTCATTTAAGGATTTCTGATCAAGGGCTTCACCATTGATATTATTTTTCTGATACACGTTCAGAAATTCAGATTTGGTGATATTCTCCCCTGCAACGGTGAGTATTACAGGGTCCTGAGCTTTAACTACAAGCGAGGTTGCGACAAAAAGAAGTGCTATGATCGCAATCAGTATTTTTTTCATTGTTATTACCTTTTATGGTTTGTTTTGATTAATAATATTAGCGACTATAATTGGGTGCCTCCCGGGTGATGGTAATGTCGTGAGGATGACTTTCGGCCACACCGGCGGCAGTAATTTTCATAAATCTGGCTTGCTGAAGTGCGGCTATATTAGCCGAACCGGTATATCCCATGCCTGCGCGCAATCCACCTACGAGCTGATGAACAACTTCGGACAAAGTGCCTTTGTAAGGGACCCTGCCCACAATACCTTCGGGGACCAGCTTACGGATATCATCTTCGGTATCCTGGAAATAACGGTCTTTGGAGCCTTTCTGCATGGCTTCAATAGAGCCCATTCCGCGGTATGTTTTATATTTCCGGCCTTCGTAAATGATGGTTTCTCCCGGTGATTCTTCCACTCCGGCAAACAGGCTGCCGGCCATAATGGTATCGGCACCTGCAGCAATGGCTTTGGATATGTCGCCGGTATAGCGTATGCCACCATCAGCAATAACGGGAATGCCTGTGCCTTTAAGTGCGGCCGCAACCTGATGCACAGCCGAGAGCTGAGGGATGCCAATACCGGCAATAATGCGGGTAGTGCATATCGAGCCCGGCCCTATGCCTACTTTAAGACCGTCGATATTAAGTTTACTCAGATCGCGGGCAGCTTCGGCAGTGCCTATGTTGCCCACAATAAGCTGGGTATCTTTAAAATGTTGTTTAAAAAGTCGCGCTGCATCCATCACCCCTTTGGAATGCCCGTGGGCAGTGTCAATCACAATGGCATCTACCCCGTTGGCCACCAGGGCTGAAACCCGTTCAATCAAATCGGTGGTAACGCCAACCGCGGCAGCCACCCTTAACCGGCCGCGCTCATCTTTGCATGCGTTGGGGCGGGCTTTTATCTTGATGATGTCCTTGTAAGTAATCAATCCAACCAGCTTGTAGTTGCTGTCCACCACAGGGAGTTTCTCAATCTTGTATTCCTGAAGAATGTCGGCAGCTTTTTCAAAATCGGTAAATTCCTGGGTAGTTATCAGGTTCTCGTGCGTCATCACCTCATATACCGGCCGTCTCATATTGCGCTCGAACCTCAGGTCGCGATTGGTAACAATACCTACCAGTTTATTATGGGCATCCACTACCGGAATGCCGCCTATGCTGTATTCTTTCATAAGGCCGAGCGCATCGGCTACCAGCGCTCCTTCATTCAGTGTTATGGGATCCAGAATCATTCCGTTCTCAGCCCGCTTTACCTTTTTTACTTCAATGGCCTGATCCTCAATGCTCAGATTTTTATGTAATACCCCAATGCCCCCCTCCTGCGCAATGGCAATGGCCATAACTGCATCAGTAACCGTGTCCATAGCAGCAGTTACTATCGGGATATTCAACTTGATGTCACGCGAAAAACGGGTCGATGTATCCACCTCTCTTGGCAATACCTCTGAATAAGCAGGCAGCAGCAGCACATCGTCATAGGTTAGTCCTTCGCCGGAAAATTTGTCATCAAAGCTTAACATTGTCTTACTTTTTAGAATGCGCAAAGTTATGAAAAATAGGCGTTCAACTTAGCCCCGGGTCATGGCTCTTACCATTAAATAACATCTTCATCCGCTTAACCCTTTCCACAAGCCACCTGCGATAACATTCTTGTGTTCTCAAATGTTTGATTATCAATAGCTATACCTATTTAAACATCCAACCTTCCCCGCTAACCTATACAGAAGCAAGCGAAATTGTTATTGTTAAATTTTCCTAATTTTAGCCTGCTGCAAGCATGATGCAGTTCACCATACGGGAGATTTCTCACTAATACCCCCATCTGTCAATACCCTTTTTCGTACTTTTGTCCAAAGAATGAACCCTATCAACCATTTATCATGAAAAACTTTTACTTAATACTAACATTCACTTTTATGGGCAGCATCCTACTGGCGCAAACCAATCAGCCTTATCAATCGCCACCACCTGAGATTTTGGAATTGGTTGACATTCAGCCGCGCCCGGCTGTCAGGATAGATTCGCGCAATCAATACATGGCTTTTTTTGAGCGCAAGGCTTTTAAAACGCTTGACGAACTGGCGGAAGATGAAGTAAGGCTGGCCGGTCTGCGCATCAATCCGCAAACCAATGGCAAATCACGCAATACTGTTTATTATGGCTTAAAAATCAAGCAAATACAAAACGATACCTATCTGAACATATCAGGGCTACCCTCCGGGATACGTATTGCTGATATTGCGTTTTCGCCCGATGAGTCGAAGCTTACCTTCACCAACACCTTACCGGATGGCACAGAGCTATGGATGGTTAATTTGAATAATGGGCAGGCCAAAAAACTGGCTTCCGGCCTGAATGCAGCTTCCGGATCGCCTTATGTGTGGATGCCGGATTCGAAAGCACTTTTGGTAAAGCACCTTCCAAAACAAAGGCAAACTTTAGCAAAAAACAGAGTATTGCCCGAAGGTCCCACCATACAGGAAACCACCGGACAAAAAGCCCCTGCCCGCACTTATCAGGATTTGCTTCGCAATCCGGCCGATGAAGCAGAATATGAATATTACACTCAGGCTGAAATAAGCAAGGTAACGCTTGATGGCAGTAATAGCCCCTTTTTACCTGTTGCCAATTATCAATCGCTTAATTTTTCGCCGGCAGGCAATTACCTTATGGTACAAACCATACAGCGACCCTACTCATATATAGTACCTCAATACCGTTTCCCAGTATCGTATGATCTTTATTCCCCGGACGGACAATTTATCCGGAATTTCTATCTGAGGCCATTGCTGGAGGCCATGCCCAACGGATTTGATGCAGTGGAAACAGGCAAACGTTACATTACCTGGCGCAATGATCAGCCGGCTACATTGGTCTGGGCCGAAGCTCAGGATGGTGGCGATCCGGCCAACGAGCAGGATATCCGCGACCATGTTTATCAGCTAAGCGCACCATTTACCGGCTTACCCAAACTGCTTGCCGCGATTCCGAACCGTTATGCAGGCATTACCTGGGGCAACGAAAATATTGCCATCTTATATGATTACTGGTGGAAAACACGGAAAACAACCACCTATAAAATTGATCCCAACATTGAAAACTTCAGTCCGTCTATCATTAATGATCGCTCTACCGAAGATTATTATGGTAATCCGGGAAGTTTTCTTACCCGCCAAAATCAATTTAATGAACAAGCTTTGTGGATTTCAACAGATGGAAAAAATCTATATCTTCAGGGAGAAGGTTATGGTCCGGAAGGAAACCGGCCGTTCATTGACCGTTTCAACATTAAAACATTTGCCACTACGCGGCTCTGGCAGGCTGATGGTAAATCTACCTACGAACCCATTGTCAGGGTGATTGATCCGGAAAAGCGAAATATGATAACTTCCATAGAGAGTAAAGACGTTAATCCCAACTTTTATGTAAGAAAAGGGGGCAAAATTGAGCCGGTTACCAGCTTTCCCAATCCTTATGCATCGTTTATGAATGTGAGCAAGGAAAGGGTGCACTATAAGCGTAATGACGGCGTTGAACTTACTGCCACCCTATACTTGCCTGCAGGATATAACAAGGAAAAAGATGGCCGCCTGCCCATGCTGATGTGGGCGTATCCGCGCGAATACAAGGATGCACAACAGGCGAGTCAGATTAAGGAATCGCCCCATACTTTCGTTCAGCTTTATTATGGATCGCCCATTTATTGGGCAGCCAGGGGATATGCCATTATGGATGATGCTGATTTCCCGATTATCGGAGAGGGCGAAAAAGAGCCCAACGACTCATTTGTAGATCAACTGGTGGGCAATGCGGCCGCAGCCATTGATTATGCTGTGGAACGGGGTGTGGCTGACCGCGACAGGGTAGCCATAGGCGGTCACTCCTATGGTGCATTTATGACCGCCAACCTGATGGCCCATTCTGACTTGTTTGCTGCCGGCATTGCACGAAGCGGCGCCTATAACCGGAGCCTTACGCCCTTTGGCTTTCAGTCAGAAGAACGCACTTTTTGGGATGCGCCCGAAGTTTACCTTACCATGTCGCCTTTTGTACATGCCGATAAAATTAATGAGCCCTTACTGCTTATCCACGGGGATGCCGACAACAACCCCGGCACCTTTACGCTGCAAAGTGAACGCCTTTTCGGAGCCATTAAAGGATTGGGCGGCACGGCCCGCCTGGTGCTGCTGCCTTATGAAAGTCATGGCTACAATGCCCGTGAAAACATACTTCACATGTTGTGGGAAACCGATGCCTGGCTGGAAAAATATGTGAAAAATAGATCAACCGTTGATTCTACAGGCAAATGAGGAAACTAACCTCGGATTATTGTCCGGTTTTAAGGTGAATTTAGCTTTGAACCCTGATTGCTTTTATTGAATAAGAGTAACCGCGCCCTTAATCGTAGTTTTATTGCCATCATAATCACTAAAGTTAACAATCCAGACATATACACCTGTTGGGGATGTGTTACTGTTCATGCTACCATCCCATCCGGCTTCAACATTGGTGGTTTCAAAAACCAATTGTCCCCAACGGTTATAAATCATAAAAAGGTAGGCCGAAGGTTCCACATTTTTAAGTAAAGGCCTGAATTCCGGCGTATAGCCTCCTATTCTGAAGGCAGTAGGTACCTGAACTTCTGCTTCGGGAATCAGTTGAACTGTATTGGACAGGCTCAGCCGGCCATCTTCATGTACAGCCTCCACATAATAAGTTACCATGCCCAGGCTTGCCTCTGAAATTAAATCATTAAAAACCAAAGTTTCTGCCGGCACCGCCTGAGGGAACCCCGGAGCCAGAACCTCTCCATCAAAACGATAGATCTGATAATTTTTCAGAAAATCGCCCCAACCCACAAAAGCATTCCAGTTCAGGCGAACACTTCCATCATCCGGGTTAGACAGCTTTAACAATATACTTCTAAAAAGCAGGGATTCACCCAGTTCATAACCACAGGCATCCCGGGCTACCAACTGATAGAAATAGCTTTCTTCATGCACCAATGCCTCATAATCAGAAAGCCCCACCGGACTATTGCTCCAGTCACTGGAAAACAGCAATTGCAAGTCTGTGGTTTGATCTGTTCCCCGGTAAACATTCACCTGTTTAATCAGCTCATCAGGGGCGCCACTGGTCTGCAGCGTGATGTGATTGTCATCAGATACTGTAATCAGGTCAAGATCAAAATCTGTCAAAAACTCAATTACAGGGGAGAGGTAAACCTGACAACTTTCGGAGCTAATCGTATTGACATCATTCACTGCTTTTACCCAATACGAATATAAGCTCCCATTACTCAGCATAAGCGGATCGGTAAACGTATAGCTTTCTCCCCCTGTGGAAGGAACGTTTCCAGCCAGTTCAGCAATATTACCGTTTTCGGAACGATACACTTCGTAAGTCGTAACTTCCGGATCCATGTTTATGTATTTGTTCCAGGTAAGGGTTGCCTGCCGGTTACAATGGGATTCAATCTCCCCGGAAATTAAGATGGTATGATGAAGCCGGTTGTAATTTTCGATACCGGAACTTTCATTACGACATTGATCGCGGGCACGCAACACATAGGTCACCGATTCATCACAAGGGTACTTGTAGGTGGGACGGTCGGTAAAATCATCAATGATAAAGTTCACATAGTCTGTTGTATCATGGTCCAGATAAGCTGCCCCATCTTTTACGCCAAGAATATAACCATTCACATCCGGGGTAAGGCTGTGTTCCCAGTGGATTTCAGCCAGACCATTATTTATGGTTACATAGGTTAGTTTGGGATCTTCGGGTCGGTTATCGTCTTTAAAAGTACCACTGCCTGTTGAGGAGCGTGCCGTACATCCGCTAAGTGGCAATTCAACCCGATAATAAATAGTTTCGGGATCGCAAACGGTCTCAATGGTATCATAAAATATTAAACTGTTGGTTCTCCCGATTTCGGTAAAGGTTATATTGTCCATAGACCGGGTAATTACATATTGGAGTGTGCTACCGGTTTTCATGGGTGACCAGTCCAGCCGGGCAATGCCTGAACCTATACCTCCGTTTGAGACCACGAGTAACATATTATTAAGATGAACCGATTCAGGACTGTTGGCAGGAGGTGAATTGATGTAAGTAATCAAAAAAACATCATATTTTTCAACTTGAGCATCCGTTACCGGGATGGTTTCCGAGGTAATACCAGACAGAATATCAACAGAATTATATAAGGTTTCGGTGGTTTTTTTGTAAAAGAGCC
This sequence comes from Lentimicrobium sp., assembly GCA_034007585.1. GTDB lineage: Bacteria > Bacteroidota > Bacteroidia > Bacteroidales > Lentimicrobiaceae > Lentimicrobium. Next base: position 29,825 of record JAVEQP010000006.1, on the reverse strand, counting down.
GGAAACCATCAAAGGCACCGGAAGGCATTGTCCAGCCGGCGTAGAGTGAACCATCGGCATTCACTGATAAACAGGTTAATTCAGGCTGTGGCTGTGCCCTAAGCCTGTTGAAGGGAAGTACCCACAATAACAGAAAAGCAACGGAAATAATATAATATTTTCTGTTAATATTCATTGTTTGAATGATTGGATCTTAAGTATGTAGATATATATAACAAATTATGGGCCTGTTTTATTATAAATGGCAATAAAACTCAAATGTAATCTCCTTAATAACAAAAAAAGAAGACTTTAGGCTGAGAAGTCCTGAAAGTTACCTAAAACAATCAGAAGCTTCGTCTGAACTGCCAATCCATTCAGAACCAGCCAGACGCTTTAATCCAATTAAATCGGATATAGAATTTAACTCCGGTGAACATCTGCTGTCAAAAACAAGTTTATGTATCAGATTCAATACGAATAAGATCAGCGATTTGAACGGAGTTTCTCTCTTTTCTTTCGGTGAGTCCTAGGGTATTTACACTATTTTTGGGCGTTTTTAGTCACAATCTCAACTCACAAACACAAACAAACTCATGAAGGTCAAACTTTTACTATTAGTCGCTGTATTATTTATTATCTATCCTCTCTTTGCGCAACAAGGCCCCCTGGAGCCGCATAACATTGGCGAAGGCCGGTTGGTTGGCATTAGCAAGCCGTTGCGGGACATTCCGCCAATAACTGAAGCAGAGTGGGCGCAGATGACTGAAAAAGCCGAAGCCAAATTACTTAATCCCAAACTCCGGCTGAGGTATTTCCCCTTTGAATCCATTGCCTTGCCTAAAGGAGAAGATGCCGTGTGGCAGAAGAACCATGGCAATACACGCACCCCTCTCGAAGATCCAGCTATAAATTTTCAGGGTCAGGCCTCCCCCTATTTTCCTCCTGACTGTAATGGCGCTGCCGGACCCGGACATTATATGCAAACGGTAAATACTACGTATGCTATTTATTCAAAATCAGGCGCATTGCTTGCCGGGCCCACAAATATGAACCAGTTGTTCGGATCAGTCCCCGGAGCAAACTGTAACGATGGCGATCCCATTGTACTCTATGATCAACTGGCTGATCGCTGGCTGGCTGCTGAATTTTCTCTCTGTGGCTCACCCGACCGTATGTTGGTGGCCGTATCACAAACCAATGACCCTACCGGAGCCTGGTATCAGTATAGCTTTAATATGAGCGGTATGCCCGATTATGAAAAATTCGGCATATGGCCCGATGGTTATTATATGGGAACCAATACTTCCAATGGAACTGACATTTATGTATTCCAGCGCGAAGTTATGCTTACCGGCGGTACCAATCCCAAGATGGTTTCCTTTGACAATCCCTGGCGACCGACTTCAATTGATGGATTTATGATGGTTCCCCCTTTGGATAATGACGGCCTTGCTGCGCCGGTCGGTGCACCGGGATTATTTATTGCTTTTAACGATGATGCCATTGCCGGAGGAAGCGATCAATTGTGGATTTATGAATTGGATGTGGACTGGAATACCCCTTCGAATTCCACTTTCAACAGGGTACAGCAGCTTGATGTGGCTGCGTTTGACAGTAACTTTGGCAACAACTGGAACAACATTAAGCAACCCAACACCAGTCAAAAACTTGATGCCATACCCCAGGTGGTGATGAACGCCCCCCAGTACCGGAATTTTGGAGATTATCAAACCATAGTTTGCTGCCATACCGTGGATGTGGATGCCACGAACCATGCCGGTGTGAGATGGTACGAATTGCGTAAAACCAGCAGCGACTGGAGTATCCGGCAACAAGGCACCTATGCGCCCGATGAGCATTCCCGCTGGATGGGAAGTATAGTTATGAACGGACAAAATGAAATTGCACTGGGTTATTCCATCTCCAGCAGCACCGAATATCCCGGCATTCGTTATACCGGACAATCCCGCGAAGAATATGCCCTGGCTTCGGGCAACATGGATATTACTGAAGGCATTATCTGGACCGGTACCAATGCCCAGAGCGGGGCCAACCGCTGGGGCGATTATACCTTAATGAGTGTCGATCCTGAGGATGACCATGCTTTCTGGTACACCAATCAGTACGTTAGTGGTGGGCAGAAAACCCGAATTGCCGGTTTCAGCTTCAGCCCTCTGGGCCCTTTGGCTACTTTTCAAGCGAATACTACCCTGCCCTGCCTCAATGATACTGTGTCATTTTCCGATGAAAGCACAGGCAATCCCACCTCATGGAGCTGGAGCTTTACACCCGACAACGTAGTTTTTTTAGAGGGCACAACCCCTGATTCACAAAATCCCATCATACAATTTACTGCTTTGGGAAACTATTCTATTGAGCTTACCGTTACCAATGACCTGGGCAGCAATACCCTGACGCGGGAGGACTATATTCAGGTTAACGAAGCCAATCCACAGTTTTCAGCCAATGCAACCGCCATTGTAATCAACAATCCGGTCATCATTACCGATAAAAGCACCTGTGATGTAACCTCCAGGGAATGGAATTTTGGCGAAGGAGCACAGCCGGCCACCGCCAGCGGAATAGGACCGCACATTGTAATTTATGAAACTACAGGTCAAAAAACGATTACGCTTACGGTAAATGGTTCTTTAACAGAAGTAAAAACAGACTATATCACGGTGACAGGTGATGAGTTTACCATGAACAACCAGAACATTACCACCTGCTCGGGAACTTTTTATGATTCAGGAGGTCAGGAAAACAATTATGGCAACAATCAGAACCTGACCACCACTTTTAACCCTTCGTATCCCGGAAATCAGGTAAGCGTAACTTTTACCGCTTTTGAATTGCAGGCCTCAGCCAACTGCAGCAGTGACAAACTGACCATTTACAACGGACGTTCAGCTTTTTCCGCCTCACTTGGTACCTGGTGCGGAACCGATTCTCCGGGAACCATTACTGCCGACAATATCCATGGTGCACTGACCTTTGTATTCAGCAGTAATGCCAGTATAAATGCTCCCGGTTGGGAAGCCACCATTACCTGCGTTTCGCTGGTGGATCAACCCCAGGATTTAACGGCACAGGCGATGAGCGATACGGAGATTGAACTCAACTGGCAATCCAATGCCAATGGAGATAACGTAATGATAGTATGGTCTCCCGACCAAACGGGAACGCCCGTGGCCGGGGTAACTTACCAGGCCGGCGATGTGCTTGCCGGAGGAGGAACTGTACTTTATATTGGCAGCAGTAATGAATTCACGCACACAAGCCTGCTTCCATCAACCACTTATCATTACACAGCATTTTCAGTTAACGATGAGCTGGATTATTCTGCGGGAATCGTAGCAGATGCTACCACCCTATCGGCTCCTCCTACCCTGGGGGTTAATCCTGAAATGATTGAAGTTTCGTTTGAAGCCGGCACCACAAGTTTTGATGTTATTTCAAATACCTCCTGGGAGGTAAGCAGCAATGCGGACTGGATTTCGCATACGCCTTCCGGCGATGGAGACGGCAGTATTCTGGTGGAATTTAATGAAAACAGCATAACTCTGCCCCGATCGGCAAATATTGTGGTTACCACACCCGGTCTGGATCCGGTGACGGTAGTATTAAACCAAACCGGCAGCCCGGCATATCTTACCATCTCTCCCCTTGCCTATACGGTTGATACCCTTGCGGGAGCAGTATCATATGCCGTTTCCTCCAATGCACCCTGGACTGTAAGTGGGAACTATCCCTGGGTTGAAATCAGTGCATCGGGTGCAGGTAATGGTTCCATCATTGCACAATATCAGGCCAACGAAAGTGCAAGTATGCGCACCGCCACCTTTACCGTTGTGGCTCCCGAACCAGCCACCTCAATTGAGTTAACGCTGAATCAGGAGGCTGCTGTACCTTTGCTGAGGGTAAGTCCACTCAGCCAGCAAACGGGCAGCGCTGCCGGCACTGTAACCTATGCTGTGGAAGCCAATTTCGACTGGTCGGTTGTTTCTGATGCTGCCTGGGCTACCCCCGAAATTTCCAATAATGAAAATCTAAGTGTAAACGTGGAACCAAATATTTCGCTGGAGTCACGCACTGCAATCCTTAAGGTGAGCGGTATGCAGCTTTCGCAGGATGTGGTATTGGAACAGCAGGCAGCTGACACCCTGCTTATTGTTAGTCCGCCCATACAGCAAGTATCTTCTGCACCCGGACAGGTTACCTTCGATGTATTGTCAAATACCAGTTGGACTGCTTCGGCCGATTCAACCTGGCTCAGTGTAACACTTTCCGGCAGTGGCAGTGGAAACGTGTTTGTGAATTATGAGGGCAATGGCTCTACCCAAATGCGGTCATCGCTTATAACCATCAATGCCCAGGGTGCTGCTCCCCAAATGGTTGTGCTTGAACAGGAAGGAAGCGGACTCGGATTGGGAGAAGCTAAGCATGAAACGGTCCGGATTTTCCCCAACCCGGCCAACACCTCCTTTATAGTGAAGGTGCCCGACTCAATAATGGATGATTATTCGGTAGAGGTACTTCAGTTGAACGGCCAGCGCATTATCACGCAAAACGGTGCCGGTCATGCTTCGTGTACCATAGATGCAAGCCAGCTAAATGCAGGTACGTATCTTGTTAGGGTGAAATCAAAAGGTGAGGTTATTTTCAATCACCTCATTGTAATTATGCATTAATCTGGCTTATCTGATAAAAAAAAGACGGGGTACTTCTCCGTCTTTTTTTTGTCCTGGCCTTTATAAATTCATCTCAGGCAAACTTTTCCACCAGATCGGCCAGGCGATGGGCATACCCACTCTCATTATCATACCAGGCTACAATTTTTACCAGCTTGTTTTTATCCCCAAGCACCGCCGTGAGGCCGGCATCGAAAATGGCCGAATGCGGATTGCCAAGGATATCCACCGAAACAATAGGATCTTCGGTATATTCCAAGATGCCCTTAAGATAGCCTTCAGCAGCATCGCGAAAAGCGGCATTTATTTCTCCTATACTCGTTGATTTTCTAAGCGTACAGGTTAGATCGGTGAGGGAACCATCGGGTACAGGGACCCTTATTCCGGCTCCTCCCAGATTCTGCTTAAGATGGGGAAATATTTTGGTGGCGGCTTTAGCAGCACCTGTGGTCGTAGGAATAATACTGTAAGCTGCTGCTCTGGCCCGCCTTTTGTCGGCATGCGGTGCGTCAATAAGGTTTTGATCGCGGGTATAGGAATGCACCGTAGTAATGAAACCTTTATCTATGCCCCACAGGTCATCGAGCACTTTAATCATGGGTGCCACGCAATTGGTCGTGCAGGAGGCATTCGAAATAATCACATCCTCTTTATCAATGATGTCATCATTGATGCCCAGCACCACGTATTTTACATCATCGTGATCGGTTTTGGCTGGCGCCGAAATGATTACTTTCCGTGCACCGGCTTCCACGTGCTTCATGGCAGAAGCCTTATCGGTAAATTTGCCGGTAGATTCAATAACGACATCAATGCCGAGAGCACCCCAATCAATGCTACCGGGCTCTTCCCGGGCAAACACCCTTATTTTATTGCCGTTTACAATCAGGAAATCAGCGCCAGTTTCAATGGTTCCCGGGAACTGGCCGTGTACAGAATCATATTTAAGCAGGTGCGCCAACATGTCGGCGTCAGTAAGGTCATTTACAGCAATTACCTGAACATTTTTCTTTTGGAGCAATGCCCTGAAGGTGATCCGGCCAATGCGACCAAATCCATTGATGGCTACTTTTATAGTTGACATAACGAAAATCAGAAATTTTCGCCAAAGTTAGAAAAATGCAGGGAAACGACGGTACCGATTATTTCACTATAAAAATGCTTCCAGTGGTTTCGGTAACTTCGTTGTTCTCGTCTTTAAAATAAATACGGTACACATATAAGCCCGGCTGAACCTTTACCCCTTTGCTGGTACCGTTCCAATGTTCCTGAATATCAGACGAAGAGAAAACATTTACTCCCCATTGATTAAAGATGTTAATGCGGTACTCCTTAATTCCGTTTCCACGAACCAGAAAAACATCGTTGATGCCATCTCCATCAGGTGAAAAAGCGGTTGGAATATGCAACATATACCGGGGACTGATGTAAACTGTTTTTTCCGTCTCATCTACACATCCTTTATCATTGGTGACTTTTAAATTTACCTGGTAATAACCGGAATCCACATAGGTATGGGTAAATTCAGGATTGGTATAAACAGCCCCATCTCCGGTACTCCAGGAGTAAGCCAACCCGTCGCCAATGGAATTGCTCGAAAAATAAATCGCCGGATCCTTCATGCTGGAAGCTTCAGGATTTGCGGTAAAAGTGGCCTCCGGCAATGGCCAAACGGTAATGAGGGATGACAAAGTCTTAACTCGTGAACAGTTCCCCGGATTGGTTACGGTAAGTGAAACGTCATAGACGCCATCCGCAGAAAATTCATGCGTTACAGAATTACCGGCGGCTGATCCATTTCCTCCAAAATCCCATATATAAGTAGTTCCGTTTACGGTATTGGAAGATGCCTCAGAAAAGCGGACTTCCCAGGGCATACATCCGGCCATTTCACTGCTTGTAAAGTCAGGGAGTGGCATGGGGTTTACCTCCACCGATTGAGTGTACACTTCGCTCACGCATCCCAGATAAGTCACCACCAGGGATATTTCTTTGGTTCCGGCATCTGTCCAGCTTACCGGATGCGGACCCTGGCCTGAGCCGGAGGTAGTGCCTCCGTCAAAATCCCAATCGTAGGTAGCGTTTGAAGGTCCATTTGCCGTATAGGAAATCAATAAAGCATCGTCCTGGCAAACGGCATCCTGTTCCGGGCTGAAATCTGCGCGCATTCTTTCCTTAAGGGTGATGGTGATTTCGTCGCTATTCACACAGTTATTGGCATCAGTTCCTGACAGGGTATAGGTTGTATTTTGGGTTGGACCCACCTGGGGTGAAGGATTGTTCTCCTGACCCAGGAGTGTCGGATCGGCGGGTAAAGCACTCCAGGTGTAAGTTATCCCACCGGCTGCATTCAGCGTAAGTGTTTCGTCGGGACAAATGGAGTTTACCGCGGAAGTGGCATTTATCAATGGCAGGGGATTTACCGTAATGGTAACCTCATCGGTTTTCACACAGCCATCATCCACCGAAAGTGTATATATGGTGGTTACTTCAGGCGAAACCTCAATACTGACCCCGTTAAAAGTATTGATGCCATCCGTCCAGGTAAAGGTGCCATTTCCGGTAGATGATGTTCCGGTGAGCTGCACCGTTTCACCAACACAAATAGCCCTGTCGGCTCCGGCTTCAACGCTCAGTTGAAATACATCCACATTCATACAATCCCGAAGTGTATTGCCACAGTTATCGGTTACATCCACGCAATATTGACGCGTATCGTCGGGACTTACGGTAATGCTTCGTCCGTTATAAGTTTGACCTGAGAACATATCGGTCCACAACCAGACACCATTAGGTGTATCATTGGCCTGAAGGATGACCTCTTCGCCTACGCAAATATTTTTATCCTCTCCCGCATCGGCAAAAGGCTGATCTACCAGCACAGTAACTTCATCGGTATCGGTATTGCCACATTCATCATATACGGTTACGGTAAAAGTGGTGGTCTCTGGCGGGCTCACGGTGATGGATTGCATGGTATATCCACCCGGATTCCACAACCAGCTTGTTCCACCCTGAACAGTAAGGGTCACATCATCATTAAGGCAAATGGGCACATCATCTCCCGCATCAGCCACCGGCCCAACTACGGAAATGTTAATACTCTGATCTTCGTAAGAGCCGCAGACATCGCTGATGCGTACCGTGTATTGGGTGGTATTTTCGGCAACCAGGGTAATAATATCGGTGGTATCCCCCGTACTCCAGTCAAAATAGTAGGGTTCAACGCCTCCATCCCCCGCGCCCCAAAGCTGTATGGTGTCATGACAATTGACTTGCCGGCCGGGCGACACTGAAGAACTGAAATTTGGATAATCCTTGACATAAATGGTCAGGGTGTCCATAATCACACCACATAGGGAGGAATTGTAAATAATGGTCACAGTTTCAATTTCATCCTCAGGGATACCATCCTCAATGGGATTGATTACCAGCACCGCCATGCTATCACCCTGCGGAATAACAATCTGACCGGGAATAAGGTCATAATCTACCCCATTTTCGGCTGTACCACCAATTTCGAGATTGATGGGATAGTCTACCGGCGTAATCTGAAAAAGCTTAAAGGCAATGGAAGCACTGTTACAGCCTTCCACGGCAGTATCAACCATGGTATGGGTAAAGGCTACATTTGCGCCAAGCCCAACGCTGGAAAAGCTATTGGCTTCAAGAAAAACGCCTGAATCGTAAGAACCGTCTCCCACATCAGCAATGGCTAATTTAATATGGTAAGTTTCACAGGGAGTCACCGTACTTCGGGCGGTAAGCACGGTGGTAAACCCATCGTACTGAATGTAGGGGTTTGCCGCCGGCGTAGTACCGGTACCATTATTAACGTAGTATTCACAATTTTTACATGGTCCGGTGTTTTGCTTACCATTATTGATATTGTTAATGGAAACATACACCGGTGGCAAGGTATGACGCAAAAGCGCGATGTTGGTAGCATTATTGGAAAAATTACCATAAATACCAGGGCCACTGATAAAAAAGCCAAAAACGTCATTAAATGTTGAGTTGGCATATTCCGGATACTCTTCAGAACCAAATACATATCTAAACTCTACCACATTTGATTGTGGAACAAAATCAAACTCAAGAATGCAGGCATCCTGAGTGCTTCCCCCGGAAAGCTGGTTTAAATCGGAATCACCCGGGGTTCCCATGTTATTGCCTTTGTTTGTTTCATTGTTCGGGCCTTTGGAATTGCCCGCCCTGCCAGAAGTAAGTATTACCCCGGAGTTGATTCCCAGATTTGACTTACCCGAAAAAGAGCCCCTGCCCCTTGCTGCACCGGTAAAAGTTATATTACTCGTTTCTATACCACTGCCAACAAGTATTTGTTTTACCAGAACTACCGGATCTACTTCTTCAACCACGGAATAATCGGGCATAATCTGAGCATTGACCTTTGTAGCAGACAATATTAAAAGGAAAATGATAAAAATTCCATAAAAACTTAAGGGTAAAACCCGGAAGCTTTTACAATAAAGGAAGGAACAAATGCATTGAATGGGCATGAGTTTCATGATAAACGTTTAACCAAATAAAGGCGACAAGAGTGTCAAAAAAAATAAAAATTTCCCTATATCCACAAAAATAAGACTTTTTCGTATTCAACCATTAAAAATGTGTCATTATTTTAAAGTTAATAAATCAGTCATACCAAACTGTAAATTCAAGGCTTGAGGCCACTCCGAATAAGTAAAAACAAGAGAATGCCACAAAGACACTAAGAAACTAAGATTCACAAAGAAATGATAATCAGGTATTTAAACTTAGTGATTCTTTGAGCCTTTGAGCCTTGGTGGCGAAAAAGTACTATTCGGGGGGGCTCAGGCTTTAAAACCTAACAAAAGCGGTAACATCTACGAAAAAGGTGTAATTTTATGCCAAAATATTCACAATAACCGATTTAATATGGAAAAATTAGCTCATTACCTTGAAGCCAATAAACAGCGCTTCCTTGAAGAACTTTTCGGACTGATTCGGATTCCTTCCATCAGTTCGATTGCCGATCACAAACCCGATATGCAGCGGGCGGCTGAATACTGGAAAGAAAGTATTATTAAAGCCGGGGCCGATAAAGCCGAAATTATCGCCACTGCGGGAAATCCGGTTGTATATGGTGAAAAAATGGTGGATACCTCCCTACCGACGGTGTTGGTATATGGTCATTATGATGTGATGCCCGTTGATCCGCTTAACCTGTGGAAATCACCCCCGTTTGAGCCGGAAGTACGTGATGGTAAAATATTCGCCCGCGGCGCTGACGATGATAAAGGTCAGGCTTTTATGCATGCCAAGGCATTTGAAGCTATGGTTCAGACCGGAACCCTGGCGTGCAACGTGAAATTTATGATTGAAGGCGAAGAAGAGATTGGCTCTCCCAACCTGGAGAAATTCTGCATCGACCATAAAGAGATGCTTAAAGCAGACATCATCCTTGTTTCCGATACCGGGATGATTGCGCAGGACATTCCGAGTATTACCGTTGGCCTTCGTGGTCTGGCTTATCTGGAAGTGGAAGTTACCGGACCAAACAGAGATCTGCATTCAGGTCTTTTCGGTGGCGCAGTAGCCAATCCAATCAATATCCTTTCGCAGATGATAGCCTCGCTTACCGATGAGAAAAACCGCATTACCGTGCCCGGCTTTTACGACAAGGTCATTGAACTAAGTGCCGAAGAGCGCGCCGAAATGGCTAAGGCTCCCTTCAGCAAGGAAGAATATAAGCAAGCCATTGATGTGGCTGCATTGCATGGCGAAGAAGGTTATTCAACCATTGAGCGCACCGGAATCAGGCCTACCTTGGATGTTTGTGGCATTTGGGGAGGCTATACCGGTGAGGGAGCCAAAACAGTGCTTCCTTCAAAGGCATCCGCCAAAATTTCTATGCGCCTCGTTCCCGACCAGGATCACGAAGAGATTGCCGAATTGTTTAAAAAACACTTCGAAAGCATTGCTCCCGATTCGGTTAAGATCATCGTAACCCCGCTTCATGGCGGACAAGGTTATGTGTCGCCCACCGATACGCCTGCCTATCAGGCTGCCAGCAAAGCCTACGAAACCACCTTTGGTAAAAAACCGGTACCAGTACGCAGTGGTGGAAGCATTCCCATTATCTCCACTTTTGAAAAAGTACTGGGCATAAAATCTATGTTGATGGGTTTTGGCCTCGAATCAGATGCCATTCACTCGCCCAACGAGAATTATCCGCTGTTTAACTTTTACAAGGGTATTGAAACCATTCCCTGGTTCTACAAATACTTTAGTGAGTTCAGAAAAGTATAGATAGTGAAACCACTCTTTGAAAAAACCGGCAAATTGCCGGTTTTTTCATATCCGAACCCTCCCGAAACGCCCCTCTTTCAAAAGAATTGAACTAACCTGCTATAAAAACCGTTTAAAACCATTTGTGTAGGAATAAAAACTTCGTAAATTAGCCCAATGTAAAGATTGATGAGGCGACGGGTGAAGATGTTCAGATAAGACTGGGGAAGCTTGTTAAAAACATTTGACGATTAACAGGTAAACATTGAAGCAATCGTCGTCCAAAACAACAAACCGACAAACCATCAATTCCAAAAGTTAACTTTTAAAAACTGTGCTATGCGTTTATTCCGGACAGCAAATTTTATTTTTGCAAGCTTTCTGCTGACCTTGCTTTTAAGTTGTAATACCCAAAGTGATCAGCTCAGGGTGGAATCCGCCAATTTCGATCAGCAAATAGATCCGGTTCAAAACCTGGAATTTAATTTCAATCACGACATTGCACCAGATTCTATCATTGGTCAATGGAGCCAAGAGAAGTATCTCCGTTTTAATCCGGAGATCGCAGGTCGGTTTATGTGGAATTCACACCATCAGTTGGTGTTCTCCCCGGCTTCCTCCTTTAAACCGAATACTGATTACACCGCTGCCCTGTTACCAGATTTACTTAAATTCACAGGAAACAAATACCGCTTAAGCGATAAACAGCTTACCTTCCATACGCCCTATCTCAACATCATCTCAAGTCGTGCCTTTTGGGCGCTCGATCCCGATCATATGGAGATTGTGCAGATCAGGGTAAATATTCAGTTTTCCAACGTTGTGAATATTACAACCCTGAAAAAAGACGTGGAAATTGCCATGAACAACAAACCGGTAGATTTTACCTTACTCACACCGGCAAATGGCACTGAAATGGAATTTAGCCTTCCCGAATCGGATAAAAAAATTAGAAATGGAATTATACGCATAACACTTCACAAAGGGATGAAGGTCCCGGGGTCTGACCGTGCCTTACCCGAGGACATTACCATGGAAATTGAGGTACCTGCCCGCAATGAAATGACAATATCAGAAATTACCACTGAATTTGAGGAAGGCGAAGGAGCCATCTATGTCTTTACCTCGCAACCGGTAAAGCAGGCTCAGTCTTTAAAAAGCATGATTACCACAGAGCCGGCCACGCCTTTTGAAATTTCCTATCTGAGCAGCGGTTTTAAACTGAAAGGAGAATTTGCAGAAGATCAGATTTATCAGCTTACCGTGTCAGGCAAATTGCAAGGTATATTCGGGCCTTCACTTGGTGAAGATTACCTGCAAACCGTGAATTTCGGTGCCATGAAACCTTTTATTGCCTTTAGCGAGGACAATGCCATGTACCTCACACCCAAAGGTAAAAGCAATATTGCACTCAAGATAATCAATATCTCAAAAATAAAAATCACTGTTTTCAAGGTTTACGACAATAACATTCAGCATTTTTTGCGCAATGGGAAAAATTGGGACTGGTATGAGCAGGATGGAGATTATTACGAAAACTACAATTACAGCCTTTCGGAAGATTACGGAAACATCATCAGCACACTAACCATAGAGACCCGCTCACTGCAACGCTCTGGCACAGACAAGCTGCTGCATCTGAATGCCGATGAACTTCAGTTATCCTCGTCCCGCAAAGGCCTGTATGCCATAAAAGTAGAAGCGGTTGACAAGCAATGGCTGAATGATGTGCAGTTGGTGGCCGCCTCCGATATTGGCCTGATTGCCCACAAAGGTACCGACGAAATTTTTGTTGCCGTGCGCTCTATTGCCACCGCAAAACCCTTAAATAATGTACGTGTAAAATTTATAAGCAGCAGCAATCAACAGGTTTACGAAACAACGACAAATAGCGATGGCATTGCGCGCTTCAGCAATATGAAAACCAATGCACCGGGTTTTACGGTCTCCTTGATTACCGCTCACCTGGACAATGATTATAATGCATTAATTTTCAACCAGTCGAAAGTAGAGACTTCACGATTTGATGTAGGAGGAAAATATACGGCCGGGCTAAATTATGATGTGTATTTATATGGTGATCGCAATCTTTTCAGACCTGGTGATACTGTAAATTGCAATGCCCTTATGCGCTCATTTAACTGGGAAATACCGGGTGAGATTCCCATTAAATTCAGGGTAATTTCTCCTGATGGCCGCGATTTTCTCAAACGCCGGGCCACGCTGAATGGCTATGGTGCAGCCGCTTTCTCATTTCCGGTACCTGTAACCGCCCTTACCGGAACCTATATTATTGAAGTTCAGTCTGCCACTGACGTATTGCTTTCGTCCTGGCGGATTTCGGTGGAAGAATTTATGCCCGACCGAATCAAAGTTGAAGTAAAGACCAACAAACCGATATATGCAGAAGGCGAAATGCTGGAAACAGAGATCGAAGCCACGAATTTATTCGGGCCACCGGCTTCCGGCCGCAAGGTTGAATCGGAATTACGCATCAGCCGCGCTAACTTTAACCACCCCAGATTTGAAGCATACAATTTCAGTATAACCACCCCTGGCGAAATCACCTTTGATCAACAAATAATGGAGGGTACCACCGGAGCGGACGGCAAACTTAAACAAGTGTTTCAGTTGCCTTCGTTCAGCAATATTGGCCTGCTGAACGCTCGACTGTTTACAACCGTTTTTGATGAAACCGGTCGACCAGTAAATCGCTACACTGAAGCCAAAATCAACACACAATCCGCTTTTATCGGCATAAAGGAAATCCCCACCTGGCTTAGCCAGCGAAGGCCGATTGGCATTCAACTGGTTTCACTCAACAGTGAAGGTAAAGCATTGGAAACAAAAGCAAGAGTGGAGGTGGTAAGAATCGATTACCAAACCGTGATGGAGAAAAAATATGGTCAGGTCCAATATGTATCGCAACGAAAGGAAACTTCCGTTTTTTCCAGACTGGTAACCATTAAAGCCAATGGATTCGCACTGGATTATACGCCCCCCAATGATGGCAGTTATGAAATAAGGGTGAGCCTGACTGACAGTAAAAATTATGTGAAGCAAAATTTTTATGCTTACTATGGTGAGAGTGGATCATTCGCTTCTTACAATATAAACCGCGAAGGGGAAATAGGCATCGAAATGGACAAAAGCCAGTATGTGCCCGGCGAAACTGCAAGGATTCTTTTTAAGACACCTTTTGAGGGCGAATTGCTGATAACCCTTGAACGGGATAAAGTAATGGAATATTTCACCATGCAGGCAGGCAGTGCCGGTGCAACACTTAACCTCAAAATCAAAGAAGAATATCTGCCCAATATTTATGTAAGTGCAACTCTTATCCGTAACATCAACAATACCTCCCTGCCACTCACCGTAGCCCATGGTTATGCGAATATTGGCTTTAATGATCCCAACAGAAAGATGCCTTTAAGCATAACGGCCTCTGCTGAATCGCGTTCAAAAGTCGCTCAAACCATAACCATAAAGACGGAACCCGGAGCTGAAGTTACCATTGCCGTGGTGGATGAAGGCATTTTACAGGTAAAAGGATACAACAGCCCTGACCCTTACGAATGGTTTTTCAGAAAACGGGCGCTCGAAGTAGAAGCTTTTGATCTGTTTGATGCACTTTTCCCGGAACTGGGTGCACCCTCTTCCACAGGGGGTGACCGCGGATTTGACATGGGCAAACGACTAAATCCTCTGGCCGGCAAAAGGATAAAACTACTCTCTTTTTGGAGTGGGCCTCTAAAAGCTGATGCCGCTGGAATGGTTAAATACACGGTACGAATCCCTGAATTTTCAGGTACAGCCCGAATAATGGCGGTTTCCTATAGCAAAAATAAATATGGGGGCGCTTCTAAAAGCATGACCATTGCCGATCCTGTGGTTATCAGCACTTCACTTCCCCGATTTTTATCTCCGGGTGATAAAGTAGAGGTAATGGCTACTTTTACAAATACAACCAAACAGCCCATCACTGCTGAAGCCAAATCCCTGGTCAGCGGGCCCCTTGCTACCACTCAGCCTTCAAACGGTAAAATCAAACTGCCAGCAGGAAAGGAACTTCAGCTTCCCTTTATATTAACGGCAAGCAAGCAAACCGGTATGGCAAAGCTCACCCTGCAAGTAACCGCAGGCAGTGAAAAATTTACCTGGACGGCAGAAGTGCCGGTAAGGCCGGCCAATTTACCCCAGATGGTAACCAAGGGAGGCATCATCCGTGATAACGAACAGCTCACCTTCAGCAGTGCCGCTGAACTTATGCCGGGGACTATAGAAACTGAAGGCCTGCTTACTTCCAACCCCATGGGGGAATATGCACAAAACCTCAGCGAATTGATAAATTATCCTTATGGATGCCTGGAACAGGTCATTTCCAAAGCTTTCCCACAACTTTATTATGAAGATTTATCGAAGTTGCTCAAGCAAAAATCATCACCCTTAAAACTTGATCCCACCGCAAATGTGCAGGAAGCATTGCGCAAAATTGCTTCATTACAGCAATATAACGGTGGCCTGGTAATGTGGCCTTCCGGAGGAGACATAAGTTGGTGGAATACTGCCTACGCAGGTCATTTCTTTTATGAGGCCGACAAGGCAGGTTATACCATAAACAAAACAGTAAGTGAAAATATCAGCCGCTACCTCACCACCATGGTTAAGCAGAAACCTACAACAGCGTACTTTTTTATGGAAGACGACAGGTGGCAGACAAGAAACTTTCCGCAACGCGAAATATTTTATTCACTTTACGTGCTTGCGCTTCATGGAAAACAGCATATTCCTACCATGAATTACTATAAAGCCCGCCTGGACGACCTCACTGCCGACAGCCGCTTTATGCTTGCATCCGCTTACTATCTGATAGGCGATGCCAACAGCGCACAAAAGATATCCAGACACGAAACAAAATCTGATGGGGAAGCTCAGCGTATGACCGGCGGGAGTTACAGTTCCCCAATACGGGATCATGCCATTTCACTTTACACCCTTATTTCGGCCAATCCCGATGACCCAAAAATTCCGTTGCTGGCTAAACAATTATCTGAAATGGTTAACCGCGGCAAATGGATGTCAACCCAGGAAAATGTTTTTACCCTGTTGGCTTTTGGCAAGATGTCGGCCAGAATAACGCCCGGAAATGTCACCGTGGCTGTAACTGCCGACAATAAGCCGCTCGCAGAATTTAAAGGAAAAGATACAAACTTTAAAACCCGAAGTACAGACTTAAAATTAACTGCCAAAGGGAAAGGATCCTTGTATTACCTTATCCAGTCAGAAGGCATACCTAAATCAGGATTAAACCGTCAGGAAGATCAAATCCTGAGAGTCAGGCGTCAGTTGCTTACCCGCGATGGTCAGCCTGTAAATACAAACAACATAAAAACCAACGATCTGCTTGTGGTTAAAATCACCCTTAACACCACCGACAACAGCCTGATAGATAACATTATCGTTACCGATTTGCTGCCAGCCTGCTTTGAAGCAGAAAATACCCGGCTGACTACCGAACGTGATCTCAACTGGGCTAAAGAACAATCGCAGCCTGATCACCTCGATTTCAGGGATGACCGGGTTAATATTTTCGCCAGTATAAAAAGCACCGGACCACTCCACTTTTATTATATGGTGAGGGTGATTAATCCGGGTGATTTTACCTGGGGATCTGTTGGGGCTATTGCGATGTATAATGGATTCTATTATTCATACGCCGATCACACCACCCTGAAAGTAAAGTAGGAGAATATGCTGGTTATCTTGGATGGAGAACTCTATGGGTGGTTTAATATTTTCAGGTATGAGCTTGCCAAATCATCCTGGGAAGTAATACTGATAAGTTTTGTACTTATCTATACCTCTGTATTTTTAAGGAACGGGTCAAACAAACAGGGGGCAGAGCATGCGGGCAAGTTGCTTATTCTACCCCTGTTTACCGGTATATTGGTTGGCTTGTTGTTCACTTTTTTGTACATAGTACTGCCCGGCTTATGCCTTAGTCTCATAGCGATCTGGCTATTCTTTTCACTCACCGGCATCCTTTCAGCCCTCGTCCTGGCGCTGGTTTCGGGCAATTGGTTCTCGATGAAACAGTCCATAAAAATAGTGAGCATTGGCTTTTATATCGAACAGGATAAATCACTTCATAAGAGCATATTACATGTTATAAGCAGACAATTCTGGCAGCAACCTCAAACTTTGATGGGTCACTGCTATGCGATGCTGCTTAATGTTATGGGTTCAATAAGAAGTTGCGACCGGTTTGAAGACACCCTGATGATAAGCGGTAAACTATATTTTGCCCGGGGCATATCTCTTGGAAATTTCCTTTTTGCTGAAGCCGAAGATGAACGGCCGCTGGGAAAAATTAACCTCGCTTATAGCCATTCGGAGGTAGTGCGCACCTTCAGACATGAATTCGGTCACTATCTTCAAGGTCGAAAATGCGGTTGGTTATATCTTTTCAAAATTGGCTTACCCAGCGCAATCATACAGGGATGGACTGAGACAGACGCTGACCAGCGCTCGGATGATTACCTGATGCACCATTATGGCATTACTCCGACCTTAAGACTGAAACACGACAAAAAAGCTGTGATGCGTTGTGTAGGGTTAGAAAAAGTTTTATTCATTGCAATAATAATAACAGGTGCTTTATACTCCGGGAGTTACGGCAGTTTTGGAGCCTTTCTGTTCGCGGGTGGCCTGGAAGCTGCCCTGAATATGTGGCGATCCCTGTAAAAATGTATCCCTCACCATTTATAAGATGATGAGGGATAATGATCAGCATTTTTCTAAGTGATCAGAAAGGCCAGAAATGATTGTCGAACCAGATGGACTGTTTCAGATCCTCGTTTAACTCATGTAGGATTTTGTGATGCCCTTTTTCCCAATCAGCAAGCCAGTGGTACAGTTCTTTTTCGTTGGGATCGGTAGCCTCCAAAGCGCGTTTCGAGTACACGTCAATAGCCTTGGTTTCCATGTCGATGGCAGCGGAAATGGCGGCAGCCTCAAATCCGGCAGCAGAAATCTGCTGCTTTACTTCGGGTGACAGAATTAACTCAGCCACGCCCGGTTCAGCGGTAAGCTCAAGGGAAGCAAACTTCTTTTCCCGGTTATAGCTTGAAAATTGTTTGGAGAGAAACTCAATATGTCCCTGCTCCTCTTCTGCCATCATTGAGAATATCTTTTTCACCTCTTCATGCTGGGTTTGAGCGGCTACGGTTTCATAAAAAGCTTTACCCCGTTTCTCCATCAATATGGCATTCTTCAGAATTTCGTTTGATTGATCTTTTTCCATAATATGTAGTTTTAATAATTGGCTTACTTAAGCTACAAATATACATATAAAAACAATCACCGTTTAAAATTACCGATATAAGTCAGGGTTTTTAACGGAGATATGCTGTTATCACAATTTGTCATCAGAAAATCTGATCACGGTAGTTTTCCATCATCATACGTGCCATCAGATAGCTCACCAGCGACTCCGCCCCCTGATTCAGGTTTACATGTGTTTCTTCAAGGCCGTCATAACAGCCTCCCGTTTTGGGATTGTACACGATGTGCTCAAGGCGGTTTAAACCCAGAAACCAATTGAAAGCAGTAACCATCTTCGTAAAATATTCTTCATTTTGGGTAACATCATAAAAGCGGCCCAGGGTTATGATGGTATAAGCCACGTCAATGGGTTGCTCTCCGTATCTTGCAGGCACTTTTCCTCTGGTTAGCCAGTCTCGGTTGGAGATCACTTCAATACCCCGTTCATTAAATATCTTTTTCAGCAAAAAATCGAAAGATTCAATGGCAATTTTCCGGTATTCCGGATTTTTGGTAAGCAGCGAAGCATACAACATGGCTTCGGGAAGTATGCTGTTCGCATAGGTCATGTATCCTTCGAACCATTTCCAGTTTCCTGAGGCTTCAGACTGATAAAGATCGGCCAGTCGTTTAGCCATAATGCGCACCATACCCCTTGCGCCAGGTGATTTTCGGGAACTCAAATAATAGAACAATCCTTTTATCGAAAAAGCCATTGCCCGGGGGGAATACATAGAAGCCATGGGTGCCATAGCACGTTGAAGCACGGCATCGGCGCGCTCAATCATTTCCTCAGGCAAAATCTTTGACAAAGAAATCAGATAACCAAGCGACCATATAGCCCGACCATTGGAATCCTCCAGATTTACTTCATTGTTTTGTTCCGTAAACCGAAGGTCCTTATCTACATAATTCAGAAAATTGCCGGCGGGTTGCTGGCAGAATTCAATAAATGAAAGATATTTACCTATCAAATCCATTACTTCCTCCTTACCCTGCAATTCGTAATGCATACATGCCGCCACCATAGCCCGTGCATTGTCATCCAGGGTGTAACCACTTTTAATGTCGGGATTGTTCAGCTTCGAGAACTGAATCATTCCTGTATCAGTCGTCATCTTTTTCAAATGATCCAACTTTATTGCCGGCAGGTCATAATGCATTTCAACCTTATCCCCCAGCAAACGATCGAACATCAGGGCATGCTTAATGGCTGAATTTTCCCAGGCGGTGGCTACGGATTTGTGCAACGTATTGATGCTCATGCTGCGCCTTCGGGGTTCATTGAGTAAGAGCTGATTAATATATTTGGCAAGCTTTTTATGGTCGTGGAAATCTATGATCCGACCGGTTTTCTCATCCAACAATTCCACTGCATGCGGAA
Organism: Lentimicrobium sp.; assembly: GCA_034007585.1. Classification (GTDB taxonomy): domain Bacteria; phylum Bacteroidota; class Bacteroidia; order Bacteroidales; family Lentimicrobiaceae; genus Lentimicrobium. The sequence continues at coordinate 10,172 of JAVEQP010000006.1, read as the reverse complement.
TGGGAGTTGAAATGATGGGACACGCACAGCTCATGGCATACACAAAGGTACCACTCACCGCCTGGTTGGGATTCAGGCTGGTGAACAGATAGATATCTGTTAACTGAAGATATTCAAGCAAATCTGCCAGCGAAAGATATCGGTTTACAAATCTCACATTATTTTTCAGCCCATACTTATTCACCATATCCTCCAATGACTCCCTGTACTTTTCACCCTCTTTTTTAACTACTTCGGGATGGGTTTTACCCAATACCAGGAAAATGACTTCCGGTATATGCTCAACCACATCAACCAACGCCTGTATGGTAGTTTCAATTCCCTTACCCGAGCTCAGGAGTCCAAAAGTGGATACCACCTTCCGGCCTACAAGCTTATACTTTGTTTTTAAAATCCTGCGTTTAATGTGAGGCACAAGGTGGGTACCATGCGGAATCTCCACAATTTTTGACGCATCCACATCATAAGATTCAGTGAGCAGTTTAGCAGAGCTTTGTGTCATAACCACAATGGATTGTGACTTGGCTGCTATTCGTTGAACCAGATTAAGATGATACTCACCCGGATTGGGCAAAACAGTATGGAATGCAACAGCTACGGGCTTATTAAGGTTTCTGAGCAGTTGCAGAAAGGCAGTTTCATGCCCATCAAAAAAGCCAAATTCATGTTGGAAAAACACGAGACTTACGGCACTGTCATTGTTAATGATTTCAGCGATTCTTAGGTAATCCTCATCCTCAGATGTTTTTAACCTATATTTTACTTCTTTGGGATAATCAAAAGTGTTTTCATCTGACTCCAATGCACATACAGTGATGTTGAAAGTATGGCTGAATTTCCCAACAAGCGCCTCAATCATATCCTGTGAATAAGTAGCAATACCGCATTCACGCGGAGGATAAGATGTTATAAACAGCACCTCCTCATCAGGTTTAATTACGGGTTTGGGCCCACTTTTGCGGGGCTGAACCTTGCCGGCGGAATATTGACCAGATCCGGGTGTAGTAGTGCCTACAGCTTTTTTTGCTTGTACAGGCGGATTTGATTCATATGGTTTTGCTTTCATAAATTTCGGTATTAAGTGAACTGGTTACCATTAGCAATTCAACACCCATCGTCCGAAAATAAAGCACAGTAATGCAAACAAAACTGAGATCGAAAACTATATCATACTCATCAATTTAAAAAACACAAATGATATACTTCCGAAATAATATCTAACGAAAAGGATAAAAAGTTAGTGGCAACTGATATGTAGTATTTATAAGGTCATTAATTTATGAGCCATAGGCCCGATAGATGACAAAACAAATGGCGATCAGATGTTACCCTGATAACACCCGGCAAATCAAAATGTTCAGGATCATCGTTTTGCCACAAATAAAATCAGGCACCCTATTTCTGTTGCAAATCAGGTAAAGCAACCATATGGTTCATTAAGACTTCCAAAGAAATCTCGGCATAGGTAGAATTGAAACGCGTAATGCTGAAAGGTATAATAAGCGTATTGTTATGAAGTATTGCCCCTCCGCTCACCTGGCCAAACTGCAGTAATCCATCGCCGTGGGTGGAAGTTAAAAGCGGCTCATTAAGCGCGGCAATCATTTTGGCCGGGTTCTCACTGTCCAGTAGCAGTGCAGAAAGCGTTGTTTTGCCAGCGGGGCCGGTACCCTGAGTTATTACCAGCCAGCCTTCAGGCGTAAGTAAAGGGGCTCCGCTATGGGATAATTTTACCAGCTCCCAGGCATAACGTGCTTCATAAATGCAGACAAAATCCCCCCAATGATTCAGATCGGAGGAAAATGCCAGGTAAATACCATTGTGTTTACTGCCAAGTAAGGCGTATTTACCATTGAATTTTACAGGGAAAATAGCAAGATGGCTGATCTGCTCATCATCCAGGAATAAATTTGAAAATTCGAAGTAATAAAAATCACTGGTGGTAAAGAGTTTATAACGCAATCCACTTCCACTATCTGCAATACAGGTAGCCACATAACAAGGATCGTCTATCGGACTGTCTAACCTGACCAACACAGGATTTTTATAGCCTTTTTTCTCCGTCTCTGCAAAAGGATAAATTATTTTCTCATCCAAACCGACATCTATCGAAAAATCGAGCTCAAAACTGGTTTCTAATGCCTGTTCAACTTCAGTAAAAAAGCCCTGAGGAATCTGATGAGTGTCCGCCAATTCTTCTAATTCGGCTTTAAGTTGGCTGGCCGTGAAAGTTTCCTGCAAGCGCATGGATAAACGGTCATATAACCGATCTTCATATTTCCCATTGAGGCAATGCATTTTTTTTACAAACCGCTCTTTACTAAATGTTTCCGGGAAAACCACATCTCCTGATGACAATAATTTACCGCATGGTTCAGGAGTGAACTGGTTGTTGCGGTCAATCACCCCGCTTCGGAAAACCAAGGATGACTTGTGCCCCGGACCTATTGCACGAAGCATAAAAATCAACCTTCTTTCGCCCGAATTTAATTCTGTCTGATCAGGATGAAAGACCACAGAAGGGCTGAAGAGACCGGCGGCTTCCACCGGGAAATCATAGGTAAAAGCAGCGCCCAGTAAACTTTTGCGTGAATCACTCAAAGATTCCAGATCAGCTCCTGCCTCTTTGATGAATGATCTTATGTTTTCAAAATGCGTTTCAAATAAACTGGTAATATTTCGATAACGTCCAGGCAGAGAACGCACTACCACGGCAAAAACTTCATCCACCTCCTTTTCCGATAATTCCATAATTCCCTTTATTATCCTGAGATATTCAGCCCCGGGTAAATTACGAAACAAAGGAATTACCAGAGAAGGCTCAGCAGTAAAACGAAAATTATTTTGTTTGAGTTCAATAAGCATGAGAAGAAAGCATTGTAGGGTTTAGTGTTAATAGGAGTTCAATCAAAAAAGTAACCGGATGCGGGCAAATATATTCAGTTCCCATTGCAAAATCAAACGTTTACTTTGGCTGCAAAAAGAAGAGAGGTGCAAAATCTATTTACCAGCTTTCAATACCGTTAACAATTCCTTGAGATTGACTGTAGCGTATGTGGAAGCATAATCTGACATGGCATAAGGTATTACCACTTCACCATTGTGAATAATTGATCCACAGGAATAGACCACATTGGGTACATAACCTTCCCGTTCCTTTTCATTGGGTTCAATAAGCGGAGTGCTGAGCCGCCCGATTTCTATTTCCGGATTATCCAGGTCGTAAAGGCTGGCCGACAAGGTGTATTCTCGCATTGGCCCGACAGCATGGGTAATAACCAGCCATCCTTCATCCGTTTCGATAGGAGAACCGGAATTTCCAACTTGAACCAGCTCCCAGGGATAGCGCGGCTTCTGTATTATTTTTGCCTCTCTCCAGATATTTATCTTATCCGAATAGGCGATATAATTATTTACGCCATCAATGCGACACAACATGGCATATTTACCCTTGATTTTTCGGGGAAACAAGGCCATACCTTTATTTTGAGCAATTTCACCGTTGATAGGCATGATTTTAAAATTATAAAAATCACGTGTTTGTATGAGTTTCGGCAATATGGCAATGCCATCATATGCCGTATAGGTAGCATAATAAATACATTCCCCGTCATCATCAATAAATTGTACAAATCGGGCATCCTCAATGCCTCTTTGCTCAGTGGCTGAAATAGGAAAAATCACCCTTTCGGAAATGGCAGAATCAATAGAAAAATTCACTTCATAATGCGAGGAAGCAAGCCATATCATATGATTGAGGAGGGTAATCTCCTCTTCGGTCGTTCCTTCTGTATCACGTGCAATAGCAATGTTTTTCATCAATTCTCCGTAGGTAAATTTGTCACCCACTTTGTCAAGGACAAAACCGGGTGAGATCATAGGCTTATCTTCATGCATTTCCTGGAGCTTTTGCTTAAATGATTCCTTACTATACACATGCCGCTTTATTTTGTCGGCTTCAGCCAGCATTTTCCCGCTAGGCTCAAGTATCAAATCGTTGTTTTTATCCAACACACCAGCCCGGAATACAATGGATGAAATGTGACCTTCACCAGTTGCCCTGAAACTGATGATTACCCGCTTTTCATCTGAACGCAATTCCGTTTGGTCAGGACTAACTACTATGGAAGGGTTAAAAAAAGCAGCCGATTCAATAGAGTATTCCATGGTAAAGTAAGCACCAATAAGTGATTGCTGCTGGGTAGAGAGGGAATCGGGATCGATGCCCATATCTTTAATGACAGGCTGAATCTTAGCAAAATTCTTTGACAGCGTACGGGAAATATTCCGATGCCGTCTGGCATATCCTCGCAGTAACTGGCTTTGTGTCGTACTCATTTCTTCTTTCGACATGTCCAATACTTTCTGCACCAGAATTGTAGATCTTTCATCGCTTAGGTGTAAAAACCTGGCAATTACGCGAGATGAATCAGGAGCAAAAATAATTTGTTTGCGCGAAACATTAACTTCCATAAAGCAAAAACGTTAATTAAAGATTGTGTTAATTGGTCATCAGGAATAAAATTATTGACTGCAAAGACTATGCCTGAGCCATTTTTCATTAATAAATGGTTAAATTTGCCATTCTTAGGATGACGAAATTAGTAAAATACTTTTATGCAGCCACATACTGAAGCACTCAAACACTTATTTAAACAATGGAGCGGGCAAGAGGTTTTAACCTGTGTTCCATTGGCTCCCTCAGGCTCCGATCGGATATACTATCGGCTTTCCGGGGTTAACGCTTCAGCCATAGGCACTTACAATGCTGATAAAAAGGAAAACCAGGCCTTTTTTACGCTAAGTAAACATTTTTCAACCCAGGAATTAAATGTTCCTCTGGTATATATTGACGACAGCATAAATAACGTTTACCTTCAAACCGATCTGGGCGACACCACCCTTTTTGGGCTGCTCTCAACTGAAGGTTTCTCCGACAGGATTTGCACACTTTACCGGGAAGTGGTTAAACAGTTGCCATTGTTACAAACTGGCAATGCTTCTACCTTTGACTTTAATATTTGTTACCCCCGCCATGCTTTCGACAGGCAAAGTATGGCCTGGGATTTGAATTATTTTAAATACTATTTTGCCAAATTGTCGGGGGTTAGTTTCGATGAGCAGGCACTGGAAGATGATTTTAACACCCTGATGGCATTTCTGTTGGAATCACCGGCTGAAACCATTCTGCTTCGCGACTTTCAGTCAAGAAATGTAATGATAGTAGATGGGACACCTTACTTTATTGATTTTCAGGGCGCCCGAAAAGGTCCTTTGCATTATGACCTGGCTTCGCTTTTGTATGATGCCAAAGCCAATTTGTCTGATGCGTTTCGTGAAGAACTGCTTGCACTTTATCTCAGGGAGCTGGAAAAGATCATTCCTACCGATACAAAAAATTTCACGGAACGCTTTTATGGATTTGTGCTGATCAGAATACTACAGGCACTTGGTGCCTATGGTTACCGGGGCTTTTATCAACGCAAAAAGCTTTTTTTACAAAGCATACCCTATGCCTTGAAAAATCTGGAAAAGTTATTAAAGCACCATCATCCGCCTGTTGCCCTTCCTGAGCTGGATTCCCTGCTGCTTAAAATGGCCGGAAGCGAACCACTGGCCGCCCTTACCAAACCCGAACTAAAAGTAAAGATTCAGAGCTTTTCCTTTAGAGAGGGCATACCCGAAGACAGCGGAGAACACGGAGGTGGTTTTGTTTTCGATTGTCGTGCCTTACCCAATCCCGGCAGGCTCGAAGCGTACAGAACCCTTACCGGCAAAGATGAGTCTGTCAGTCAATTTCTGGCTGCACAGGCTGCACCGGCAACTTTTTTATCAGGGGTATATACCCTGGTAGATCAGGCAGTAGAAAATTACATGAGTCGGGGATTTACCAGCCTCACGGTGAGTTTCGGCTGCACTGGAGGCCAGCATCGCTCGGTGTATTGTGCCATTCAGCTTTCGCAACACCTGAATAAAAAGTACAACCTCAGTATTGAACCCATCCACCTGATGAGCGAAAAATGGGTGAAATAAATTTAAAACAGCGCTTATGAGCAAAACAATGTGTGAGAAAGGCAAAAAAGGAGAAAGCAATACCAAATCACCCGAGTTTGAATGCAAGAAATGTGGCGCCCTGGTTAAAAAAGAAAAACAGGTGTGTAAACCACGTAAAGCAAAGGATTGAAATATGGAGCCACTCCTTAACCTTAACCCTTTTGATGCCAAAGAAAGTCTGATACAACAAACAGTTGCTCAGATAGCCAGGGATTTTGGCATGTTTGGCATGGAAATTAACTTTCCTGAACCAATGGAAATGGCTTATCCTCAGGTTTTTAATCAGGTCCAATTGTATCTGAACGCTATGCTTGCATCAGACAACAACAGGCTCGCTTCCCTACTGTATCACATCGATATTCCTGAATCTGCCATTATGGAAGCCTGGAATCAACACCCTGAGATCTCCCACTCATCCATTTTATCAGAGCTCATCATCTTCAGGGAATTTAAAAAAGTGATTTACCACAACCATTATCGCGATCAAAAAAATCCAGATCAGATAACAACATGAAAGCCATGATACTCGCTGCCGGATTAGGTACCCGGCTCAGACCGCTCACCGATACGCTGCCCAAAGCACTGATACCGGTCGGAGATTACACCCTGTTGCAATTTGCGCTACTAAAACTTAAGCATGCAGGATTTGATGAAATCATCATCAACGTTCATCATAAAAGCGAACTCATCAAACAATACCTGACTAAAAACAACAATTTTGGTTGCAAAATTGAATTTTCTGACGAAAGTGAAAAGCTGCTTGATACCGGAGGCGCCCTGAAAAAGGCAGCCTGGTTTTTTGATGATAATCAGTCTTTTATCGTTTATAATTGTGATATTATTAGCAGTATTAACCTTTTGGAGATGTATAACTACCATCTGAAAGCGCACGCTTTGGCCACACTGGCAGTCAGGCAGCGCCCTACCCAGCGTTACCTGCTTTTTGATCCTCAGTTGAAGCTTTGCGGATGGAAAAACATAAAGACGGGCGAAACAATTATTCATTTTTCGGCAGACACCCACACCGCATTGGCCTTCAGCGGCATACACATCATCTCACCGGAATTATTGAAGAATTTTCCACTGGAAAATAAATTTTCTATCATACAAACCTATTTATCGCTGGCTGAGCGCCACACCATTATGGGCTTTCCCGATAATGCTGACTATTGGATTGATGCAGGTAAACCTGATGCTCTGGAGCGGGCACATCAGGTCATTCAAAATGTAAATTTTTAGCATACAAACAACATGAAACAGGCATTTCTTGAAAAACTGGCCAATCACATTCGTACCAATTATCCACTCTCCGGAAACAGGCTTTGCGTGGTATTGCCCAACCGGCGTGCCGGTTTGTTTTTAAAACGTTACCTGGTTCCGCAAAATGAAAAGCCGGTTTGGGCACCGGCAATATTACCTATAGAAGATTTTACTGCTCAACTTTGTGGATTGGTCACCCCCGATCCACTCGATCTGATGACGGCCATTTATTCAGCGCATCAACAAATTGAAAGGGAACAGGCACTTAGTTTTGACGATTTTTATGGGCGAGCCTCGGGATTGCTGCACGATTTCGAAGAAGTTGACCACTATCTGGTTGACCCGGATCAGCTATTCAGCTTTCTCAGTGAAAGCAAAGCCATCTCATTATGGAATGCTGAAAATGAGCCCCTCACTTCTTTCGAGAAGAATTATCTGGAGTTTTTCAGTGCCATGAGCCTCTATTATAAGATATTCCGGCAGGAACTGTTAACCAGGAAACTAGGCACCCACGGGATGACCACACGTATGCTTGCCGAAGGGGTTAAGCCTGTGGATATTCAGGAGTGGGATCACATTATTTTTGCTGGTTTCAATGCCCTTACCCCGGCTCAACTCAGCTTTATTAAAACATTGACTACCATAAGAAAGGCGACCCTTATGTGGGATGCAGATGCCTGGTTTATGGATAGTGACTTGCAGGAAGCCGGCACTTTCCTCCGCAGTTATCGCAAAGATAAAGATCTGGGTGATTTCGGACCAGTCAGTGATCGTTTTAAAGAGGAAGCGCATGAAATCGTACTTTCCGGTTTGCCCGGACTGACCGGTCAGGCAAATATGGCCGGACATCTCATCAAACAGCTCATGGCGGAGGATGAAATTACAAGAGGCAACATAGCCATAGTGCTTGCCGATGAAAACTTGCTGCTTCCCTTATTAAATAGCATTCCCATTGAAGCAGGCGCCTTTAACATAACCATGGGTTACCCACTCACCCAGTCGCCCCTTTATCAGCTATTTAATAACATCATTCAACTGCATGTAAATGCAACCCCCGACCAGGACAACCGCGAATTCAGGTATTATTTTAAGGATCTGCTCCATGTGCTGCAGCATCCTTTTGCCGTTTACCTGGTAAGTGAAGAACATCGCCTGGCCCTCATCGATCAGATTGTGCAAAGCAAGCGTCCCTATTATGCATTGAACGACCTAAAGCTGAAATCATTTTCCACGACATCCTTTAAGGAAGAAATAACCCTGATTGCAGGTAACTGTAAGGATGCTCAGACACTGGTATCGTTACTGCAGCAATGTATTGCACAAGTTAAATCCGGCATAACCGCCAACAAAGGGGAAAGACAGGCCGATATGGAAGTGCTGTTTAACCTTTCGCGCATCCTAAACCGCTTGCAGCAATTTTCAGCTACAAATTCTTACATCAATCAGTTTTCCACGCTTCAATTGTTGTTTGCAGAAGCAGCCCGCCAGATGCCTGTTGCTTTTTACGGAGAACCCCTGCAAGGCATACAAATTATGGGGTTGCTTGAAACACGCACCCTTGATTTCGACAATGTTATCCTGCTTTCGGCCAACGAGGGGGTATTACCAGCGGCCAAATCTCACCTCAGCTACATTCCATTTGACATTCGTATGCATTTCGGCTTGCCCACCCATCGCGATCAGCAGGCCATTTACGCCTATCATTTCTACCGTCTGCTAATGCGTAGCCGGAATGCATGGCTCATTTATAACAGCGAAGCTACGCGGCTTGGCGGAGGCGAACGCAGCCGTTTCCTCACTCAGCTTCAGATCGAAATGCCTGAATACTCATCCAGAGTCCGCATAACCGAAACCACACCATCCCTATCTGCTCAGCTTAATCCGGTTTCGAAAATTGAAATTGAAAAAGATGAGCTAATCTTACAACAGCTGAGTGAATTAGCCAGAAAAGGTTTTTCGCCTACCTCGCTTACGAGCTACCTCAATTGTAGTCTGAAGTTTTATTTCAGCTATGTACTCCGGCTCAATGAACCCGAACAGGCGGAAGAGCACATTGATCACCGCACTTTAGGCATCGTAGTGCATGCCGTGATGCAGAAACTGATGCAGCCCTTGCTCAATCAAAAAATCGGCGCTGATCAGTTGAAACCCGGAGCCAGCCACATCGCCGATGAAGTAACCACCGCGTTTAATGGTCACTTCCCGGATGGTGACATCACTACCGGGCGTAATTTACTGATTGCTACCCTGGCCAAAAAGTGGGTAACCCTTGCGCTGCAAAAAGAAATCAGTATGCTGAGTGAAACAACAGAGGTAATGTTGCTTGAATTAGAGAAATCACTGAGCAGAAAAATTCAGATTCTTACAGCAGAAGGCAATACAGAAGTAAAGCTTACCGGGAAAGCCGATCGCATTGACAGTCGTGACCATAAAACACTTATCATTGATTATAAGACCGGTAAGGTTTCAGCGTCCGAATTGGGAATTAAGACTGTCGCAGAGCTGTTCAATACTGAGAAGCCACTCAAGGAAAAAGCATTTCAACTGCTTTTTTACATTTATCTGGCAAAAGGAGATGAAGATTTTTCATGGAACACAGACAATATCAATGCTGCACTTTTTAGCTTCCGTTCTATTGCAGCAGGGTTACAAACGCTCCAACTTAAAGAAGATCAGGAATCAGCCCTGGAATCGTTTGAACAACAACTCACAGCCCTGATTACTGAAATTTTCAATCCCGATGTGAAATTTTCCCAAACTTCCAATGAGAAAAAATGCCTGTACTGCCCCTTTAAGGTGGTTTGCCAAAGATAAGATTTGAGGTTTCCGGACCACGCACCGAAACAGGAGGTATCTCC
>JAVEQP010000180.1:0-3151 GCA_034007585.1 Lentimicrobium sp. | reverse complement strand
AAGTTTACCCAGGATATGTCAGGCACTCATGTGGAACAAATGGACGACCTGATGGTAGCCATTTTTATTCAGGGTACCGACAAAACCATAAAACAAAGTGGATATTCTCTCGAAGTTGGAGCAATGACCACTGTAAACATTGCAAACGGTGCCATCAACGTACCCGTAAATCAATCTGTCATTGTTGATTTTTCACAGCCGGTACGTATGCGGGGAGGTGCTCCGATAACCTCAGCCAACATCGATCAGATTATCCAGTTTAAAGAAGATAACGCTATGGGTGCTGCTGTGCCTTTTACCGCTACAATAAATTCGGCCAAAACCCAGATTGTGGTTACGCCTGCATCCAACCTGGCCTATTTGCAGGATTATTATTTCAGGGTCGAAGCGCTTGAAAATTATGCTTCAGTGCCCACACTGCCTTTAGTTCGTTCGTTTACTACACTGCTTAATGTTGGCGTTCCCACGCAAAGTATCATCGACTATAAAGTATATCCGAATCCGTCCAACAGCATGATCTACATCAACAATGTGAAAAACCTCGATAAGGTTGAACTCATCAGTGTTGTAGGTAATGTGGTACGTTCAGTTTCTGATTTTGGTACTTCGGCAGGAGAAGCCGGAATATCGGTAAGTAACCTTCCCAGTGGGATGTATTTTATACGGCTTACCTCCGGGAATCAGGTTAAAACCCATCGGGTGATTGTTACCAAATAACATTTATTTACCGTGATGCATTATTGCCGGCTTCTGCAAAGGAGCCGGTTTTTTTTACACCTTTCAGCTAATAATTTTCCTGATGATTCCTTTTTTGCTGAAAAACCAAAGTGCCGCAATAAAGCAAATGCTTCCGGTTATGGTGAGGGTAGCCGGAGCCCCTATCCATTCGGCCAATGCACCGGTGAGCAAACTTCCCAACGGGGTAATTCCCAGGAAAGACATACTGTATAACGCCATAATCCTTCCGCGCATATGGTCATCTACCACGGTCTGAATAATGGTGTTGCTTGAAGCGAATTGTACCACCATACCAAAGCCTGTAATGGAAAGTATCATCAGCGAAAAGACCAGAGAGGAGGAAAGTGAAAAGCTGACCAGTCCGATGCTGAACATACAGGCAGATACAAAGATAATATTGGGTATGCTTTTTAAATTTCGGCGTGAAGCCAGGAAAAAGGCTCCGGTGAGTGCACCTGCACCAATGGATCCCGTCAGGTAACCGAGGGTCTGGGCATTACCCGAAAATACTTCCTGGGCAAAAACCGGCATAAATACCTGAAAAGGCAACCCAATTAAACTGGTGAGGGAAACCATAATCAACAAAATGCGGATGTGCTTTGTCCGGTGTGCATACTTTAATCCTGAATAGAGGTCGCTGAATATGGTAGCTTGACTTTCGCGGGCAAAGAATGGAGCAAGCTTCATGGCGAGCAAGGATATGATAACCGCAATATAACTCAAACCATTTACCAGGAAACAAAAGCCTTCACCGCCCCAGGCAATAAGCAAGCCTCCTATGGGCGGGCCAATAAAACGTGCTGAATTGAATAAGGTGGAATTTAACGCGATGGCATTGGGTAGGTCTTCCCGCTTGGGAATCATATCCACCAGAAAAGCATGGCGAAAAGGAGTGTCAAAAGCTACAGACATGCCATTCAATACTGCTGATAACACGATATGCCATACCTCTATACGTCCGCTTAGAATTAGCCCTGCCATGGTAAGCGCAATGAACATCGACATGGATTGCGTTATGACCAATACTTTTCTTTTGGCAAGCCGATCGGCGAATACGCCTGCAATCGGGGTTAGCAAAAGTGATGGAATTTGGCCGGCAAAACCCACCACGCCAAGCATAAGCTCTGAATCGGTAAGGCGGTAAACCAGCCATCCCAGCGCAATATTCTGAATCCAGACTCCCGGTAGGGAGATAAATTGTCCGAAAAAGAAATACCGGAAATTGCGGTAACGCAGCGAACGAAAAGCCAGCGTAGGAGCTTTAAGATAACTTCTTATGTCGAGAAATCGGTTCAAAATTTCAGGATTAATCTTAACCAGATATGAGTATTTCCAAAGTCAGGGTTCATTAAAACTCCAAAATCAGGGACTACACTATTCAGGCTGATGCTTCCACCTTTTGTGTGACCACAACCAGGAGGCAGGTTGAGCCAGAATACTGTCTTCAAGCAGATTTACATATTTTTGCATTAACTCCTGCTCCGTTTCTTTTGCGGCATCTTCCGAAATTAAACGATAGGTAGCACTATAATTGCCCCTTCTGATGCGGGAAATTTCAAGATAAAGCAGGGCTGATTTTGTGGATCGGGCTATTTTCACCCCTCCCGTAAAAAAGTAGCTGGGTTGGTTTAAAAAGTTATAGATATGATTTGAATCCAGATGGTGTGGCGACTGATCAGACAAAAAAACATACATAGCCGGAAAATCTTTTTTAGAAAGTATAAAACGTGCAGCCTGGTTCATGGCAAGTAGTTTAACCCCGTGCTGCAACCGCATCCGGTTGGTTACCATATCAATCAATTTGTTTGATAATGGCTTATACAATATATAGCAAGGGAAATCCAGGTAATAAGGTAAAAACTTCATGTATTCCCAATTTCCTGTGTGTCCTGATAAAATAATGGTGTTTTTGCCGGCAGAGTGCAACGTTTCTACCAAATCGGGATTGGTTACCAGAAACCTTCTTTTTACTTCATCCTTATTTATAGAAGCCGATTTAATAATTTCAGCAAAAACATTAAAGAAATGTTTGTAGAAATCCCGGCTTATCTGGTTAATTTCCTGATAGTTTGCCTCCGGGAAAGCACGGGACAGATTTTGTATGACAACCTGCCGGCGATAACCAATGAGATGCTGCCCCAGCCATTTGCTTATTCCTGCCTTCCAATAGAGCATTCGGAGAGGCAAAATGCTCAATAGCTGAAGCATTGCAAACGTAACTGCTGCCCCTAACCGTTGATGCCATTTCATACTGTTTTTTCTACAAATTTATACATTTACGTGGTTCCAACGTGAATAAAGAAGCCAAAATGAAGTTTAAAAAAATACCTGATAATCTTTTAAGATAGATTATCAGGCTGTTAGAAGTGATCCGGAGGCGACTCGAACGCCTGACCCGCAGCTTAGAAGGCTG
>JAVEQP010000090.1:0-14696 GCA_034007585.1 Lentimicrobium sp. | reverse complement strand
CGGTGCAAGATGCCGCTTCTCGCATCTCTTTTGGCTTTAGCCGATAATGTATGTTAGTAGAGCTTTTTAGTTTAAGGAACTACACTTTTGCATCCGGTGAATGAGCCACTCCCTCCTTTGGCAGTACATCCGGTAAATCCAGATGGGCCACGCCAATGCGGCTGTCGGCCATGCCATAGTATATATCGAAGCGATCAGGCTGGCCAATATCGTTACGTTGATCAATACCCGTTGGAAACACAACATTGGCAACGGTTCCGGTACGTTCTTCCTTCAATTCAGGAGTTAAAACCGGCGTTACTGAGCGATAATGGATGTGTTGGGGGTGTGTCTTAGAAAGTATCATTACTCCGGCGGAATAACGTAAAAATTCTTCCTTTTTTTTGGGGTTTTCAATTTCGCAGACACCATGATAAAGGATCAACCAGCCATGCCGGGTAAGAAAGGGCGGCGTACCCCCGCCGATTTTGAGCCGCTCCCAGGGCGACACAGGTGTAGCAAGCCTGTGATGTGAATTAAATGCACCCAGATGATCCGGTTCGGGATTGTCCTCAGGTATTGGACAATAAGAAATCCAAATACTTTCATGGTCAATATCTATTATTCGTTTTTTGGATTGGAAAATAGTTTCTTCTGGCCGTGTGCCCTGAAAAAGTGGCCGGTGTAAAATAGCCATTTGCATTTTATCATTATGATTGGGAATGGCCACCGGGAAAAGGATAGCATCTTTGTTGTCCACATTTGCAAAATCGATGCCTATAAATGATTCGAAAGTGGCCAGTCCAAGTCGCTTCCATTTGAATAAATCCTTTGATATGGCCAAGGCAATTCGTGGTCCTTTGGGCGAAAGAGCGGTATATGTCATGATGTACCTTTTGAGCGGTTCAAAAAAGGTGATCCGTGCATCTTCGCAACCTCCGCTTCCGTCTGACCGCAGTTCATATTCTGCTTCGGGTTCCAGTGCAATGCCAAGCCTTTCGACACCAACCGGATCACCAGCTTCGTTAAATTGAACTTTTGCAATGCCAATGCGCGAATAATTGTTTTTTGCCACATACCGTGGAAAAAGATAGAGATTCCCATCCGGACCACGGGCAGCAGCCGGATTCAATACACCTTCAATCTCCATTGGATTGCCCCGTTCGGGTTCCATGATTTGCCCGATGCGTTGTAACTTCAGACTACTCATTGGCTTTTCTTTTTGTTGTTCTTCTTGTCGGATACTCCATCCTGACAAGCGATAATCGTTTCAATCACTCGTTTTGATTCATTTGGATCGCGCACTTTTATTGATTGAACGCCGGCTTCTTTTGCAGGATAATCGTTTCCACCAGGGAATATGGCATCCCCAATAAAAATCATCTCATCTATGGAGATACCAAGGTTGTCCCGTAGTTTATGAATTCCATAAGCCTTGTCAATGCCGGGTTTGGTGATATCCACAGAGGTGGTTCCTCCCAGGCGAACAGAAAATTCAGGAATACTCTTGTCGAGAATGGCTTTGATTTTTTGTCTTTTTTTAAAATCCGGATCCCACTTTTTCTTTTCTTCAATGGGTGCCTGCTGTCCCAATGCTGAAAAAGTAACCTGACTTCCACGGTCTTCAATGGTTTCACCCCAAACCTTTTTCTCCTTGAAGCCCGTTTGATCAATCGCATTTTTCAGAGAACTGATAATTTTCTCTTTTTCTTTTGCTGTAAAATCTTCGGAATAGAGCTTTTTCCATTTCTTATCGTATTCGTAAAACTTTGTTCCACAGGTAGGAAGCAGAAAAAGGTTCTTAAGACTATCGTCATGAGGCAGGTTGGAGAGCAGTTGCTTTTCAAACTGTGGCCAATTTCCACCTGAAATAACGGAGACTTTAACTATCTTTATCAGCTTATGCAGTAATTTTGACATTTCGGCGTCGAGAGAGGATTTGCTTTCTGCCAGTGTACCATCCAAATCAAAAACAATTAATTTTTTCATAATTTTCTCCTTTGAATTTAAGTGATCTATTCCGGTATGGCAATTTCAAGCATGTTTACTATGCCTTCCGGATGAAACGAACACATTCCGACCTCAGCAGGCAAGAGAAAGACATCCCCCTTTTTTACCATGATCAGCACATCGTTGTTCTCCAGTTCTCCCTGACCATCGATACAAACCAATATGCGGGGTTCATCCACTGCTCCGACGAAAAATGGCAATTGTCCATTAATACGCCACAATTCAAAATGTTTCGCATCAAAAAGCTGTTCGCGCTTTGCGGAAGATGACATTACCTCCCGGGGGGTAACCGGGCTGGCGGCACCCTGCGAATAATTGATGCATTCGAGGGCCTGATCAATCTGAAGTGGACGTGGCTGGCTGGTTTTAGCATCCACATGATTCCAGTCGAACAAGCGGAAGGTTACGTCGCTGTTTCGCTGTACCTCAAATACCACCAATCCACCACCCAGTGAGTGAACAGTTCCGGCGGGTATAAAAACAGCATCTCCCGGTTTAGGGGTGAAGGAGGAAAGATGACTTTCCACGGTACCGTTCGAAATGGATTCCCGAAGATTTGTAGCTGTTGTTCCTGGTTTAAGACCGGCACAAATGCGGCTTTCAGGCTCCGCCTGTAATACAACCCAGGCTTCGGTTTTACCTGTTTCACCCGGAGGCAACAAATCTTTATAGTCGTCAGAAGGATGAACCTGAACGGAGAGCATTTTCTGTGCATCAAGGAATTTGAGCAGCAGGGGAAACTTGTCGAATCGTCCGTTTAGCTTTCCCATAAGTTGTTCAGGAAATGTTTCCATCAGTTGCCTGATGGTCCGGCCTTTGAAATTTCCATTGACTACCTTGCTTTGAAAGTCATCCCTATCGCTAAGCAACCATGCTTCCCCGATGGGATCATCCCCGGGCAATGGTTTGGTGAGGATTTCTGCTAAATGTCGTCCGCCCCAGAGTCGATATTGAAATACCGGTTCGAATTGCAGCGGATAAAGCGGTGTTTTATCCATAGCACTTTTCTTTATGGTAATAACTATTTCTTTTCCATTGTTGCACTATACTGCCCATTGCGTGCAGCGCGGTTGCAGCTTGCACGATGGTATAGCGCCTGCTGAGCTTCGGAAACTTGCTTTTTTTTGCCGTTCCATATTTCCATGGCCGGCTGCTGAATGGCACGGGCAAACGAAAAAGAGAGCGCCCAGGGCAGTTGCTCTTTGAATCGCGTATTCATGGCATTTAATCGGGCTGAAGCCAATTCTGCAGATTGTCCTCCGGAGAGAAACGCAACTCCGGGAACAGCAGCAGGAACCGCCCTGAGAAGACATTTTACCGTGGCATCAGCAACTTCTTCAACGGACTCTTGTGTTGTGCAACTTAGTCCGGGGACAACCATGTTGGGCTTCAGGATTATTCCTTCAGGCATGATTCCTTGAATATAGAGTTGTTGGAAAACTGCGTGAAGTACCTTCCCGGTTACTTCAAAACAATCCTGGAGGGAATGATTGCCATCCATAAGTACTTCCGGTTCCACAATCGGAACCAGTCCAGCTTCCTGACATAAGGCCGCATAGCGTGCAAGTACATGGGCATTTGCTTCAATACAAGCCTTTGACGGAATCCCATCGCCAATCGTGATCACAGCGCGCCATTTGGCAAAGCGAAGTCCCATTTTTGCATATTGTTCAAGGCGATCACGCAATCCATCCAGCCCTTCGGTGACCTTTTCGCCGGGATGTCCGGAAAATTCCTTTGCCCCGGCATCTACTTTAATTCCGGGGATCATTCCCGCATTGGTGACGGCTTTTATGAAGGGAGTTCCATCACTAAGCTTTTGGTGAATGGTTTCATCATAAAGAATCACCCCACTGATACTTTTACTGAGACCTGGCGTGGTTATGATCATTTCACGATAAGCGCGGCGGTATTCTTCCGTTTGCGGAATTCCCAGCGCAGCAAAACGTTTGTTGCAGGTTGGATTACTTTCATCCATAGCCAGTAGGCCTTTATCGCCTGCAACCATAGCCCTGGCTGTTTTAATAAGTTCTTTAGCGTTCATCTTAAGTGTTTTAGTACCTTTAATAATCTACTACTTCAATCTGGTCTTCAGTTTGTGAGTGTCAGGGATTTACTTCGTTCAAGTTCTCCTTGTCCTCTTCCAGATCGTCATGGGCATCTCCGCCCAAACTGTAATAGTTGTTCTCTTCATCTTCACTGCCAATGGCTTCCATGGCATCATCCAGTTCTGCTCCGGGAACATCCAGATCTTTTTCGGCAAAATCATCGTCCAGACTTTTTCGTCTTAAGTCATTGGTGCTGTTTAATTCCTTTGTTTTGGAGGTATCTTCCGGACTTATGTCCTTTTCTTCCTGAAACTTTTCATAAATATCTTCGCTCTTTGGGTAAAGGGGATAACCCTTAGGATTATCTTCCTTTTTTTTGCCAATATGGCTTTCAGATGGGTTTAATTTATTGTCTTTGTTTTTCATTTTTTTAAGAATTTGGAGAAGGCCCGTGCTTACTGCAATGAACAGAAAAGTGGGATAGATTTTTTGAATATCCTTGTATTTCCCAGCCTTTAAACTCAAACACAATGGCCACATTAATATTCAATTTCAAATTGATTCTTTAATCAGACCGGCTTCCGTAAATATTATTCTTCCGAAGAAGGCAAAAAAGAAATCAGTCTAAATATATCCACTCCTGACTTTACTTTAGCGTAAATTGCGTTCCTCTGGTTTTAATTATTTTGCTCTGGGAATTTATGTTCTAATTGTTTTATGCTATAAATAATAACAAATATGTTTAAAAATCGATTGAAAAAGACGCTTAATAAATGTTAAATGTATTTCTATAATTTGCAAGTAATCAGGTATATTCATCTTGCGGTTTCTTGTAATTTTAGAGCAATATTTTAAATAATGATTTTAAAAATAAAGCTTAAGCATCCGCTATAATGCATCGGTGATATCAACGCTTTTTGTTTTCTTTTGTCAGAAAAGAAGTTTTGTACTGTTGATTGGCAGGATAGCCTGATGTTTTGAACAGGCATCCGTTAGCCATCGGTGGGGTTCTGTGCACCCCGCTTTATGTGATGGCCGAAAAAGGCTATATATTTTGCCGTAATACACAAAGACTTAAGGGTGATTCCGTAAGCTTTGTACATTATCTGCCTGCTTTGTGTTTTCTCTTCGGAATAGCCGTTATTTTAGACTTTATTTTTCAGGATGATGTCTCTGCCGAAGGCTGGTTTTTGCTTTTATCATAGGTTCTGCCGCATGTTGGGCACTCCTCAACTATGCCTTCCTTAAGACGGATACCATTAATATGATCTCTGACAAATTTACGCATGAAGGTCAATCTCTTTTCGTGGTTTCCCACGTCAATTTGATTGTCCTCGAAGAGTTTTCGTATTTTATGATCATATTCCTGATAACCCCAACATTCAGGACAAACACCTTCGGGAGAGAGGTTTTTGGTTTCTTCTTGCGGTCTTTTAAAAAAGTCCAGGAGTTTTTCGTAAAAGTCCATAATCGAAATTTTTAGTTGTTAATAAAATATTTTGGCAGCTTGTTGTTTAGCATTTAGATTGTCACTGACGCATCTCCTCAAAAAAGGGCGTTCTCTTTTCTTCTACACATTGTGCCGCATATAGATACATTGCTGCACTCCAGGTTTGCCAGTCTTGTCCCATTGGTTTGCCATTCTGCGCTTTTATCCATTCATTAAATCCGAATTCAAGTTCTGTAGAACGGGATAATTTGACGTATAGGGTAAGCTCCATCAGTTTTTCTTCAGCCAGTTTAAAGCGTTTGGCAGCAACCAATGCCGCGATATAAAATCCAGCGATAAAAGGCCATATTCCTCCATTGTGGTAATCGCCCGGATTATTATATTGGGCATATCTATCATGCCAATCGGGATCCTCAGGGTTTGTGAAAGGGAAGAAGTTGGGCGGCAGGTTGCCTTTCAGATCTCTTTTATCTTTCATGGAGGTGCATTCATCTTCAACCCATGAAATCATTTCATCGGCTCGGGTAGGCGTTGCAATTCCCGATAGAATGGCCAGGCTGTTTCCAAGCAAATCGAAACGCTCACTGCTTAAAATTTTGTAGGACCAGAGTGCATAATAAGGTTTGTGTTTTACCGCCAGGCCTTCATGAACGTGACGATGAATAACTCCCCCTGTAATGGTAAAGCGGCCCATTGCACGTCGCATATTTTCCGCTGATTCGTGTTTTCCGAAGATTTTTAGATAACTGTAAACCAGCGTATTTACATATAATCCGTATCCTATCACCCATTGTTCATCGCGCCAGTCGCTGGTGGGTTGCTGTGCAATTAAATTTTTGTCCGATGGGCTTTGATAACTCATCCAAACCAATGATTTCTCCACTGCTTCAGAAAGGAAATCAACTTCCCCTGTCATTTTTCTAAATATACCGGTTGCTAGCAAAAACAGGGGAGTGGTATCACTTGCCCCGCGGTCATCGTTGTTGTGCACCAGCGAGGAGATATGACCATGCTGTGTTTGATTTTCAGCTAATGTTTCCAGCACTTTTCGAATGCTGCTCAGAAGCTTTTGATTTCCAGTAGCGGCAATCCCCAGTATCGATATCATCAGATCGCGGGTATAGGGTTCGGGATATCCCCAGCCTGCTGTCCGGGGCAGACCGTGATAAGGCCCCTGGGCATTGTGGAGCAAAACTTCAAGGGCAGCTTTCTTTGCACCTTCAACTTCTTTCGATATTTCAATTTTCATGGTGATTTTTTTAAAACTGTTGACAATTCAGATTTGGCGATGGTCAGATATTTGTTGCTTCGTTTAGACCTAACAGGTTAGAAGAAAACCTGTTAGGATATTCTTCCTATTTCTTCACTTCAATTTATCCCCAATTTATCGTTGATAATTTGCACAAAACGCTTTGCAACCACCCGGTAATCGAAATTTTCCACAACTCTTTCCCTGCCTGCTTTTCCCATCTTTTCCCGTAAGGTTGCATCCGTCATTAAGGTCATCAGGTGCTTTCCAATATCCTGAACATTTGCCCGGTAATCGACTATACGCGGTGCTTTGAAAGTTATTTTATGCTGATCTTCAAATCCAGATTCTTCTCCAAGCAAGGCTTCATTTACAACAATTTTTCGTGCCACTTTTGCCAGAAGTGCCGTTTCTCCATGAATGAGTGTATCCAGCATTCCCATCGCTTTTATGCTTACGACCGGTTTTCCACAGGCACCGGCTTCCACCTGCGGCATTCCAAAACCTTCCAGGCGCGAAGGTGCCGCATAAATGTCGCAAGCACCAATAAGGTAAGGCATGAAGTTCCGTGAAATGGTGTTGGTTGCATAAGTTACATTTTTTTCAATGCCCAGACGATTTGCCATTTCCAGATCAGCGAGGTTTTGCACTTTGGTTCGTGGTTGTGGCCAAACTTTGCATACATACTTCCAGTCGGGGGCTTTGGTGTCGATAATGGCAAGTGCCTGCATCACTTCCTGCGCCCCTTTCGACGCAGCATCGCCACCGACCGTGAGAATCATTAATTGGTCAGGTGAAATACCCAGTGACTCACGTACAGCTAAAATTTTTGCATCATCCTTTTGAAAGGGAATAAACGTATCCGTATTACAGCCCACGGGCAAAACTTCAATTTTACTGCCGTCGATTCCATCGCGCACGTACATTTCTTTTACCCAGTTTGAGGTTACCAGAATCAGCGGCAGCGCATTTAATACTTCCTGATAGTTGGCAATGTAACCATCGGCAACCAGCCAGGGAACCGCTTGAACTTCATACCGTTGCGGGTGCAGGATAAGTTGTGGAGTATGCCCCCAGTATCCAACTCCCACAACAACATCAGGTTTAAACCAGCGATAATACCATTCTTTTTCCTGTGCCGACTCAAAATGGACAGGGTGGGCATCGATGCCCATTTCAACCAGTCCTTTATAAAGCAAATCTCCCTGGGTAGCCAGTCCGCCGGGCGAGGGAGGATAATCATATAGCACCAGTACTTTCATAAGAAAACGCCTCCGTTATTAAGCCATTTTTTGGCGATGAATGGATCTGTAAATTGCCAGAATGCTTCTTCGCGAGGAGTTGTTTGTAACTCCCAGCTGTTTATTCCAAAACCATATGTCTCGTGTAGAATACTATATTTCTGTTGCCAGATTTGTTTTGGAAGTGGGTGGTAAATGGACGCATTTTTTATCGGACGTGGATGGTATTTTCTATTACCATCTTCATATGCAAAAGTGCGTAACTCATTGGTAGCTATTTTGTTGTGCTGCCATAAGTTAATGACGGCTTTACTTACTTCTTCATGTCGAAGATGACGGGTATATTCACCATTTGGATTGTGGGTAATAATTAAATCGTAATGCTTTTCCGGCAACAGATTTAGAATCGTCTGCTTAAGTTCTGCTTCATCAAGTGGATGCTGTTCCGGGCCGTCGTCCAAATCGTCCATAATACCTTGCGAGTTAAGCGCTTTCAATGCTTTGTAAAACTTTGGGGCACGATCGGTATCGCTTCTCCGGCAAACCGAAACAATGAAACAATTCCACGCCGGATTACTCAAAATTGTCCCTCCGGCCCACAAGGTTTCATCATCAGGGTGGGCAACAATTATGGCGACGTTTTTCGATTTTGTTGCTTCCATTTATTAAACCTCAATTGATTAAAGATGAGCGTTAAAATGTCATTTGCTTGTTGTAATTCCCCCTTTAGTGAAGCATTTTAAGCAAGCTCGTTTCCTGGTTTAATTTATCCTGATTTTTTGTCTCACTTTCCTCTTATTAATATCCTGAAAATTCTTCAGTGCGGATATTATCATCATCTATACCTGCTTCATTAAGTGTTTTCCGGATAGAAGTTACCATTGATGCCGGACCAGAGATATAGTAGATAGGTGTGGAGAGATCACCAATGTATCTTTTCAACATTTCCTTTGTGAAAAACCCCGTTTCGCCTTCCCAGCCCTTAGAACCATCGGTATCAGTCATTGATGCAACTAACTTGAAGTTGGCATTGGTTTTCTGAGCTGCTGTCAACTCTTCCAGGTAAGCGGCATCTTTAGGCGTCTTATTAGCATAAAAAAGAAAAATTTTGTGTGCTGTTTTATCGTGCGTTGCTTGCAAAACAATGCTTCTTACGGGCGTGATGCCAATGCCGCCTGAGAGAAAAACGGCAGGAATCTTGGTGTTATTCTGAAGGGTGAAAGACCCATAGGCCCCATCAAAAATTACTTCAGTGCCTATCGCCATATTTTTCATATTCCGTTTGAAAGCGGTATCCCGCATTCTCGTGGTAAATATAATGTCTTCTTCATAAGGCGCGCCCAGAGAGAAACCCCTTGTATCTCCTTCGGCATCAGTTTCCGGTGGTTTGATCAATGTGAAATCAGCAAACTGTCCAGGCTTAAAGGAAAATCCTGTCGGTTTAGAAAAATGAAAGGTCATCGTTTCAGATGCTACTTCTCTTTTACTTTCGAGTTTTATGTTAACTTTTGTCATGATAATGAATTTTAGTTTGTTTAAAAGGTCACATAATCCTAAATTCTTTGTGTTTTTGACAAAGAATTTAAGCTCAGGAATAAGTGGCCGTATTCCTGTTAAAAGCTTATTCCAGGAATTGTGTTCAATCCTTTTTTAACTCAAATGAGAACGAAGCATCCAAGCCGTTTTCTCATGATATTCCATCAACCCGGTAATGTAATCGCTGATGCCTTCTGCTTTTAACTTATCTGCCATTGGGTTAATGTTTTCTCTTAAAAACACAATGATGCTTTCGTGATCTTCCAATAATTCCGCAAAAAAACTTTGACTACCGTTCTTTTTGAGCGCTTTTTCAGAAAGATGGGTAAGTTCAAGGTATTTAGTAAGCTGCGCAGGAACATAATTATTTTTCCGCTACAGTATCCACGATTCCCTGTTGTTGATTATAAAATGTCTCTAGATACACATGCACCGCATGGAAATCCGGGCCTTCAACATTCCAATGTGCATTGAGGGTTTTGGAATACAGCAAAAATTCATCGGCCAGTATTTTTGACAATTGGTCGGCAATTGCTTGCCTGTTCTTATCAGTAATTCCGATGTTCGTTGTTTTCATTTTGTCAGGGTTTTTAGATTAATAATCAGTATTGTCTGATGAAATATTTACTAAAGCATGAGACTCTTCACTTCAATTGGTTGTGTTCTGAGAGAAACGAAGTATCTCTTGGGTTTTAACGGACAACAATAATTAAGAATCAACATTCTTTTTAAGTTTATTTTTCAATTATTAACAAAAAAAGATTTAGTTTTTGAATGCTTTTTTCAAAAGTAAAGTCATATTGTTTCATCAAATCTTCACTGGAAACGAATTATCCAATAACCGTGATTGGCATTACACTGCCCAATGTTTTCTTAATGATGCAGAGGCATTTCCCCCTTTTAGGCCTATGCAATAATTCAAACAACTGGCTCGATGTCAAAGGAATAAACAGTTGTAATTTTATTTTGTTTCTTTAATCTACGTCTTAAGTTCAGCCTGATAAAATCATTCATTCGTCTTTGTAAGCGCTTTTCCTTTATGCACGGCAACATGATCGGTCTTGTCACTTTGTATGGCATATTGTGGATCTTTTATGGAGGCGTGATGTGTATAGCCCTTGTAGTCAAAGTCGGCGGTATGTATTTTTATGATCTTGCCTGATACATGTCCTGCTTCAGAATTCCATTTTACATGGTCGCCAATTTTAAATGATTTTTCCATTTGTCTATTTTTAGATTATTCCCGCCATAACCCTTATCAATCACCACGCTTTTTCATAAACTCACTTTGCTCAATGCACTTTGCCGCTTTTAAAAGCTAATGTGATTTATTGAGATAATTTATTCATTCTTAAAGCTGATGTGTATATTGGTTTTAGCGCTTAGTTTCTCAACCTAAATAAATGTGGTAGTTCACTGAATGTGTGTAAGATACAATCGTATAGAGCAGCTAAACAGTCAGGAGTAACCTTTTAAATTGAAATTTTATTGACATTATTAATTTACTGAACATTAATTTTATTAAGTTTGTTTAATCAAAGGTTTGGAGTTTACATAAATTTTACTATGGTTAGCCAAATACTCAGCATAAATTTTAAACCCTTTATTCTCTACACAATAATTGCTCTGGTTATTATAGTAGCCATGCTGGGCATTTCCTGGTTTTTGGGGGAAAAAGGAATCGGTAAGTCAAAAAGTCAGCCTTATGAATCAGGTATAAAACCCACCGACAGCGCCCGACTTCGTTTCCCTTCCAAGTTTTATCTTATCGCCATGTTCTTCGTGCTTTTTGATATAGAAGCCGTATTTCTATTCTCGTGGGCAATGGCTTTTCGGGAGACGGGCTGGCTTGGGTTTGCAGCGGCTGCCGTTTTTATCGGTATTCTGCTTGCACTTTTAGTTTACGAAATCAGCATTGGAGCCCTCGACTTTGAAACTTCGGGTAAAAAAATCCTTAAAGCGGCTAATAAAAGGAAAGGTAAAACATGAACAGACAATCACTCTTTTTTAAGGGAGCCGGTGAGCCTTCCGGTCATTCATTTGATGAGGCCATACGAGAAAATATCGTTTTTACGACACTTCAGGATATGCTCTCCTGGGGTCGCAAAAATTCTATCTGGCCTTTTAACTTCGGACTGTCCTGTTGTTACGTGGAAATGGCCACCAGTCTTACCAGCCGTTATGACATTGCACGCTTCGGTGCAGAAGTGATTCGCGGTACGCCACGAGAAGCAGACCTGATGATCATTGCCGGCACCGTGTTTATGAAAATGGCCCCGGTAATCCAACGGCTTTATGACCAAATGATGGAGCCGAAATGGGTCATCTCCATGGGATCCTGTGCAAATTCGGGCGGAATGTACGACATATACAGCGTTGTGCAAGGGGTGGATAAATTCCTGCCGGTAGATGTATATGTGCCGGGCTGTCCGCCCAGACCAGATGCATTTATGGAAGGCTTATTACTGTTAAGTGAACAGGTAGGTAAAGAAAAAAGACCGCTCAGTTGGAAAATCGGGTCGCAGGGAGTAATAAAACCTGAGGCGTATTCATTGAGAGACAAAAAAAGAGAAGAGAGGATGAAAATGACCGAAATTGATCCTCCCGATACACTTAATTTATAGCCCATCCGATGGAAAAGGAACAATTATTATACGATATCACCGGATCATTTGGAAATGCTGATCTGAAGACTGAGGAAACAAAAGACGGCATATTAACGCTTCTTGTTCCTGAACAGATAATAGGCGATTTATTAAGGCATCTGAAGTTCAAGCTGGAAAAGCCTTTTCCAATGCTTTTTGATCTCACGGCTATTGATATGCGTGCGTTTTCAACTGTTGGAGCACCACCGGCATATCCTTTCATCATCGTATATCATCTGCTTTCTTTCGAACGGAATTGTGATGTGCGGATTAAAGTTGGTCTTACCTCCGATTATCCCGCTATCTCAAGCATCGTGAATATATGGCCGTCTGCCAATTGGTATGAACGGGAAATATATGACATGTTTGGAATTCAATTTATAGGTCACCCTGATTTGCGCCGAATTCTTATGCCGGAAAGTTGGGTAGGTCACCCCCTGAGAAAGGAACATCCCGCAAGGGCTACGGATATGGGGAATTTTGTAATGACCGATGATTATCTGGAACAACAGGAAGAAGAACTTCAGTTTAATCCTGAAAAGTTCGGAATGAAACGGCAGACAGAAGATGCAGATTTTATGTTCCTGAATATAGGGCCTCAGCATCCGGGTACGCATGGTATTTTAAGATTGATACTTCAGCTAAGTGGAGAAGATATTGTGGATATTGTTCCGGACATTGGATTCCATCATCGGGGAGCGGAGAAAATGGGAGAGCGACAATCCTGGCATACCTATATTCCTTATACCGACAGGGTGGATTATCTCTCCGGCGTTCTCAACAATATGGCGTACTGTGAGGCAGTTGAAAAGTTAGGGGATATTTCCGTTCCCGACAGGGCGAAAGTTATTCGCATTATGCTTGCCGAATTGTTCCGCATATCCAGTCATTTGGTGTGGTACGGAACATTTGCCCAGGATATTGGACAAATGTCGCCTGTGTTTTACATGTTCACCGACAGAGAAAAGGTTCTGGATATTATTGGAGCCATTTGCGGAGACCGCATGCACCCAAACTGGTTCCGGATTGGAGGTGTAGCGCAGGATTTACCCGAGGGCTGGAGAAGTATGATCAATGAATTCCTGAATTATCTCCCGGCAAGATTAAAAGAATATGATTCTCTGGTCATGAAAAATATGATTTTTAAAGGCCGGACGAAAGGAATAGGAATATACAATACGGCTGAGGCCATTGAATGGGGAATTACCGGTCCCGGCCTTCGTGCTACCGGTTTTGAATGGGATCTTCGCAAAAAAAGACCTTACGGCGGTTATGACCAGTTTGAATTTGACATACCGGTTGGCTCCAACGGAGATTGTTTTGACCGTGCGCAGGTAAGAATTGAGGAGATAAGACAAAGCCTGCGGATAATCAGGCAATGTGTTGACCAGATGCCTTCGGGAAATTATAAATCCGACAGCTCAATAGCCACCCCGCCCCGAAAGGAAAATACGATGTACGACATTGAAACGCTGATACATCATTTTGTTCACACCTCCTGGGGGCCGGTAATTCCACCCGGCGAAGCCTACTCGGGAATAGAATCGTCAAAAGGACAATACGGATATTATTTAACAAGCAATGGAAGCACCAGCTCCTATAGAACACGTATAAGGACTCCATCCTTTCCGCATATGCAAATGGTGCCTTTTATAAGTAAAGGATATACCGTGGCAGATTTATTATCCATTTTGGGGAGTGTGGACTTTGTGCTTTCAGACATCGATCGTTGATTTTTTAAACCTTGTGAAATGCTGTCAAAAGAAGAAATAGAACGAATAGAGAAGGAAATGGCTAAGTTCCCAATAAAAAGTGCGGCCAGTATTGAGGCGCTTAAGATTGTGCAGGATAAACAGCGGTGGGTTTCTGACGAGTCGCTGGCCGAAGTGGCTGCAATTCTCGAAATGTCGGCCACGGAACTGGAAAATGTAGCCAGCTTTTACAATCTGATTTTCAGGAAGCCGGTGGGGCGGCATGTGATTTTTGTGTGCGCCAGTATTTCCTGTTGGGTGATGGGATATGAAGATATTCTGGCCCACTTGAATAAAAAGCTGGGAATTTCGTATGGTGAAACTACAAAAGATGACCGTTTCACGTTGTTGCCCATTCAGTGTTTGGGCAATTGCGATCATGCACCGGCAATGATGGTTGGAAATGATTTGTACAATCACCTAACGGCCGACAAGGTTGATGACATTCTGGAAAAATACCAATAGATAGAGACATGGAAACTCCGTTGACAAAAAATATAATCAAAGGCATACCGGTGGACATTCAGGTGTACGAAAAGTCGGGCGGCTACCAGGGGCTTCGAAAAGCTCTGCTTAAAAAACCGGAAGAAGTTACCTCTCTTGTGCAGGAATCGGGGCTGAAAGGCAGGGGAGGAGCCGGTTTCAACACCGGACAAAAATGGAGTTTTGTTCCTATGGGAGACGATGCACCCAAAGAAAAGTACCTTATTGCCAATGCCGATGAAATGGAGCCCGGAACCTTTAAAGATCGATTGCTTCTGGAAGGGGATCCTCATCAGCTTATTGA